>NZ_BLVP01000007.1 GCF_013340305.1 Desulfovibrio psychrotolerans
CCCCGTTCAGGGCAAAAACCTTCCCGCCGAAGCGAGAGGCAGCTTCTACCCGGCTTCGTGGCATCCGTCAAGCAGTTTTCGCAAACTTTCTTTCCGGTGTCCCTTCCGCCGTGCCAGCCCGATCAATGATCGTTTGCCAACTATATTAAGGGGATGCAAAACCCGTCGTGTCAATGAGCAGTCCCTTCCGAAGCAGGGAAGCGGGTTCTACGCAAATCCCACCCACCCGTCAACTGGTTTTTTGCGCGATTCTTTGCGCGATGAGCACATTGGTGGATTCTTTTTTTACACCACCCAGCAACATGCTGACTTATTTAGATTAACCACGCCACAACCTCAGCGTTCTCTCCGAACGACATTGCCACCGGGCAGCGGCATGATATACAGACCCACCACAAGATAAAAGACAAGCTGCCCAAGCACCTTACTGGCACCTGACGGGCGTTCGCCAAACATCCGGCAAACATCCGGCAAACTCCATACAACAGCTCTATGTTGAATGGGCATGGGCACAACGCAAAGGGGTTTTTTCATGACCATGAGCAAACAGGAATTGCAGGACATAGCAAGGCAGGTTCAGGAGGGGCGCTACGTAACCAAGGGTACGCTGTACACTGCCGTTATCATTGCGCTGGCGCTGGGCCTTTATATGGGTAACCTGCTTACCAGCGTCTACGCCCCCACGCCGGTATCATCAACATCCGCACCGCAGCCCGGCCAACCGATACAGCCGGCGCAGACGCAGGAAGTGGACCCCGGCCTTGCCGCCGCCATTCTCAAATACGAGAAGATGACGCGCGAAGCACCGGACAACGCCGATGCCTGGGCCATGCTCGGCCACGCCTACTTCGACACCAACCGCCCCAAGGCCGCCATCACAGCCTATACGAAGGCGCTTGAGCTGGCCCCCGGCAACCCCGATGTCATGACCGACCTTGGAGTCATGTACCGTCGTGACGGCCAGCCCGAGCGCGCCGTGGAGCTGTTTAACGAGGTTATCCGCCAGAATCCCGCCCATGAGCAGTCGCGTTTCAACAAGGGAATCGTCCTGTACCACGACCTTGACCGCAAGGATGAAGCCATTGCCGCATGGGAAGACCTGCTGCGCATAAACCCCAAGGCAACCGCCCCCGGCGGGCAGCCACTCTCTGCCATGATACAGCAGCTTTCGCGCTAACAGCGGCAGGATGCTCCCGCAGGTGAAGGACCACTGTTCCGGGAAGCATTTGCCGCCGGGCATATCCTCCGCAGCCTCTGCCCGTGCCACTGCACGCCTTTGCGTGCCGCCCCCGGCCATGCACTTATGGTCGGGGGCGGTGTTTTACCACCGGGGACGCACTGCGCCCGGCATATCGCCAGCATGGACAATTACGTGACAACCTTCTACAAACGACTATCTTCTCTCACGTAACCGAGACAGGAACCACATGACCGACCTTTACCCCTGCCGCAGGCTTGCCCTGATCCTCTTCCTGCTCCTGTTCCCATGGAATCAGCAGGCGCAGGCAACCGTTGCCAGCCAGCCGGTAGCCCTGTCTACCGTTCAGGATTCGTTGCGCCTCATTCCGCATCTGGATGCCCTCTCAGACCCCAAGGGGCTGTTCACTCCTGAGCAGGTAACTTCCGCAGCCTTCATCCGCAGTTTCGCCCCGCTCGCCCTGCGCGATGTAAACGCCAACTCCGGTGCCACATGGCTTCGCGTAAGGCTGGAGGCGGACAAAGGCGGAAGACTGGCGCAGGAAGGCCTGTACCCTGTCATGGATATGGGCGGCGCGCAGCCCGGCCCAGTAACGCTCTTTGTTCCTCAATACGATGACGACGCAGCCGCATGGCCCACGGGCTGGAAGGAGTTCTCCTCAGACGGTTCAAAACTGCTGCCGCTTCCCGCTCCGCAGTCCGGCTCTATAGTTTGCTACATTCGCATACCCGGCCCGCCCACACCGTGGTTCCACCCCACCCTGCACATGCGCAAGGCAGCCGAACCTGTACGGGAAGAACCGTTTATGCGAACCACCGTGGTGCAGGGCGTCATGGCGGGACTCATTCTGCTCAATTTTCTTCTCATGGCCATGGGCCGGGGCGAAAGCCGCTTCTGGCTGGCCCTGTACGGCGCGCTCGGGCTTATCCATTCCATAGCGGGCCCCGCTCCCGCCCCCGCCGGAGGCCTGCCCTTTTCCGCCGCGTGGTCCATCCTTACCCCCGGTCTTGCGCTTGTTCTGCTCCCCCACGTGGGAAGGCACATACTCGGCACATGGAAAAACAGCCCCGGCAATGACGAAATCTTCCGTGCCCTCTCCCTGCTGGGGGCGCTGCTTGTGGTTCTTCCGCTCATTCCCGGATGCGGCAGCCTTGTGCGCCTGCTCCCCCTGTGGCCGCTTCTCGCTCTCCTCGCGGCTTTTCCCGCTATTTCATGCAGCCTGCAACCCGTTCCGGGAGCCAAGCGATTCCTCCTTGCCTGCCTCATTACTGCATCGGGAGCCGTGCTTTCGCTGCTGCCCGCAGATTCACCGGATCAGGCGCGTCTGGCGTCGCTGCTGCCCCTGTGCGGAGTCGCTGCCGGACTGCTCCTGCTCACGCCGCTGGTGGGCATTCCCCGGGTAAGGGAGTCGGGCAAGCCCCTCCCCCTCTTTGCTGCACCTGCATTTTCAGAGCTTGACGATCTGCCGCCTGTGTTGCAGGGCATTCCCGCCACAGCCGCCACCCCCCAATCCGCGCCTGCTTCGGCTGCAGCGGCAAAAGCTCCTGCCCTCCTTGGCCAGAGCACTCCTAAGCAGGCTATGCCCGCCGCTGTTGTTCCCAACGTTCTGACAACTCCGACCAAGCCGAGTAAGCACGTGCCCCCCTCCAACTCAAACGGCTCAAGCGTCACGACCGATACAACCGTTCCCGCCGCCCGGCCCATGCGTGCAGCGCAGAACGCGCACACCGCGCAGCCTTCTGCCCCCGCTGCGTCACCCGGCCGGGAGCAGTTGCGGCAGGAGGCCATTCGGGAACTGCTTGCCCGTGTAAGCCACGACCTGCGCACCCCGCTGAACACCATCCTGCATGTTGCAGAAAACCTCACCCTCTCCGCACTGAACCACACCGGGCATGAACAGCTCCGTACGTTGCAGGCGGCAGCGGGCAATCTTTCCACGCTGGTCAACGACCTGCTGGACCTGAACCGTGCGGACAAAGGCCGCCTGCGGCTGCGCCACAAGCCTTTTGACCTGCAACGTCTGCTCATAGAAACCCATGACATCATCCTCCCGCAGGCAGAGCAGAAAGGGCTGAGTCTTATATGGTATATGGCCCCGCATCTGGGCATCCGCTACAGCGGCGATGCCGACCGGCTGATGCAGATTCTTCTGAACATCCTCGGCAACGCCATACGGTTTTCCGACAAAGGCACCGTCTCCATCCGTGTTACGCGGGTGCCGGATAGCGCGAACCCCGGGCATCTGCTGTTCCGCATACGGGACAACGGCATCAGTATTCCCCTGCAGAACCAGTACGACGTGCTCGGGGAATTCTGCCTCGATCCCGGCACGGGAACGGGGCGCTATGGTGCCACCGGACTGGGCCTGCCCATTGCCCGCGACCTTATCGGGCTCATGGGGGGCTGCATCTGTCTGGACTCCCGCCCCAATCAGGGCACGGAAGTATCCTTCTCTGTCCGGCTTTCGCCGCTGCCCGGCGACATGGTCGCCCCTGCCCCCGGCAGGCTTATGTCCGCTGTGAATGAAGAGGACGAAGCGCATCCCTTTGCCAAGCCTCCGAAACAGTTTGAAAATCATCTCCTCGTTGCGGACGATGTAGCCAGCAACCGCCAGCTTGTCCGCTTCTTTCTGGAAGGACTGCCGCTGGTCATGATAGAGGCGCGAACCGGTGAAGAGGCCGCAGCCCTGTATACCGCGCACCCCTGCGGCGTCGTTATGGTCGATGCCGACATGCCCGGCATGGGCGGCCCCCGCACGGTAAAGGCCATACGCGAATTCGAATCACGCAACGGACTCGACGCCGTGCCCATTCTGGCACTCACCTCCCGTCCGGAAGAGAGCGGCTCCATGCATGAGGCGGGCTGCACCGCCACGCTTCCCAAGCCCATTTCGCGCACACGGCTGCTGGAAATGCTCACGCGTCTTGTTCCGCCGCACATCCTGCGCCGCACGGCACAAGCTTCTGCAGCGCACGACGCGGAGACGGAGACGGAGACCGGAAACGCCGCCCCGCAATCCGCAGAACATCACATCCAGCCCTCTCCTTCCCATGCCACGCAGCCGGAACGCACCCGCTCCGGAAGCGCATACGCCCCCGGCCACCCGCACACCCCCGGCCCGGTGCATCCTCATACGCACGACAGCAGTGCACGCGGCGTTGCCCATACGGCCGGGCAGCAGATGCCGTATTCCGCCTTTGGTGGCAACGGAGCGTCAGAAACGCCCGTGTCATCGGAAACATCGGGAACATCGGAAACACAGGAAGCCGCAGCGGCCCGATTCAACCCGCCTTCTTATGCGCCCCCCCTCCTGCTCAACACTTCTGCCTCGCCAGAACAGCAAGGCGCACCAATGATACAGGCGTCTGAAGCAGCCATCCCCCCTGCCGCTTCTGCTCCCGCGCCCACTCCAGAAGGCACATCCCCCGCAGCTCTGGTGCCCAATCTGGATACCAGCCTCATTCCGCTGATACCGGGCCTGCTGGAGAGCATCGCCTCGGCCCTGAACGATGCGCACAGACACGCCTCTGCCGCCAACACATTCGGCGTGCAGGAGGCCACGGGCAGAATAGGCGGTTCAGCCGCCAGTTTCGGCCTGCGTGCCCTTGAACGCATGGCCCGCTGCGTAGAACGTGCCGCAACAGCGGACGATCTGGAAGCGGTTACCACTCTGCTGCCCGATCTGGAAAACATGGTCAGCCGGAACAGCCGGGCACTGGCAGACATCCACCGCATGCACCAGACTATGACGAAGCACTGATGCCGCGCGCCCGTACCGAAACCCCACAGGGCGCGCCTGGAGCCGATTTTTCCGCATGCGTTGACAACAGCAAAAGATGAAGGTATCCCTCACTGCGTGAGTGAACACTTAGAAATAATGGATTACCGCTGCTCGATATAACACTCGCAATCCGACACAGTGATTCAATCATACCACCCTGTTGCAACGGTATTTTTCAGCCTCTTCCGGCACTGCGGCACAGCCTGCGGAGTTTTGGCAGCGCGCAATACATGCTCGTTCAGGCTCGCGGCAGCCACACTAACCACCGGGCGCAACAGGACAAGCCATAAAAAGGGATAGCATATGAAACGCGATGTGATTCTCGACACCGCCGCCCGCCTGTTTGCGGAGCGGGGTTTCAACAACACCCCCACCAGCCTGCTGGCAAAAGAGGCCGGAGTTGCAGAAGGCACCATATTCCGCCACTTCCGCACCAAGGACGATATTTTTCTCACGCTCATCAACAACGTGAAGAACCAGCTTATCAGCGATATCGAAAAGTATCTTGAAGTACGCGGACCGGAAAACGCGCTGGAAAAGCTGGAATCCGTCATCAAGTCCTTCTATGTGTTCGTCAAAAAGAACAACATGGAGTTCTGCCTTATCTTCCGCGATGCCCCTACGCGGTACGGGCAACGCAATGATGATGTTTTTCTGAACATCAAAGAGATATACACGTACGTCACAAACTATATGAAAGACGCCATAGACGAGGGGAAAGCGGAAGGCACCATACGGGCCGATATCACCTCGCAGGAATTCGCCGACATGCTCATGAGCACCATGGTCGGTCTTGTCCGCGCTATGCACTTCGGATTCATCGAATCCTCTGATGACATTTTGAAAACTGTCATCGAAAGCTTCTCAAAACTGCTCACCAAGTAATCCGCCGTATGCCGCAACACAGGGCCGTGCTTCACGCACGGCCTTTTTTTTGTGCTCTGCTTTATCATACCGTAACGCCGTTATTATCATTTCAATATCTCGATAATTGAAGTACATGCATCTTTGAAGAACGCAACGATCCCGCATCTTGTATACTCTGGAGAAAGTGCATGAACTGGAAGGATATTACCCTGAAGGGCAAGTTCGCCGTTGGCTTCGGCAGCGTGCTCATTCTGCTCCTCGGCCTTGCCGCATGGTCTGTAACGGGCATAGGCACCATTGTGGGCAACGCCA
This sequence comes from Desulfovibrio psychrotolerans, assembly GCF_013340305.1. Classification (NCBI taxonomy): domain Bacteria; kingdom Pseudomonadati; phylum Thermodesulfobacteriota; class Desulfovibrionia; order Desulfovibrionales; family Desulfovibrionaceae; genus Desulfovibrio; species Desulfovibrio psychrotolerans. The sequence continues at coordinate 6,159 of NZ_BLVP01000007.1, forward strand.
AGGAAGTTATCTCCGGCAACAAATTGCGCGGCGATGCCGTGCAACGGACTGTCGACCATCTGAAATGGGCTGAGCAGGTACAGCTGCTGCTTTCTGACGATACAGTACATACTCTTACCGTGCAGACCGATCACACACTCTGCGGTTTCGGCAAGTGGTACTACGGCGAAGAACGCAAAGAGGCCGAACGGCTGGTTCCCCAGCTGATACCCGTCTTGCAGAAAATAGATGAGCCGCACGCCCGGCTGCACAAATCCGCCGTTACCATCAAGGAACTCTACCGCCCTGCGGATAATGCCCTGCTCAGCTTCATGTACGTTAAAAAACTTGACCATCTGGAGTGGATGAACAACGTCCTTGCCACCATTACAGATACGCAGGCAACCCAGTTGGGCGTACAGCTGGACCACACCCAGTGTTCACTGGGCCGCTGGATGTATTCTTCGGAAACACAGGAGCGCGCCCAAAAAGACCAGACCCTCGCCTCGCTGCTCACTGCCGTGCACGACCCGCATAAGCAGTTACACCAGAGCGGTTCACAACTGAACGACATGCTCCGCGCCGGAAGAAGGGATGAGGCAGTTCAACTGTACCATGCGGACACGCGCCAGTATGCGGCTGCCACCCTTGCCGCGCTGGATACCCTCATCCACGAATACGAAGCCCGCAACGAGGGCCTGAACAAGGCCAAAAGCGTGTTCGTGAACGAAACCACCCCCGCCCTGAACATGGTGCAGGCAAGCCTTGCCGAACTGGTAGACGTGGCCGCAAAACATGTCATGACGGATGAGACCATGCTCCACGCCGCCTCAGATACCCGCATGGTCGTGTTCGCCGCCAGCGGCGTGGCTCTTGTCATCGGCACCTTTCTGGCCTTCGTCATCGCGCGCGGCATCATCGGCCCCCTGCGCAAGGGTGTGGACTTTGCCGAACTCGTAGCCACCGGCGACCTCACCGCCCGGCTGGATGTGGAACAAAAGGACGAGGTAGGCACCCTTGCAAACTCCCTGCGCAGCATGGTCGTCAAGCTCAAGGAGGTGGCAGCGTCCATTGAGAGCGGCGCTTCCAATGTGGCTGCGGGCAGTGAGGAGCTTTCCGCCACAGCCCAGACCCTGTCGCAGGGTGCCACGGAGCAGGCGGCAGCCATAGAAGAAATCTCCGCCTCCATGGAAGAGATGACAGCAAACATTTCCCAGAACGCCCAGAATGCCACGGAAACGGAACGTATCTCCCGCGCTGCTGCGCAAAGTGCGGCTCAGGGCGGGCAGGCCGTGAGCCAGACCGTTGCCGCCATGAGGCATATTGCGGACAAGATCTCCATTGTGGAAGAAATTGCCCGCCAGACCAACCTGCTGGCCCTTAACGCCGCCATAGAGGCCGCCCGGGCCGGCGACCACGGCAAGGGATTCGCCGTTGTCGCGGCAGAGGTGCGCAAGCTGGCGGAACGCTCCGGCAACGCGGCGGCAGAGATAAGCGAACTGTCCACAAACAGTGTCAGCGTGGCGGAAAACGCAGGGTCCATGCTTGCCGCGCTGGTGCCTGAAATACAGCGCACCGCAGAACTGGTTCAGGAGATAGCCGCAGGCACTTCCGAGCAGTCCAACGGGGCACAGCAGGTGACCAAGGCTATCATCCAGCTGGATCAGATTATTCAGCAGAATGCCTCCGCCTCGGAGGAAATGGCTTCCACGTCAGAAGAACTTTCGGCACAGGCCATTCAACTGCAGCAGACCATCGGCTTCTTCAAGGTGGACACAGTACCGGGCCGGAGCACCCCGCAGGGCCCACGCAAAGCCGCCGCCCGCGTGAATACGGGATCTGCCCGCAAGGCACTTCCCGACAAGACGCAGGCTTCGCGCGGCAAGGCCGATTCGCTGCGGTTGGACATGAGCGACGACGACAGCGAGTTTGAACGCTTCTAGCCATCTGAAAGCACACAGGCCCGGAACGGAATACCCGCTCCGGGCCTGTTCTCATTTGCAGGCAGGTAGATCCGTTACTCTCCCGGCTGAACACCGGCAGGCGTTCCCCCTGTCCCCCCGACCACAAAGGCAGAGGCATCCGGCGTAACGCCTGAAGGCGCATGGGCAGAGTGTTCCGGCCCGTACGCCGCCACAAGGTCATCCACCACATTGCCCTCGCGCCCCTGCCGCAGCAACGCAGCCGGGTCTTCTCCTTTGCGGCGTGCCGCCGCCACAACGCCCAGCAGGGTACGCACGGCCTCGTCAGCCTTTGCCGCCCACCGGTTGCGGGTATCATCACCGCGTATACGCCCTTCCCCGTCTGCGCCCGCAGGGGAATACCCCTCGCCCGTTGCACCTTCTTCTGCGCTGCCCACCGCACTGCCTGCCATTCTGTCTGCCGCACCGTCCGCCGCACCGCCTTCCGCATCGCGCAAAAAACCTTGATACTGTGCTTCGCGCAGCTCCCGTATCTCTGCATGCGCCTCATCCCGCGCGCGCATCCGCAACCGCTCGGCATGAAACGCCATGCTGCCGCCCACCTGTCCCACAAGGGCGGCCTGCTCCAGCGGGTCTCTGGAATGTTCCAGCACGGCACGCGGCACATTGCCAAAGGCAGCCGCTGCGTCCTGCATCCTGCCGGGCTTGGATTCGTCCACAATGCTCCGCAGCCGCCCTTCAGCCTGCACGGCAAGCCGCAGCACGCCCGCCGCCCGCTCCGCATCGGAAACATCCCGGCGTCCGGCTCCGGCCGGTCCATGGAGACCCCCCGGTCCCGCGTCCAGTATCATGCCGCCTGCCCGCGTTGCACGCCCACCGCGAAAAGACGTGTCCACATCGCCCTGCCCGCCTCCCGCAACACCTTCCCGCTGCGGGGGAATGGATATGCGTTTCTGAAGACCTCGGTCCTCAGAAACTCCTCCGTGCTCATGGGCGCGGTCGCTGCCGCATACGCTCCGGGCTGTGCGGAAAAGGCATCCTCGCTGATGGATTCGCCGATCACGGCCATCATCTCCGCGAACACCCCGTTATTCCCCAACCCCGCCGCAAGCAGCGGACGCAGCCTGCCCCCCATCTGCCTGTCCAGCACATGCGTGGCATAGTTGGCCTGCGCCAGGCGTTCCTCAAACCGCCCCGCCCATGCTCCTTCGCGCAGCGAGCGCAACGAACTTTCCCGTTCCTCGCCCATGCGGCGGGCCTGTTCGGCAAGGTAGAAGTCCGCCGCCTCCTGCGCCTGCCGCGCGTTCAGCCCGCAGTCCACGCAGAACTGGCGGTAGCTGTTCAGCATGGACTCATCCACCGGCATCCCTTCGGGAAAGACGATGGAAACCGCTTCAGGATCAGCCAGCGGGGCCTCCTGCTGCGTGCCGTTTTCCGCCCCTCCGGTTCCCTGACCGGGCGTCCCGCCAGCGGCCGCGACAGCCTGCGTGGCACCCTGTTCGCGCCCCTGTTCGCTCCCCTGTTCGCTTCCCTGTTCGCTCCCCTGCCCAACGCTCCCTCCGCCGCTCTCCCCGCTGCCCGATACGGCACCCGACCCGGCTCCCGACCCGGCTCCCGACCTGTCCGCAACGGTGCGCACGGCCAGTTGCCTGTCAGCCAGGTGCTGCATACCACCGGGCAACTCGCCGGAAACCAGCGGGGCTCCTGCACTGCCCGCATCTTTCGTCCCGCTTCCCGCAACCCCGCCTGCCTGAGCAGGCACGCCGGGGGCGGAGCTTCCCTGAGCGGTGCCCTCCTGCCCGGCCATGCCGGAAAATGGATTCTTCATACGTTCTTCTCCCGTGTATGCACGCGGTCCGGCCCTTCAGGTTCCGAACCGCCGTTTTCCCGTCCCCGCGCCACATTTCCGCGCGCCGCTTCGTTTCCCGTCCTGCAAACCGGCGCAGGCTGCATCTTGGACATCGACCGGCAAGCCCACTGCCGCGCCCCCTCAAGCTGCATGCGCACGTGGCTCACGGGGTCGGCAAGGGCAATGTCTCCCATACGGTCGCGGGCGTAGTCATACAGAGCCGTTGCCCCGTAAACGGAAGCGTTGGTGCGCGAAAGCCTCTCGTTGGCGCACGCGCCGTCCAGCCAGTGCCGCAGCACCCGCACCCCCGCGCCCGAATCCACCCGCAGCACCTCGCGCAGGTCCGCCAGATACGAGAGCATCCTCGCCTCCTCGTCCCGCGCCTCCCGGCGCACCCGCTCATAATCGGTCGCCAGCAGGTCGGTCAGGGCCTCCTCGTCCAGTTCCAGCAACGCTCCCAATTCCCTGTCCTTGGCCATGTCCGTCATGCACCCTCCCCGCGCCGCGCAGCCAATCCCGCCTGACGCAGCACAATATCCACGGCGTTGCCCTGCTCCGTTTCCACGCCGGAAAGTTCCTTTGCCCCCCGCACCAGCCGCAGCATCTGTTCCTCCTGCGCCCGTTCCAACTGGGCCGCCTCGCGCGCCTCACGCACCCCGCGCACCTCGTCGGCAGAGCGGATAATCCGCGCAGGCGCACCCGCAATGGCAGCAAGCTGATCCACGCACTGGTCAAAATCCAGCTTGTCCAGCACCTGCGGTGCAACGGCGGCCATACGCTCCACATCCCCCGCCAGCTGCCGTATGGCATGCCCTGCGGACTGTTTCTGCGCCTGCGCCAGAACGGAAACGTATTCTATGTTCATCTCCTCCCCGGCCAGTTCCGGCGGCACGGGCGGCAGCGCCCCTGCACGGGAAAGAATCCCGAAGCTGCGCGAGATGAGCGGGTCCAGAATCTCGGTCTGATAGCGCTCAATGACAGGCCCGAGCATGAGCAGCTTCTCCTGACTGCGCTCCATCACCTCGGCCGCCGTCACGTTAGACCGCGCATCCCCGGCGAACATGAGAAACAGATCGTTGAAGAACCCCTCACGGATGGCCCGGCGCACGTCATCAATCTTGTAGCTCACCGCTTGAATATCGGGGTTTATCTGATACAGGGGTGCCAGCGCGTCCGGCTGGTTGGGGTTCACATAGTTCTGCGCACCGGGGATAAGGTTCAGCCGCTGCTTATACCCCGTGGGCACCCGCATGGGCGGATTCACCACCTTGTGCACGGCAAGCAGCTGACTTTTGGCCATCTCCTGCAGCATCTTCACATCGGGCAGGGCATCCATGCCCGGAGACCGCCCGTACACATCAGAGCCGTTTACGTCCCAGCGGGCGCACAGGTGCGGAAACTCCTCATAACCACCCTCATGCAGCAGGTCCGCTCCCGGCCCGTCTCCTGTCCGCGCCGCCTCAAACACCACCGATGCCCACGGCATATTCAGCCTGTCCCGTTTGGCAACATCACGTTCCCGCCGGGGCATGACCAGATGCACCACCTCCATGAAACCGTAAGGTTCCTTGCGCAGCATCCTGCGTGCGGCGGCGCTCATGGCCTGTTCCCCATAGCGTTCCGCCACCTGCCGCGCGGTCATTACGGAACGGCGGGCCACCGTATCCACCCTTCCGTGGGCGTTGGCGGCCCATGCGTATTCCCCGCAGGAAAGACAGGAAAAATTCATACCCCGTTCGGCATCATGCGCATGGTACAGGTCGGCAGAGCCGAACGCTCCCAGTTCCGTGTACATGCCGTGGATGGACTGGTAGAAGTTGGATCGCGCAAGCGCGTTGTAAACGCGCCCTTCCACGTCATCCAGCCACACGCGCACCGGGCCGAACTCCATGAGATCCCGGTCCGCCAGACGCAGCCGGAACCACGGGCGCGCGGGCGACGTCAGCCCGCCCTGCATGCCTGCCGCCAGCACACGCACGGCTCTGGTGGCCGTGGAATCAATAATTCTGGCTCCGCGCCTCTCGCCCCTGTCCGGCTCGCGCGAGGAAGCGCTCCCGAACCGCCCCTTGTAGGGCACCACATATTCCGCAATATCGCGCCACAGCGGTTCCCAGCCGGACCTGCGGGATTCCAGAAACGCCACAGTCTCACGGGCCATTTTCAGTCGGGTGGATTCCATACGTCACTGCCCCAGAAGCTGTTTTCTGTGTATGTTGGCCTGCGATGTATCGCCCAGCGCACCGGTAATGATGGTCGATTCGCGCCCCATAGCCGCAAGCTGCGCCTTGCGCTCGTCCTCACGCGCCTTGCGTGATGCCTCGGTCTCCCCCTGCGTCTCCGCCGGCGGGTCCGGCGGGGGTGGCGGTGCCACCGGTGCCGGGGGACTGTAGGATTTTCCGCCTCCGCCCATGCAAACCTCCTTTGCGTGAACCATGTGCCCGGCCCGCCCGGCCCGCCCGGTCTGCCCGGTCTGCCCGGTCTGCCCGGTCTGCCCGACCTGTCCGACCTGTCCGGTCAAGAACGCTGCCCGGCTACCAAGCCAGCCCGACTCAAGGCCGCCCTGTTCAAGGCCGTCCTGTGCATTACAGTACGCAGCGCCCCATGCGCCGCGCCGCCTCATGCGTGAACGGACCCTACACGGCCAGTTTTTTGTAAAACGGCGTCAGGCATGTCCCAAGGGGGTGTACGATGTGTCCCGGCACGGTGAGGATGGGGGTGGACGCCCTGTGCAAAACGGACTCATGTCCGTGCTGCGGGAATGTAAGACCGTGCAGATACGGGCATGAACCCTCTTGCAAAGCGTCATGTCCCACCCACCCCGGCGGCGATACGGCAATAATGATGATAGGATGGGAGAAGGAGGCGGAGAGTCCGGAAAAACGGGAATCGGCTGCCATATCTGACCGGACAAGACCAGGTCAGGCCAGACCAAATCAGATCAGATCAAACCAGATCAGGCACGACAGCACCCCAAAGCCCGTGCCCGTACCTCCCTGTGGCGCATAAAAGAAAATGCCCCCCGCAGAAAACTCTGCGGGGGGCGCGGTCATCGTGTCACGGCACAACAGCGCACAGCAGCGCACGCAGGGGCACGCAGGGGCACGCTGCGGCACTCTGCGTGCGCAAAGGCAGGTACAGAACTACAGCAGCGAGCCCAGAATATCGCCGAACTCCCTGCAGCCCACGGTCCGTGCGCCTTCCATCTGCGAGGCAAGGTCCACGGTCACGGACTTGGCGGAAATGGCCCGGTTCATGGCGTTATGGATAAGGGCAGCCGCCTCGTGCCAGCCTAAATGGTCCAGCAGCATGGCACCGCACAGGATAAGACTTCCGGGGTTCGCCTTGTCCTGCCCCGCTATGGTGGGCGCGGTGCCGTGGGTGGCTTCAAAGAACGCCAGCGTGTCAGACATGTTCACGCCCGGAGCAAGCCCCAGACCGCCCACCTGCGCGGCAAGCGCATCGGAAATGTAGTCGCCGTTCAGGTTGGTGGTGGCAATCACGCTGTACTGTTCGGGGCGGATGAGCACCTCCTGGAACATGGCGTCGGCAATGCGGTCCTTCACCACAATGCGGTCCGTGCCGGGAGCGGCGTCCTTTTCCGTCACCGTGCGGTCGCCGAACTCATCGCGCGCCACCTCGTAGCCCCATTCACGGAACCCGCCCTCGGTGTACTTCATGATGTTCCCCTTGTGCACAAGGGTCACACTGGATTTACCCTGCGCCACGGCGTATTCCAGTGCCTTGCGCACCAGCCGCTTGGAGCCTTTGGGCGTCATGGGCTTCAGCCCCACGCCTGCGGTAACATCCACATTCACACCCAGTTCGCTACGGAAAAAATCAATTATGCGCATTGCTTCCGGCGTACCGGAGGCATACTCAATCCCCGCGTACACGTCTTCCGTGTTTTCGCGGAACACAATCATGTCCACCTTTTCCGGGTGCTTCACAGGCGAAACAATGCCTTCAAAGTAGCGTATCGGACGAATGCAGGCATACAGGTCCAGCGTCTGCCGCATGGTCACGTTCAGGCTGCGGAACCCCTTGCCCACCGGGGTAGTCAGCGGTCCCTTTATGGCAAGCTCGGCACCGCGCAGGGCATCCAGCGTGCTCTGGGGCAGGTACTCGCCTGTCTCGCGGAAAGCCTTCTCCCCCGCCAGCAGTTCCTTCCACTCAAGCGAACGCTCCGATCCGTATGCCTTCTCCACAGCCCTGTTCACCACGGGCTGGGCAACCTTCATCACCTCGGGACCAATCCCGTCACCTTCAATAAACAGTACAGTCTTGCGCATTCGAGCGTCCTCCAGTTCAATATCCCCGCGCAAACGGGTCACGGAACCTAGCAAACGTTACCGAATTTGTAAAACGCGGAAAACGCCCTCTCCCCCCGCCCTTGCTTCCCCTTCTCCTTCTCCGTCGCCGCATCCGCACTGCATAAACCGGGCGCTAAAACGCTGCCGGAAATGCATCGCATCCGGTATCGCATTGCCTTTTTTCCCGCATCACGGTAAGCACCAGCACGCGCTCAACGTCCATGCTTCCTTCCCGCAGCCCGTTCCGACTCCCATTCCGCCGGAACGTCCGCCGGAAAATCAGCCGGAACGTCCGTCATACAACCCGGCAAAGCATGGCAACCGCGCAACGGCATTTTCCGGTCTGCTCCCGATAACATGAGTATACCGCGCCAACGGGTCCCCGCCTGCCCCGGGCAATACGCCAGCCGCCGACAGGCAGCGGGTAACGCACGGGGGGGCGCCTCCCCGTCACCGGGCGCGTCACGCGGAAGAGTTGCAATGCACGTAACGCTCACGGGAGGCGACGCCTCCTTCTTTACGACCGAAGCTGCTCCGCTTCTGCGCGCCATGCGCGAGGCAGGTCACTCCGTCACCGTCATGGCTCCCCGGTTCGATGCCCGTACCACCGCCGCCCTCACCGCCATGGGCGTTGATACGCACACCTTTGCCAGCCCGCGCGAGGGCATCATCCCCCTGCGCAACGCGGTTTCCGTCTTCTCCCTGTGGCGCGCCTTCCGCGCCCGGCGGTCAGATACGGTGCTCAACTGCGGCGTCCCCTGCATCATCCACGGTTCGCTCGCGGCGCACCTCGCCGGAACCAGACGCATCTTCGCGCTGGTAAACGATGCCGCCTCGGCGTTTCCCGGGCACGCCCGCACCCTGCTTGCAGACCGCTCCATACTTGCCGAAACGTCAAGCCAGTGCCCTGCCGGGAACAACGGCAGCACAGCGGAAGACGTTCCGGCAGCACGGCGTTCTGCGGAAATGACGCAGGCGGCAGCAAAAACCGCTCAACCCTGGGCAGATGACACTACGTTACGCCCGGCACAACCGTCCGCCGCAACCCCGTCTTCGCCCGACGGACCGTATGGGACGGGCGGCACGGGCGAGACGGACGGGACGGGTAACACGGGCGGCACAGATGAAACCAATGGGACGGAACTAAATTTACAGACACAACAGACAGAACAGGCAGAACAGACGGAACTCGAAGGACAGACCGAACCTGCAGGACAGGCAGACTCAGCGTTCGCCAAGCCCTTACGCCGTGCCCGCAAGGCACTCATCACACGGGCGGATAAAACCGCAGCCGAATCCGATACCGCAGCAGACCCCCATGCCCCGCTGGACCCGGATGCCCTTGCGGAACAGGCAGGCTATGCCGGGCGCGGGCAAAGCTTCGTCCGCCTTGCCAAGGCAACCTTCGCACGCCTTGCCGCCCATCTGCGCACGCGCTTCCGGGTTGCCTCCTGCAAGGCAGCCCTCAGCGCCAACCGCACCGTTTTCTTCCTGAACAGTGACGACAGAACCATCTTCACCAAAGGGCGCATCCTGCCCGTACATACCCGCCATTGCCTGACCAGCGGCTTCGGTGTGGACATACAGGCCCATGCCGCCACGCCGCTGCCGGACACCTCCCCCGGCATGGAATTTCTGTGCATAGCCCGCCTCACCCGTCTTTCCGGCGTAGAAGAATTCGCGGAAGCCGCGCGGCTGGTGCGGCAGCAATACCCGGAATCCCGCTTCCGGCTCATCGGGCAAACGGTAGAAGACCCCATGGCCCTTTCTCCCAGCGATCTCAGCCTGTGGAAGATGTGGCTGACCATTGAACCGCCGGATTCCGTCGCACCGGACGCGTCGGTCATGGAACGTGCCCTTGCCGGGGCCACGGTGTTTGTCCTGCCTTCCGTGCACGAGGCCATGCCCGCCGCCACCCTGCGTGCGCTGGCCGCAGGCCGTCCGGTCATCACCACAGACGCTCCCGGCTGCCGCGAAACCGTTCTCCACTGCGCAAACGGCTACCTCGTGCCCCCCCGCAATGCCCAGTCTCTGGCAGAAGCCATGCTGCGCTGCATCCGCGAACCCCAAATCCTTCCGGCCATGGGAGAAGCCTCCCGCCGGTACGCCGAGGAGCGGTTCGACATGCACAAGGCCACCCGCCCCCTGCTCAGGGAAATGCACCTCGCCCATGCCGGTCCGGAAACGGTGCTGCCGCAGACAGTCCTTTCCAGCGCGGTCAAACGCGCCTTCGACCTTGTTCTCGCCGTTCCCCTGTGCGTTCTGCTGCTGCCGGTCATGGCCGTCGTAGCGTGGAAGGTGCGCACCCGCATTTCCAAAGACGTTTTTTTCCGTCAGGAACGCCCCGGCAAAGAAGGCAAACTGTTCCGCATCCTCAAATTCAAGACCATGACCGATGCCGTGGACGAACACGGCGCCCTCCTGCCCGATGCGGACCGCCTTCCCCTGCTGGGCAAACGCCTCCGGGCTGCCTCGCTGGACGAGTTGCCCGAGCTGTGGAACGTCATCCGGGGCGAGATGAGCCTTGTGGGACCGCGCCCCTTGCTGCCCTCCTATCTGGAACGCTACTCCCCGCGTCAGGCCCGGCGGCACGAAGTGCGGCCCGGCATCACCGGATGGGCACAGGTAAACGGACGCAACAGCGCATCATGGCAGGAACGTCTGGAAATGGATGTCTGGTATGTGGACAACCACTCCCTGTGGCTGGACATGCGCATCCTCTTCCTCACGGTGTGGAATGTACTGCGGCGCAAGGATATCTCGGCCCCCGGCCATGCCACCTGCCCGGAATTCATGGGCAACGATCCCTCCGCCGCCTGCCCCGGCATGCCGGAAGAGGAACAGACAACCGGCACCTCCCCCGCTTCCGGAGCTTCCAGTGCTTCCCCGGCTTCAGATGGTTCCGGCAGCCACGGCAACTCCGGCGGCACGCAGCCCCAGCCTGCCACGCCGGAGGATACAGCCACGCAGGCCGCTGCCGCAGCGGACAGCAAACACCCCCCGGAGAAACCCTGACCAAAAACCGTCACGGCCTGCACGGGCCTGCCCCGGCCTGCCACGGCTTGCCCCGGCTTACCACGGACAGCACGGTCGTGCCCGGCCTCGCATGTCAATTCACGGCACCGCCCCGACACAAACTGCTGCTGGCCAAATCCGGTCCACGCTGCCGTATCTGCCGCGTCCCAAAGGGCAATGCCAACCGTTCCGCCCCGGACCGTGCAGCTCCCGGATGCCCCCGCTGCCCACCGTTTCCGGCAGCGATTGTGCGATTGCGATTTATCGTCTATAAGCGCGGGAAAAACTGCGGTCACACGCGGTTTTTCGCAAAAGGACAATACACATCTGCTGCTAGCGTGATGCGTTTCGCAGGCAGCACGTCACACAGCATGCCGGGCACCGTGCCAGGAAACATGCCGGGGAACGTGCCCAAAAACATGTTAGACAACATGCTTGGCACAGCAGAATACGCAGTACGGAATAATTCAGGGTCTCCATGCAGATAAACAGGCGCGGGATTCAAAGCACCCCGCAACAACACGATAATTCACCCATTTTCAACAGCCGGACACCGTTCACCCGGCAACAGGCGCAGGTATCCTTGTGAAATCAGTGCAGCCGCAACAGCGCGTCTATCTCTCCCCTCCCCACATGTGCGGGCGGGAACTGGAATTTGTGCAGCAGGCATTCGCCAGCAACTACATCGCCCCCCTCGGCCCCATGGTCACGGGGTTTGAGGAAGACTTCGCCGCCCATTCCGGCATCTCCCATTGCGCGGCCCTTTCCAGCGGCACTGCGGCCCTGCACATTGCCCTGCGTCTTCTCGGCATAGGCCGGGGAGATATCGTGCTGGCATCCAGTCTCACCTTCATCGGCAGCGTCTCGCCCGTCACCTTCCTCGGCGCGGAACCCGTGTTCATAGACAGCGACACCGCCACATGGAACATGGACCCCAACCTGCTTTCCGATGCGGTCAAGGACTACTGCCGCCAAGGCAAAACCCCTGCCGCCGTTGTGGTCACAGACCTCTACGGGCAATGTGCCGACTACGACGCCCTGCGCGAGGTGCTGGACAGAAACGGCATCCCGCTGGTCATAGACGCCGCCGAATCCGTAGGTGCCACCTACAAGGGCCGCCACGCGGGCAAGGGCGGCATCTGCGCCGCCTATTCCTTCAACGGTAATAAAATTATCACCACATCCGGGGGCGGCATGCTCGCCGCAGAAGACGGCGACTTCATCAGCCGCGCGCGCTGGCTTTCCCAGCAGGCACGGGAAAACGCCCCCCACTACGAGCATGTGGAGGTAGGCTACAACTACCGCATGAGCAACATCGTGGCCGCCATCGGGCGCGGGCAGCTCACGGCCCTGAACGAGCGTGTAAACGCCAAGCGGCAGCTTGCCGCACGGTACGAGCAGGCACTGAGTCACCTTCCGGGTATATCCTTCATGCCGGAAGCGTCTTACGGACGCAGCAACCGCTGGCTCACGGTCATGCAGGTGGACGAGCAGGCCTTCGGCGCAAGTCCGGAGACCATCCGCCTTGCCCTTGAGCGGGAAAACATAGAATCCCGCCCGGTCTGGAAGCCCATGCACATGCAGCCGGTGTTCCGTCAATGCGCCGTCTACGGCGGGCGCGTCTCCGAATCTCTTTTCGCCAAGGGCCTGTGCCTGCCTTCCGGCACCGCCATGACGGATCAGGACTTCGAAAGAGTTATTGCGACCATCCATTCCTGTGCCGGAGAAGGTGCCAAGTGACACTTTTCAACTTCCGCTCCCTGAACTTCTACATCATGGTGGGCATAGACCTGCTGTGCTTTGCGGCTGCACTGTTCTTTTCCTACTGTATCCGGTTCGACTTCAACATACCGCATCAGTACCTCGTCCAGTACATGAACCTGCTCATCCCCACCCTGCTCATCAAGTTCAGCGTATTCCTTGCGCTGGGCATGTACCGGGGCATGTGGCGCTACACCAGCCTGCACGATACATGGAAGCTGCTCCAGGGCATCGTCCTGCAAACGGGAATGCTGCTCATCTTCATCTTCTACATGTACGGAACACCGGGTTTCGCTCGCGCGGTCTTCATTCTGGACCCCTTCGCCACCTTCATCCTCACGGGCGGCGTGCGCCTCGCCATCCGCATGGCCTTCAGCCTGCGCGAAAACGGCACCCTGCCCTTCTGCGGCCCCCGGTGCCTGCTTTCCAAAGATGAACGCAAGCGCGTGCTGATCATCGGCGCAGGCAGGGCAGGCGAACAGTTCGCCCGCGAACTGCAGTCCGCTCCTCATCTGGGATACGAAGTTGTGGGCTTCATCGACCGCGAACCGGAACTCAAGGGCCGTACCATCCACGGCAAAACCGTGTTCGGCGGTCTGGATCTTCTGGCGTCCACCGCCCAGCTCACCCGCGCACATGAAGCGATCATCGCCCTCACCGAGGCCAGCGGCGATTCCATCCGCGAAATCGTCTCCGCCTGCAAATCCACAGAGCTTGCGCACAAGATTCTGCCCCCCATGAACGAGATTCTGGACTGGAAGCGGGGCATCAAGGCACTGCGCGAGGTGAACTACCTCGACCTCCTCGGCCGCACGCAGGTAGAGCTTGATACGCAGGCCATCGCCGCCTATCTGGAAGGCAGAACCATCCTCGTCACAGGCTGCGGCGGTTCCATAGGCTCGGAACTGGTCCGCCAGATAGTGCGCTTCCACCCCGCCAAACTGGTGCTTGTGGATTCCGGCGAACACAATCTGTACCAGATAGAGATGGAACTGCTCCACCGCATCGGCTTTAAAAGCTACGTCACCGTGCTCGGCAACATACGCGACAAGGCCCTCATGCAGTCGGTGTTCGCCGTCAACCAGCCCCACGCCGTATTCCACGCCGCCGCCTACAAGCACGTGCCCATGCTGGAACGCAATCCGTGGCAGGCCGTACACAACAACGTGTTCGGCACACGCACGCTCATGCAGGCCGCCGTAGATGCCGGGGTAGAACGCTTCGTGGTCGTCTCCACAGACAAGGCCGTGCGCCCCACCAACGTCATGGGCGCCACCAAGCGCATCACGGAAATGCTCATGCAGTCCTTCTCCGGCGGTGCCACCCGCTTCATGGCCGTGCGCTTCGGCAACGTCCTCGGCTCCTCCGGCTCGGTCATTCCGCTGTTCCTCGACCAGATCAGCAAGGGCGGTCCCGTCACCGTCACCCATCCGGAGGTTACCCGCTACTTCATGTCCATACCGGAAGCCGCCCAGCTCATCCTGCAGTCGGGCACCATGGCGCAGGGCGGAGAAATCTTCGTGCTGGACATGGGCGTGCCCGTACGCATCGCCGATATGGCGGCAGACCTCATCCGCCTTGCGGGTCTGGAACCCGGCAAAGACATAGACATCATCTTCACGGGACTGCGCGAAGGCGAAAAGCTGTACGAAGAACTCATCACCGACGGCGAAGGCATCCTGCGCACAGAGCACGACAAGATCATGGTTCTCGGCTGCTGCGATTCCCCCGTATCGGCACCGCACGAACGCAAGGCGTTCTACGGCGCTCTGGAAGAACTGGACAAGGCCGCAGCAGCGTATGATCCGGTCACCATCCGCACCATCCTCAGGCGTATCGTTCCGGAATACATCCCGGCAGACGAACTACGAAGGGGCAAGGCGGACTGACCTGCCCCGGCCCTCCCTGCCACGGTGCAGCCGGGCGCGCAGCCTTTTCGCCGCGCTTTTTCCTTGAATATTTTCGTACAGTTGGATACCTAATCCGTACATTTTTCCACCTTTCCCATTCAGGAGGCGTCATGTCCGCAGAAAAAATCGGGGCCCGTGTCCGCAAGTACCGCGAAGAAAGAAAGCTGACCCGCGAAGAGCTGGCCGGGACGGCAGACATATCCGTATCCGTGCTCACCGCGCTGGAAGAGGACAACCTCTGTCCCTCCATCGCCCCGTTGCAAAAGCTTGCCCGGGCCATGAACGTCCGCCTCGGCACCTTCATGGACGATCAGGTCTCCACAGACCCCCTCATCGTCCGCGCCTCCGCCCGTCAGGCGGACCTGACCATGCAGAAGGCGGGCAACAAGCGCCCCGCGGTCCGCTTCCACTCCCTCGGCAAGGGCAAAAACGACCGCAACATGGAACCGTTTTTCATAGAAATGTCCCCGGAACCGGAAGAAGACCGCAAACTCTCCTCCCATCAGGGCGAAGAATTCATCGTCGTGGTCTCCGGCTCGCTGCAGGTGGTCTACGGCAAGGAAGAATACGTCCTGCAACAGGGCGACAGCATCTATTACAACTCCATCGTTCCCCACTATGTGGGGGCTGCAGCAAACGCCCCGGCGCAAATCTACGCCGTCATCTACTACCCGTAGGATTGCGCCATGGAACAGTTCGAGATCCGCGAAAAAACGCTGGGGCAGATACTGGACGACACCATCGCCCTGTATCCGGACAACGATGCCGTCATCTACGTAGACCGCGACTACCGCCTCACGTACAGGGAGTTCGGTCAGGTGGTGGACGACCTCGCCCGGGGCCTCATGGCGCTGGGCGTGCAGCACGGTGAAAAGGTGGCAGTCTGGTCCACCAACGTGCCCTACTGGGTCGCCCTGCAGTTTGCCACGGCAAAAATCGGCGCCATCCTGCTCACGGTAAACACCAACTACCGCAAGAGCGAGGTCCAGTACCTGCTCAACCAGTCCGAGTGCGAAAACCTGTTCATCATGGACGGCTTCCGCGACCACGACTACGTGCAGACCATCTTCGATCTCATCCCGGAGCTGAAAACCCAGCCCCGGGGCAAACTCCAGTGCCCCAACTTCCCGCACCTCAAGCGGGTCATGTTCCTCGGCGCAGAAAAGCACCGGGGCATGTATTCCGTCCCGGAAATCATGTCCATGAAGGCCATGGTCTCCGGGCAGGAATATACGGAGAGGCAGACCATGCTCTCCCCGCACGATGTGGTGAACATGCAATACACCTCGGGCACCACGGGCTTCCCCAAGGGGGTCATGCTCTCGCACCTGAACATCGGCCTGAACGGCTACTGGATCGGCAAAAACCAGAACTTCACCAGCAAAGACAGGCTGTGCCTTCCCGTGCCGCTGTTCCACTGCTTCGGCTGCGTTCTGGGCGTACTCGCCGCCGTCAACCACGGTGCCGCACTGGTCATACTGGAAACATTCAGTCCGCTGCACGTCATGGCGTCTGTGGATCAGGAAAAATGCACCGCCCTGTACGGCGTGCCCACCATGTTCATCTCCGTGCTGGAACACAAACTGTTCGACAAGTTCGACTACAGCTCCCTGCGCACGGGCATCATGGCCGGGTCCATCTGCCCGGAACCGCTCATGCGCAAGGTCATAGACAAGATGAACATGCGCGAAATAACCATCTGCTACGGCCTCACGGAAGCCTCTCCCGTCATGACGCAGACCCTCCCGCACGACAGCTTCGAACGCCGCACCCAGAGCGTGGGCAAAAACATGCCCGGCATAGAGGTCAAAATCGTGGACCCCGATACCGGCCTTGAATGCCCTCCCAACACGCAGGGCGAGGTGGTCTGCCGCGGATACAACGTCATGAAGGGCTACTACAGCATGCCCGAAGCCACAGAAAAGGCCATCGATGCCGAAGGCTGGCTGCATTCCGGCGACCTCGGCACCATGGACGCGGAAGGCTACGTGGTCATCACCGGACGCATCAAGGACATGATCATCCGTGGCGGCGAAAACATCTACCCGCGCGAGATAGAAGAATTCCTCTACCGCATGGAGAGCATTCAGGACATTCAGGTGGTGGGAGTGCCCAGCCGCAAATACGGCGAAGAGGTGGGAGCCTTCATCATCCCCAAAGAAGGCTGCGAAATAGCCCCCGAGGATGTGCGCGACTTCTGCCGCGGGCAGATAGCATGGCACAAGGTCCCCCGCTACATCGCCTTCGTGAAGGAATACCCCATGACCGCCAGCGGCAAGATACAAAAATACAAGCTGCGCGAAATGGCTCAGGAGCTTTTCCCAGAAGCCATGCGCTAACCGCTCCGCACACAAACGCAGAAAGGCGGCCTCCGGTTCCGGAAGCCGCCTTCTTTCGTTCCTGCATCGCCTGTTGTCTCTGCAGCGGCAACGCGGTGCAGCTACTCGCCGCGCCCGTTCTGCCGGGTAAAATAGTCCTTCGTCTCACGCACAATGACCGGACTCAGACAAATAAGCCCTATCAGGTTGGGAATGGCCATCATACCGTTAAAGGTGTCCGCCAGTGCCCATACAAAGTCCAGCTTCACCTGCGTGCCCACCAGCACCGCGCACACAAAGAGCAGGCGATAGGGCTTCACCGCCTTCACCCCGGCCAGATACTCCACCGAACGCTCGCCGTAGTAGCACCAGCCAAGGATGGTGGAATACGCAAACAGCATAATGCCTATGGTCACCACATACTTGCCGCCCGCAAACCCCATCTCGAACGCGCCTGTGGTCAGCGGCGCACCGTTCAGGCCGGAATCCCAGTTGAACATAATGATGACCAGCCCGGTCATGGTGCACACCACCAGCGTGTCAATAAACGTCTGCGTCATGGAAACAAGGGCCTGATCAACGGGATGCTTGGTCTTGGCGGCAGCGGCGGCAATGGGCGCGGAACCCAGCCCCGATTCGTTGGAAAACACGCCCCGTGCCACCCCGAACCGTATGGCCATCATAATGGTGGCTCCCGCAAACCCGCCGGAGGCGGCAGCGGGGCTGAACGCATACTCAAACACCAGCGCAAGGGCGGCAGGCACCTTGCCCGCGTTCATAACCAGAATGAACAGTGCGCCGCTCATATAAAAGAGAATCATCACCGGAATAAGCACAGAGGTCACTTTGCCTATGCTTTTAATCCCGCCCAGCACCACCATGGCAGTCAGGGCAGAAAGGACAATGCCCACCACCAGCTTGTCCGCTCCAAAGGTGCTGTGCATGGCGTCCGCCACGGAATGCGACTGCACCATGTTGCCTATGCCAAAGGCGGCCACCGCCGCCAGCACGGCAAAAAGACTGCCCATACGCTTCCAGCCCAGCCCGCGCGAAATATAATACATGGGCCCGCCCGCCATCTCGCCGTTCTCGTCGGTCACGCGGTATTTCACGGCCAGCACGGCCTCGCCGTACTTGGTGGCCATGCCTACCAGCCCGGTCACCCACATCCAGAACAGCGCTCCGGGGCCGCCCAGGGCAATGGCCGTGGCTACCCCGGCAATATTACCCGTGCCCACCGTGGCGGAAAGGGCCGTCATAAGCGCCGCAAAGTTGGAAATATCCCCCTCTCCGGCATCCTTGTCCTTACGCTTCACCAGCGCCAGATACAGCGCGTGGCCCAGCTTGGTAAACTGCAACCCGCGCAGCATGATCGTCAGCAGCAGCCCTGTTCCCACCAAAAGCACCAGCATATACGGTCCCCAGACAAGGCCGTTCAGCCAATCCACTGCCGTGGCAAGCGATTCCATCAACTCCTCCCGTGTGTTTGCACAATCCATCGAAAGAACGTCTTTCCGAAAAATAATGTGCTTTTTCCATCATTATACATGTCATAAAATGACCTTAAATGCAGGAAAAACCACAACAGACCATACTGATCCGGGTTGGAAAAATACGCACATGCGCCCTTCATGGCAACCCAAAAAGCCGCCACGGCTTCAACCGCCACTTCCCGGCCATCCAGCGGCCACAGCATCAATGATTATTTCATCATTATTTTTTTAGATATTAATGAAAAGTTCACTATATAAAAAATATCTGAAGAAAAACTCCGGCACAGCATCAATGCGTTGCCGGAGTCCTGTCGTCATCTCCTCCCCTCAGGTGCCTGCTTCCCGCAAGCCACTCAGGCGCTCCCCGCGGCGCAGGCGTCACAGCACCAAAGGTCCAAGGCTTTCCCGCGTGCACACAGAAAGCACTCCCGCCTCAAAACGCTGCCCTCCCTCCGGGCGGCGCAGCGCAACTGCACCCGGTATCGCCCCCTGCACCCGAAACCCCAGCCGCCGGATAAACCGCAGCACATGCACGTAGGAGCCGGGCGTCATTCCGTACAGGGCATCCAGACAGTACCCGCCACCCGCCGTTTGCCCGTGCAGCATAAACCCCACCACAATCCGGCCTATGGCAGTCTTCATGGGCAGTCCCGCCCGCAGCACGGCAAAATGCACCATGGCAGCCCTGCCGGAAAAATTGTTCAGCCACGCCAGCGCAACGGGTTCCGGCTCTCCGCCCCCGCCCGCACCGCCGTCCGCACCGCCTGCAGCGGCATACACCGCATAGCAGTACACGTCGGGTGCCGTCATAAACGCCGCAAATCCCGTAGCGCAGGTTACGCCGCCATCATAGAACAGCCGCTCCGCAATATTCTCTGCAGCCAGCCTCTCCCACAGGCGGGCAAGCATCGCGGGGGTCAGGGTCAATGCACCGGGCACATGCGCCCGCACCACAAACCGCCTGTCGTCTCTGTCACACATACAATGCATACTCCATGTTTCCCACCGCTTCCTGCCCCTCTTCCTCCTCCCGTGCCGGAAACTCAGCGCACAGCGCCGGGTCCACAATACGCGCCATGCAATCAAGCATGTCGTCATGCGCCGCCACGGGAAAAGCCAGATACTCATCCTGCACAAACTCCCTTGTCAGGTCACGCCAGCGCCCCTCATGATCACGAAACGGGGCACGCACGGGCAAAAAGAACCTCCTGCGCTCGAACAGGGGCACCAGCTTGCGTATGCGGTCGTTCTTGGGCACACCGCCGCCCAATTCCAGAATCTCAAACCGGTAGTTGCGCCCCTGCATCTCGTAGCGGATATGCTCTATGTCCGCCTGCACCCCGTAGCGTTCATACCCCACGGCAAGCGGTGCATACCGCCTGTGCAGGCGAAAAAGCCATTCCGCGCGCTCGGTCAGGTTCAGCCTGTCGCGCACGCCGTCTATGAGGTAATAGTTGCCGTCCTCCCCCAGCCCGATAACCAGCATCACGGTATAGTCGCTGCGGCTCTTCTTCTCGCCCGCCGGGTCCACCACAATGTAGCGGTTCATGCCCTGCCAGTGGGCAGGCGACCGCACCTCCCAATATCCCAGCCACTCTTCCCGGAACCCCTGCGCCGCGTCCGCCCGCGGGTCCTGCAACATCTGGCAGCCGAACACATACGGCCCCATCTGCCTGCGCTTTTCCTCCACCTCCCCGCGGCTCAGCAGCACGGGCGGACCATCCGGCGTTCCGTCCGCCGTGGCGGCATGCACCCTCGGCACAGCCGCCTTACGGTCCATAATGGCTCTGTAGGTATCGTTGTAGTGGTAGCGGGTGCCTATGTACCGCCGCCTGCCGCCCCGCGCTCCCAGATTCAGCGAAAGTGCCCAGCAATCCGTCACCTTGGCGATCATTTCCGGCGTGGTCACGCTCTCGCGGGTTACCACATCGTCATAAACCAGCACGCTGAAGTGCTTGCCCGTGGGCTGTCCGTCCACCAACCCCCACGCCTCCACAGTGGCTTCCTTGGGGTTGCCGCTGCGCCGCACCACAATGCCGTGGTCCAGCGACCAACGCGGCGCCTGCCTCCGCGGCTCCTCCCACAGCACGTCCGGGTAGCACCGCCGCAGCAGGACATTGTTTTCAAATTCGTATTTGATCTGCGCCAGAAACCCCTTGGCTATGGGGCGTGAATGGGAAAAGATGCCGAAGGTCCGCTCCGGGTCATTCAGAATATCCTGAATGGTCAGGCCAAACGTGATGATGGTGGATTTGTAATGCTCACGCGCCCACAGGTCGAGCATACCGTCAGGGCGCGCCTGCACCTCCGCGCACCGGGCATGGTGCCAGTCTGTTTCCAGGTCCTTTCTGCCAAGAATGTGCGTCATCAGAAAATACAGATCACGCCTGCCCAGTTCCGCCATAACCGCCAGAACCGCCCGTTCGCCCTGCGCCTCTGCCATGCGCAGCACCTCGGCATACCGCGCCGCGTCCTCAAGTCTGCCTGTGCCTCCCAAAACCTGCCTCCCGTGTCATCCGGCTGTTGAGAATATCCTTCGCCGCAGGCCGTTCACTACCGGCCAGAAACAGGGCGCACAGCCCATGCAGCCCTGCGTCCCTGCACACGTGTTCAGGGCTGAACGAGCCAGTCACGCAGCGGCATGGTATGAGCCACGCGGCAGCATGCCGTTTTTCCATAACGGCACACCCTGCGCGTGCTGCCCCTCGCACGGCAGACGCTATCACGGGATTTCAGGGCATAACGATGAGAAGGGGGTCCTGACGGGGTGCCGGCACGGTCCCGGCATGGTCTGCGATACCTTGACGGCATTTCAGGACATTGAAAAAAGGGAATGCGTTGTGGCGCAGCGCAGTGCTCAACCCTGCATGCATGTCTCCATGCGCGTCCGCTGACAGCAGGACCTGAACGCTTTGTGCGTCTTGTGTCTCATGATCGTCTGATTGGCCCGCGATTCAGCGGCACCGTCCGGTCCGGGCATCGTAATCCAGCCCCACCTTCTGGCAGGCGAACACCCGCTCGCGGTGCGCAGCCTCACTGCAGGCTGTTTCCCGGCTGGCAACGTCCTGACCGGCAGCTTCCTGTTTGGCAGCTTCCTGTTTGGCGCAGGCATTGTGCCGTGCAAGCCACAACCCGTGCACCTCTTCCGCCATAACACCGCGCAGCAGGGCGAATTCGTAGTAATATTTATAAAAATACGGCAAATCCAGCCTGTCCACCTTCTCCCGGTCCGGCAGACGGCTCTCCGCCAGCAGGCCGGATACCGCCTCAAGCGTCCCCGTAGCACCCGCAGGGTCCGCTCCCGCCTCAAAGCGGGTCATGGCCGCCTCCGCCACCGCCCGCGCAACGGGAATAAACAGCTTGGTCACATGCCCGTGCTGTTTGCGGGCAATGGCCCTTACCTGCCGCTCCGCATCTTCCGGCCACGCATATCGCTCCGCAGCCATGCGCGCCATTTCAAACCCGAAAGGATGATCGCGAAAGTGCTCCAGCAGCTGCGCCATAAACCGCACATCCCCCCCGGCCCGCTTCACGCCGTCCAGCATATTCACGCGGAAAATAAACTCACTGCCCGGTGTGCGCAGGGCCCATTCCGCCAAATCCCCCAGATACTCCGGCGCAAACTTGTCCGGGTAGTCTGTGGTGCACACACGGCAGGCATATGGCCGCGCGGCATGGGCAAGGGGCATGGCCTCAAAGCAACAGTGCTGGCAGGGTCCGGCCACCTCACGGTGTGCGCCGTGCTGGTGTCCGTCTCCTCCAAGATGCAGAAATTCATGAAAAATAACAGACAGGACATACTCGTCCGGCTCGCCCTTCAGAACAGGGCTGAGAATAATGTACGGCGACCGGGCAGGGTCCTCGCTGCGCAGGCCCACCCCCTTCATATGGTCGGAGTAAAGCTCCCGGCATAAGAACACAGGCTGGGGAGCGCTCTGCTTCCCCAACACATGAGCCACCTCACGTACCAGACTCCGCGCCGATGCCGTGCCGTAGCCCCCCATGCACCGCACGCCCCGCGCCAACGCTTCATGCACCAGTTGGGGCAACTTGGGGCCAAAGACCGTCAGGCACTCTCTGTGCAATGCCACTCCGGTATCCAGCGCCACATACTCGTTATTCTGGGCCACAACCAGCCCCTGCCCCCGCAGCAGCCGGTCCAGTGCCCGCGCCTCCTCCGGGGAACAGTCGGGGCACAGCGCACCGGGCGTTACGCCTGCGGCAATGGCCGGGACAAGAACCAGCAGTGCGGCAAGCCAGCCACGGAGCACATGAAAAAACATTCCGCCTCCCGCGCGCGGCACTAAACCACAGCCGGACTACCCGTCCGAACGATAGCCGGACTATGCGTCCGAACCACAGCCGGACTATACGTCCGAACCACCAACGGCTTGTCCTCCCGGCCTTGCCCCGGCAATGGGAAACGCACCTATGGATGCATCGGGCACAATGCGGTTTCTGCCGTCCAGCTTGGCCAGATACAGCAGGCTGTCGGCCCGCTCCAGCAGTGCCGGAGCATCTTCCTCTTCGCGCAGCAGCACCATTCCCCCGCTCACGCTCACCGGCCTGCCCGTGCAGGGCACAAGCTCCTGTGCAAGCCGCTCGCGGAACCGCTCCATAAGCAGCCACGCCTCGCGCAGCGTCATCCCCGGCACAATAACCAGAAATTCCCCGCCTCCAAGTCGCGCGTACTCATCCTCCTCGCGCACACACGCAGAAAGGGTTTCCGCCACATGCAGCAGCACCTCATCGCCGCACGACCTGCCAAAGGCCTGATTCAAGCGCTTGAACATGTCCAGATCCAGCAGGCATACCGCCAGCGGAACCATCCGGTCACGCGCCTCCACCACGGCCCGGGCAAGCAGCGCATGCGCCTGCGCCCGTCCGCACACCTCGGCCCTGCCGGAAGACACATCACGCACCTGCGCCCGCCGTTCCCGGTCATGCAGTTCCCGCCGCAGCCGCCGCTCCTCAGAAGCCTCCTCAAGAGACACCACCACCCAGTCCGTGCCGGTTTCATCCTTAACAGGGGCAGCCTGCACCCGCAGCCATACAGGGGCATGCCCGGCAGACCGCTGCACCCCCAGCACACGCCACCCGCTGGCACGCCGTTCCCTCAGCGCCACCGCCACAGGGTGCTCGTCAGCGGCAACAGTGTCTCCGCATTCAGAAAGAAAAAAGTCCAGCGGGGCTGCCACCTCGGCCACAGCACCAAGCAGCACCCGGGCCGCAGGGTTGGCGTACACGGCCGAACCGTCACGGGAAAAAACCATGGTCCCGGAGGGCATCCCATCCAAAAATCGGTATATTGCGCGGGGCAGTTGCATACATACTCCTTACGTCGTCACGGCATATCATCAGCACATACTATCAGCACATAGCAAACGGTACCCTCTGAGTATCATCAGATACCATCGTGTATCTTCGCCCACCATCGGGTATCATTGGGTACCACCGTGAATCATCGGGCATCTTCGTCCATCATCGGGTTTCATCCGTATACCGGGAGAAACGCTGGCATGGCGACCGTTCCGCCCTGAGCGCATCATACGCCTTTTTCACAGGGCAGCATACCCTAAACCCGCCCGAAGCAACAGTCCGCAAGAAAAATTCGCAAACCGGGATGAACCGCAAACTTTTTATTGACAATGATTCCTGTTATCATGCTATAGCTGTGTTCACTCACTCACATCAAACGATTCCTTCAGGAGGATTCCCATGGATATCAAGTTTCCCCTCATCGGCGATGCCCTGCCCCGTCTTCAGGTCCGCACCACCCACGGCCCCATGACCCTGCCCGACGACATGCGGGGCAAATGGTTCGTCCTGTTCAGCCACCCGGCGGACTTCACCCCCGTATGCACCACCGAGTTTGTGGCGTTCCAAAAGCGCATAGAAGAGTCCGCGCCCTCAATTGCGAACTCATCGGCCTTTCGCTGGATCAGGTTTTCTCCCACATCAAATGGGTGGAATGGATCAAGGAAAAAACCGGTGTCGCCATCGAATTTCCCATTATCGCAGACTTCGGTGAAGTGGCAAACAGCCTCGGCATGGTGCATCCCGGCAAGGGCGGCAACACGGTCCGTGCCGTCTTCATCGTGGACCCGGAAGGCATCGTGCGCATCATCTTCTACTACCCGCAGGAACTCGGCCGCAACATCGATGAAATCCTCCGCGCCATAAAGGGCATGCAGACATCAGACGCCCACGCCGTCGCCATCCCCGCAGGCTGGCCCAATAACGAACTTATCGGCAGCCGCGTGATCATTCCTCCGGCCCAGAGCGTCCGTGACGCAGAAGAACGCCTGAAAAAATATGAAGGTTTTGATTGGTGGTTCTGCCACAAAGATATATAATCCGTTCCGTCTCCTGCCCCGCGCCGGTTCATGCAGCCGTCGCGGGGCAGGCTTGCCGCACGGGGCACTTCCCACTGATCAGCAAACCAAAGGAACGCACATGCGCTGGAGACAATTCCTCACCCCCGTTGAATCCATAGACTCCCATCAGGCCCGCTCCATGCTCGCCTCCGACCCCGCAGTGCAACTGCTGGATGTGCGGCAGGCCAAAGAGTATGAAGAAGGCCACATTTCCGGGGCCAAATTCATTCCGCTGGGCTCCCTCGGCGACATGCTCGACGATCTCGACCCCGCCCGTCCCGTGGTGGTCTACTGTGCCATCGGCGGCAGAAGCCGCATCGCCGCACAGATGCTCGCAGGCAAAGGCTTTGACAAAGTCTTCAACATGTCCGGCGGCTTCAAGGCATGGAACGGCTGGAAAGGCTACGGAGAATACGAACAGGGCCTGCATCTCTTCATGAACACGCAGGACCTCCGCGAAGTGCTGGAAGTGGCCTACGTCATGGAAAAGGCCCTGGGCGATTTCTACCGCACCATGTCCTCGTCCGTGCGAGACCCCAAAGCGTCCGACCTGTTCCGCAAACTGGCGGACGTGGAAGACAGGCACAGCGGCGCAGTGGCAGACCGCCTGCGTGCGGCCACAGGCAACGCTCCCCTGCCCGATGTGGGACCGGATGCCGCCCCGGAAGGCGGCCTGACCACAGAAGAATACATGCGCCGCCTCGGCACGGACACGGAATCCCCGCGCGACATCGTCGATTTCGCCATGGCGCTGGAGGCGCAGGCCATGGACCTTTACGCCCGCGCTGCAGAAAATGCCCCCGACGATGCCTCGCGCAAAGAACTCGAACGCATGGCGCAGGAAGAACGCGGCCACCTGAAGCATCTGGGCGTACTCATGGATGCCCTTATGGCCTGAACCGCCCGAATCACCCGATTCGCCGCCAATCCGCACACTTCCCGCCAACACCGCAACACGGAGAACGCCATGTCCAAACTCGTACTCGTGGGCGCAGGCCACGCGCACATGACCATCATGGACAACATCCCCGCCATCAGGGCCAAGGGGCACGATGTCGTGGTCATCGGCCCCGGCGAGCGCCACTACTATTCCGGCATGGGCCCGGGCATGCTCGGCGGCGATTACAAGCCGCAGGACATCAGCTTTCCTGTCAAGCGCGCCTGTGAACAGGCCGGAGCCACCTTCCTTGTGGACAAATGCGTCAGCGTCCGGCCCGATGAGAACATCGTGGTGCTGGAATCCGGCACAGAAATTCCCTACGATGTCGCCTCCTTCAACACGGGCAGCTCCATTGTGGACGATGTCGTCCGCCCCGGCAGCGAAGATATCTACACCGTCAAACCCATCGAGAACCTGCTCAAAGGGCGTGAACGCGTCCTTTCCCTCGCCCGCAGAGACCACGTGCGCATCGCGGTCATCGGCGGCGGTCCCGCCGGGGTAGAGGTCGCAGGCAACGCATGGGCCTGCGGGCAGGAAGCGGGCGGCAACGTCTCCGTCACCCTGTTCCACGGCCGAAATTTCATGTCCAAGGCTCCGGAAGGCGTGCGCCGCCGCTGCCGCGAAACCCTGCTCCGTCAGGGCGTGGAACTGGTGGGCAACGCCTACGTCACCGCAGTGGAAACCCGCCGCATCACGCTGGAAACAGGCGAACGCCATTCGGCAGATGTCATCTTCATCGCCATGGGCGTCCGCCCGCGCCCGCTTTTCGCCCCGTCAGGCATCCCGGCAGGTCCGGACGGCGGCCTGCTGGTCAACAAATACCTGCAAAGCCCCGCCTATCCGAATATCTTCGGCGGCGGCGACTGCATCTGGTTCGAACCGCGCCCGCTGGATAAAGTGGGCGTCTACGCCGTGCGGGAAAACCCCGTGCTCCATCACAACGTGCTGGCGCAACTGGAGGGTACCCCCCTGCAGGAATTCGACCCCGGCGGCGATTACCTGCTCATTTACAACACGGGCGGGCGCACCGGCGTCCTGCACAAATACGGCATCATCTTCGGCGGCAAGCCTGCCTTCTGGATCAAGGACCACATTGATTCCGCCTTCATGAAGGCGTTCAAGCCCGAATATGAGCGCACAGGCCGCTACGCCTGATATGATTCCGATATCCCGCACCCGCGAACGATGATGCTCACCGCATCCGCCACGCGCAGCCCCGCAAAGCACTATCAACGCTGCTTTGCCGCCGAATTCCAGCCGAAGTTTCTTCAAAGACAACACAAGGGCCGGGAAATCCTCCCGGCCCTTGTCGCGCCTAGCTGCCTCCCCCTCCGTCCGGCTCCGCACCGCGCAAGGGCGGCACCATGGCGGCATACACCGCGTCCAGCCGCTCCCGCAGGGCGGGCGGTATCGCGTCCTTCAAGTTTCCGTCCTCGTCCGTCCCGTGCAGCCGCTCCTCATACAACCCCACATGTCGGGCCAGCATCTCCAGCGCCTTGAGCTTGGAATGCAGCTTCACCCGCACCGTTCCCCCGCGCGATGTAGTTGTCTCCGTAATCTCGGCAATGGCCGCTGCCTGCTCCGTTGTCAGCAACGCCGAATCCAGCAGCTCCAGACTGTCGCCGGACCAGCGGCACACATCCGCCATAGAGGCAAACCCTATCGCCGCCAATTCCTGCACCACCCTGTCCTGCGTCACCCGCAGCCTGCATGCGCGCTCCTTCTTGGCCTCTTCTATGGCCCTGCGCACTTCCGGGCAGGCCATAATCCTCCGGGCATCACGGCGCACGTTGCACTTGTCATATCCGGCCCGCAGAGCAGCCGCCACAGGGTCCATATCCACCAAAAATTCTTCAACAAACCGTTCGCGTGCCGGGGTCATCCCGCTCATCGGCGCTCCTCCCTGCGCTGTCGCAACTCAGCCTTTATCTCCTCCAGCATCCTGTGCATGGCAATAATCCGCTCATCAATGCGTTCCACCTGCATGGCCGTGCGGCGCGATTCCTGCGCGTCCTCGCGCATCTGCCCCACCTGCCCCTCCACCGCGTCCAGCCGTGCCGCAAGCGATGCTATCATCCCCGCCGCAATGGCCAGACTGCTCAGGGCAGAAACAACCGTCCCCACGTTCACGCGGCGGTCAATGCACCAGCGCCCGCCTGCCTCACAACGCTCCATTACCGCCTCCCGGCTTCCTGTATGTGCCTGCCCGGTCGCCGCCCTGTCCTCCCAAACTGGCCAACCCGTCCTTGCGGTACGAACCAAGCGATGATCCCAGATAATAGTTCACCACCGCCCCAAAAGCGGTTCCCAGCGAACCCAGCAGCAACAGCGCAGGCTCGTTAACCGTCTGCATGGAAACCACCGCATGCAGCATCCAGAAGAATCCGGCAATCACCACCAGTGCCACTACTCCCGTCACCCACGCCCCGCCGTGCCCCAGCGCGGCAAGCGAAACCTCCCGCGCCCTCGCGTCCCGCACATTGGTAAGTTCCGCCTCCAGTTGCGTAGCCTGCCAATGCAGCAACTGCGTCATGCGCTCCTGCTCCAGTTCACGCATGCGCAGTGCCGTCTGCGGATCACGCAACGCCTCTGCCACAGCCTCCGGCTCCGCCTTCACTCCCAGAAACGACCCCAGCAAAGACCCCGCCGCCCCTGCCACCGCCCCCACCGGACCGCCCAGCACCGCGCCAAGCACAGGCGCCACCTTTGCAACCGTCCCGGCCACATCCCTCCATTCCATGCCACAATCCTCCTCTGTTACGCGCCTCCGCCTGCCGGAGCACGCTGTTCTGCACATGCACAGGCTCATACCACCCCCTTTTTTCCAAAACTCGCCATCGCACCGTCCCGGCTATGTCTACGCAGGGTCCCAAGCCCCTCTCCCACGGGGTGGACGCCTTTTCCAAAACACAAAAAAAAGACCGGACACCTCTCTGGCGTCCGGTCCTAATCGTCCGGTCCATCGTATTCTCACAGCACGTTCTTTACCCGTCGCAGCCCATATAGCGCGCATGCATCGGGCCTAGTAGATGCCGGGTACATGCCTAGTACATGCCTAGTACAGGCCGGTTACATGGCGGGGACATGGCGCGGGCATACCATACGGTCCGCCGCTATTCGCACCACCGTTCCTTTTTCGCGTTCTCCAGCCCCGTGCAGTCTCCCGCCTTGCAGCCCCGGGCAAAATCCTCACACGCGCCCGGCACATTACCGTTCAGCAATTTCGTGGCAGCCCGGAAGTTCCATGCCCGATGATAGCCGGGATTCATCTCCGCCGCCGTGGTCAGGTCCTGCTCCGCGCCAAGGTAGTTGCCCAGCCGCATCTGCACCAACCCCCGATAAGCATATGACTCCGGCGTGGGCGCAAGCCGCACCGCCCGGTTCAGGTCTTCCAGCGCAAGGTCGTACCACCGCTTATCAGAATAGGCCAATCCCCGCCGCAGCCACGCCTGCGCATATTCCGGCTCCAGTTCCACGGCTTCGGTAAGCAGGGTTACAGCCAGATCAGGATCAGAACACGTCTCGCCGCGCCACAGAATATGCGCCCTCGCAAAGGCGCGCTCCGCCTGTTCGTTGTACCTGCCCGCCGTGCCGCCCGGATTAAACCGTCCCAACTCAGGCTCCTTGCCGCCGCAGGCC
Organism: Desulfovibrio psychrotolerans; assembly: GCF_013340305.1. Lineage (NCBI taxonomy): Bacteria > Pseudomonadati > Thermodesulfobacteriota > Desulfovibrionia > Desulfovibrionales > Desulfovibrionaceae > Desulfovibrio > Desulfovibrio psychrotolerans. The sequence goes on from NZ_BLVP01000007.1 coordinate 35,672, forward strand.
GCAAGTCCAAGCAGCAGCACCGCGCACAGCATGCCCGCCGCCACCCTGCGCAACCGGCAGGCCCGAAGGTGCGCATGGCAAACCGGCCCGCCCCGCAGGCGCATCATCGTCATCATCATGTAAAACTCCTTGTGTGCATCTGCCCGATGGTAGCCTTATCCGCGCCCGAAGAAAAGACACCACTCCCAAAAAGCGCACGGAAGCGCAGTGGCACAATCAGAGAAAAAGCGGCGGGAGACACTTGTTCTCTGAACCGGGGACCACAGGCTTCCGTGCCGATTCATGCATGAAGCCCCTGCGGGAGACACTCCCGGTCACGTGCCGGAAGAATCAGGACTCCGATACAGACGAATCGTGCTCAAGCCATACCGTAACTGAATAGCTTTTCAAAGCTAAAAATAGCATTTCCCCTCACCCGCACTGTATCTTTGCCGAATCGTTTCTGTAAATCTTCAGGAAATTGCCATTTCATGTACCATCAGTACAAATCAACAGGCAGATACCGCAATACTGGCCCGCAGGGTAGAAATCCCGTTGCGTCAAACCGTGCAATGTTTTCCCTGCAACGCTCACATCGTCGCTTTTGCTGTAGCTGTCAAAACGCCAAACCAATCTGCGCTACGCATCACCCGGACAAAACGCCTCATCAGCATCGGGAACATGGAATACCTGAATCCCTTGACATAATCTCAGAATGCACATATCAAATATCACATTACTTATATAGATCAATGGAGAGATCGCCATGTCGTTCACCCGTCTGCACAGCCACATGCTCCGTCATCTTCAGGCACTCACAATGCATCTCGAAGAACAGACCCCGGCACACCTTTCGGAACATATCCCGGAACATATCCCGGAACAGAGCCATGCACAGCCGGTGCACATGCTGCACACCGCACTCTCGGCACTGGCCGGTCATGCTCCCGTCTACGATCTGCTCTGCACCCGGAAAAGTCCATTTTTCAGCCATTTCTCAGGCACGGTCGTCCACCCTGCCCTCAATGAAGACGATATCTTCAGCCTGCTTGAAGATTCGCTTATCTTCATCCGGGAAAAAACACTGCGCACATCACTGCTGCATGCCACCCCGTTCGAATCAAAGCTGCTGGAGTGGATGGAGTGCAGTGGTCACTGGTCTCCGGGAGACGGAACCCTCTTTTCCACCTCCTTTTATTTCGACATCCCGTTGCAAATCGTGCGGGAAATCATGTCGCAGATGCCGCTGGTCTTTTCTCCCTCCTGCTACCCGGTTGAAATCACAGCCTCCAGCCAGCAGTAATTCCTGCCACCGACGCAATCCCGCCGCTACGCCACATTGCCCAATCGTTCACTGCGGGCACGCCTCGCCTGTTTGCCTTCCTCGCCGCTTGTGCTAGGGTCTGCCCACAAACGGAAGCGCATTGTCTGCGGGAGCGGAGGCCATGACCCCAAAAATCAGACACTCCACGCGTCACCGCATCTCTGTGGTGCTCGTGTTCCTGCTTGCCACCCTCGGTGCCACAAGCCTGCAATTTGTCGCCCTCTCCGTGCTTCCGGAAGGCTCTCCCCTGCTGCTCGCCCTGCCTCTGGCAGGCGGTGCCCTCTTCACGGCGTTCATGCTGCTGCTCATCCGCAAGCAGTGCGCGCGGTGTCCGCTGCCGGAACGCAACGACCATCTTGAACACGCAAGAAACGACCGGCACGAAGAAATCCTCCGCCTGCGCCGGCAGGCGGCAGAAGCCGAGCGACAGACTCTGGCCCTGCAACGGCAGATAGCAGAGTGCACGCCGGGCGACTATTCCGAACGGCGCATCGAATCACGCTTTCAGGCCGCCTTCCATGCCACCCCGGACCCCATCCTCTTCATCAACGCCGCCACCGGACTGGTGGTGGAGGTAAACGAAAGCTTCCTGCGCCTGCTCCGCATGAGCTGGCGCGAGGTACTTGGTGCCCCTGTGCAAACCATCCTGCACTGGCGCACCCCGGAAGATGCGAAACGCTTCCGCAATGTCCACGCCACAGGAACAGCGAGCAACCTGCGCGCGGGCATTTCCGCCGGCAACGGTACACACAGGGAATTTCTCATCTCGGTACGCCGCATGGATCTGGAAGGCGTGCGGTGCGACATCATTATCGCCCGCGATATCACAGATATGGAACTGCTGCGCAGCGAACTGGCCGACAAAACGGAACTGCTCGAATCCATCCTGCGCCACATCCCCTACTATATTTACTGGAAGAACCCGCGCCACCGCTATGCCGGAGCAAACGACCTGTTCCGCAGGGCACTGCTGGGAGACCGCACCCTCCCGCTGGAAGGTCTTACGGACGATGAGATTCCGATTTCCCCGTTTGCCGGAGATGTAGCCGGAACGCCGCCCAACGCAATGGCGGGTGCAATGGCGGGCGCAATGGACGGAACACAATCCCGGGCAGAGGACGCACGTGTTCTGGAAACAGGCCAGCCCGTCATCCATGAAGAGCGGGCCATGTGGCTCGGCGGCAGGCTGGCGGACGTTCTGGTCAGCAAGGTTCCCCTGCGGGACAAGGCGGGCAGCATTTCCGGCCTGCTGGGCATCATGGCAGACATTTCCGACCTGCGCCGCTCAGAACGCCAGTTCGCCATGCTGCTCAACGGCATCCCGGACCCCGCGTGGATCAAGGACGCCGAAGGACGCTACATCGTGGCCAACCGCGCACTGTCAGAACTTACAGGCGTTCCCGCCGCAGACATTCCCGGCAGAACAGACGCAGATATCCTCCCGCCGGACATGGCCCGCCGCTGCATGGCCAATGAACGGGCCGTGGTGCAGCAGGGCGTCCCCCTGCGCAACGACGAACCCTGCGAGATAGCCGGACGCACAGCGTGGTACGAGGTCATCCGTCAGCCTCTCACAGAAACGGACGCGGACGGCACCGTGCGGGTGACGGGCACCATGGGCATCGCTCGCGATATCTCCCAGCGGCGCAAGGCCGAGGATGAAATACGCACCCTCTCCCGCGCTCTGGAACAAAGCTCCGCCGCCGTTGCCATCACCTCGCGTGAAGGAGACATAGAATACGTCAACCCCCGCTACACGGAAATCACGGGCTACCTGCCCGCAGAGGCAACAGGCCGTCCTCCGCACTTCCTGCGCAGCTTGCCGGACATGGAGCCGCAGGAAATATGGCAGCGCATCCATTGCGGCGACCAATGGCGCGGAGAGGTCAGAACCACCCGCAAGGGGGGCGAGCAGTGCTGGATATTCGCCTCCGTCTCCCCGCTCATGGACGATGCAGGCACCATTCTTCAGGCATTGGTGGTACTGGACGACATAACCGGCAAGAAGGAGCAGGAAGAATACATCCGCTTCATGGCCATGCACGACGGGCTCACCTCGCTGCCCAACCGCCGCCTGTTCATGTCGCAGCTGCGCCATGCCGTGGCCGTGCACCAGCGGGATGCAACACCCTTCGCCCTGTTGTTTATAGACCTCAATGACTTCAAAAAAATCAACGATACGCATGGGCATGATGCGGGAGATACGGTCCTGCGCACCGTTGCCCGGCGTCTTGTGGATTCCCTGCGCGAGGTGGATACCGCCGCACGGCTCGGCGGCGACGAATTCGTTGTGCTGCTGCACGGTGTGAGCGGACGGGAAGAGGTGCGCACCGCCAGCCACCGCATAGCGGAAGCCATATGCCGTCCGGTCAGAATAGGCGCGGAGCCGTGCGTGGTCACCCCGGCCATAGGCGTGGCCATGTGCCCGCAGCACGGCACAGACCCGGACGAACTTCTCAGCCTTGCGGACAAGGCCATGTATCTGTGCAAAAACGAACGGAACTGCCCTTACGTGGAATGCGGTATACAACCTGAAGGGTAAGCCCCTTCACTGCCGCCTTCAGCCATGCCCTTTCCAGCACGGCTCCGCTCCCGCCTTAGTCCGGTGGGCACAGGCAGGCTACAGATACAGGTCGGGGTCGGGCGGCATCCTGTCCCACTGAATCTTGCCCCGGCTCTTCTTGAACTTCCGAAGCATCACATACACCGCCCCTGCGCCGCCGTCCCTCGGCTGCGCCGTGCAGAAGGCCAGCACCACCCGCTTAAAAGGGTCGCGTGTCAGCCAGTGCTGCAAGTTCTCCCGCAGCACCCCAAACCCTTCCGGCGAGTTCTTCCCCCTGCCGGGAATAAGCAGCACGGTGCGCAGCCCTTTCACATACGCCCCCCGCATGAACCCCGTAAGCGCTTCATAGGCTTCCTGCGCCACCATGCCGTGCATATCCAGATGCGCCTCGGGACTGAACTGCCCCGCCCGCAGCCTTCCCAGCACCATGGGGTCAAATCCGCTCACGTGGCCCTGAATAAATTCCTCGGAATACTCCAGATGAAACTCCGCCCCGCCGTCCAGCACATCCTGTAACGCATCGGCAGACCGCGCCGCCTGCTGCACTCTGGCCGGTCTTTCCGGCTTTTTCTGCACATCCCGGCCCCCGGCGGTAATCCCCTCCACCCCCTGCATGGCGCGCAAAAAGGCTTCCGCATCCTCGTCACCGGCTCCTTCCACGTCATGGAAGGCCTCCCCGTCCATCCCCCCCCGGTCCGCCCCACCGGAACGGGCGGCGCTGGAAAAAACACCGGAAACAGCGCGTGCAGTGCCTGCAGCATTTTCCCTGCCCACGGGGGCGGCACGCATGGCCGTTTCCGGCTTCGCCTCCGTGTCATCCACCTTGCCCCGCTTTGCGGCAGCCTTAAACGCGTCCAGCTCCGCCATGAACAACAGAGTATCCTCTTCATCCTTTGCCGCAGAACGTTCTCTGCCGCCGTGTGCCCCATGAGAAGCCTGTCCCGGAGCACCCGCAGCCGCGCGGGGAACACTCTTCCCTCCGGGCGGGTCCTGCCTGCCGCGTCCGCCCACGGGAGCCACCCCGGCCATGGCGCGCAAAAAATCCGCCGCTCCCTCTTCTGGCCCGTCCAGATCAGGAGCCGCCATATTGCGCCCCTTTCCCTTACCGGGCGCGGCACTGCAGGGCTTTACCGCAGGCATCTCCGCCGGGTCAGTCTGCCCTTCTTTGCGAAACAGGGATTTATCTAATTTTTTAAACGGATTGTTCTCATCTGAAGACATGTGTTCCCACTCCTGCAAAAAGAAGGCGCAGCAGCCCGAGCGGGCGTATCCCGCTCTGAAAATTGTGCGCGCTGCGCCCCTGTCTCCCACACTCCCGCCGCAACCGCAAGCGCGGCACAGAGCATGGCATTGCTTGCGCACGCCACAGTCCCTTATCATGCGCTCCATGTCCGTAATGCGGTAACTCAGGCTTCCCGCCGCAGCGTCAGCACAAAGCCGGGCTGAAGCAGAATGGCGTCAGGCTCGGCAACTGGCTTGGCAACTGGCAACATACCGGGGTCGGATCAACATCCGGCATGGGGGCCGCCATAACGGGCCTGCTCTTGCTGCGGAAAAAAAGTTGCCGCGCGCAACGCCGTTCATGGGGCATACGCCGGGAATGCCGCTACCCCACAGGCAGGGTGATGATGAAGGTGGAACCTTTCCCCTCTTCAGATTCCACGCGTATGGTGCCCCCGTGCTTGTTCACCACCACATCGCGGGCAATGGCAAGCCCCTGCCCTGTTCCTCTGCCCACTTCCTTGGTGGTATAGAAGGGGTCAAAAATCATCGCCAGCTTGTCCTTGGGTATCCCCGTCCCGGTATCGGCAATACGCACCACCACATGCTCGTCCTCCAGACGGGTAGATATGGTTATGCGCCCCTTCTCTCCGGTCACGGCAAGCGCTGCACCGTCATGCCGCACCTGTGTCCGGCTCAGTTGCTCGGCAATGGCGTGGGCGGCATTGACGATGACATTCATGAACACCTGATTCAGTTCAGCGGGCAGGCACTGAATTTCCGGAATATTGGGAGCCATATCCAAATCCACATCGGCCACATATTTCCATTCGTTGCGGGTGACGGTCAACGTGTTCCGCAAAGCCTTTCCCAGGTCAGCGGGCTGTTTGTCTCTTCTCCCCGGGTGCGAAAATTCCTTCATGGCCCTGACAATTGTTGTAATCCGGGCCACCCCCTCTTCCGCCTGCGCAATGGCCTTGGGCAGTTCCTCATGGACAAAGTCAAAATCCGCCTCAGCCAGCTTTTCCAAAAAATGTTCCGACAGGTCACGCACACCGGCAGCCCCCTGCGCCTCCTTCCCCGCTTCCGCCAGCCCCCTGCCCGCCACGGCAACCTCCAGCAGCGACCGGAGCGCCTCATCCACAAACCGCAGATTATCGCCAACAAACTGAACGGGGGTATTTATCTCATGGGCAATACCCGCCGCCAACTGGCCTATGGATTCCAGCTTCTGTGCCTGCAGCAGGGTGGTTTCCATGCGCATCCGTTCGGTTATGTCGTTCTGCACAAACACATACCACGCCACCGCCCCGGATTCGTCATGAATGGAGGATATGGATGCCTCGGTTTCGTAGGCAGTACCGTCCTTGCGCATGTTTACCAGCCTTCCGGCCCACATGTTGCGCATGGCCACGGTCTTGAGCGTTTTGTGGAAAAACTCCTCACCCTGCCCGGAGCCGATAATCAGCAGAAACGGCTTGCCCACCGCCTCTTGGCGTGAATAGCCGGTATCCTCCTCAAAGGCGCTGTTCACATACTGTATGGTTCCTGTAACCGCATCGGTTATGCAAATGGCGCTGCTGGCCCTTTCCACGGCCCGCTCAAGTAAGGCTCGCGCCTGCTCTGACCGTTTGCGCTCCGTAATATCCACCATTACGCCTATTATGCCCGCCACCTTGCCATCCGCATCGCGGTACACGCTTTTGTCCACCACAAAGTCGTGCGCCGCCCCGTCCGCACACAAGATATGCATTTCCATTTTAGTCCGCTCGCCGGTGCGCAGCATGCGGGCGTCCAGTTTCTGCACCTCCCGTCGGAGCGCGGGAGAATACAGGGCAGGAAAATCGTCCATGCCCCTGCCCGGCACGTTGTCCGGGTCCACCCCCAGCACATCACGGGCGTAACTCCTGTTGCAGCCCACAAAGCGCCCGTCCAGCCCCCGGTAAAACAGCGGGCTGGGTATGGCGGACATAAGCGAATCCAGAAGCGCCACCTGCTGTTTCAGCAACCCCTCGGCTTTGGCCTTCTCGTTTATCTCCCGCAGATATTGCGTATTCAGCCGCGCCAGCTCCTCTGTCCGCGCATCCACCGCCCGCTCCATGCGCTCGGCGTGCTCCTGCAACTGCTCCATGAACCGGTTGAAGTACTCGCCCATCCTGCCCAGTTCATCCCGGCTGCTGCGCGTGCTCCGCACACTGTAGTCGCCCGTGGCTCCGGCCCGGAAACAGGTGACCAGACTCTGCAAGGGCTTCAGGAACGAGGTGCCTATAAGATGCGAGAGCAGGACAAGCACCGTGATCAGCAGGGCAAAAAAGACGGCTATCCATTTCCACAACTCGCGCAAAGGGCCTTCCATCTCGTCCTTGTAGCCGCATGCCGCCACAATCCAGCCCAGCTCCGGCAGGGAGCGGTAGACCACAACATGATCGCGGAACGCACCGGTTCCCGGCGCGTTCCAGCGGTATTCCAGCCGCCCGCTTTTCTTTTCCAGCATTTCGCGCATAAACAGATGGCCGGGGTGGGTGCCCTGTTCATGTTCCGCACCATGGGCGATCACGGTTCCGTCCTCACTCATCAGAAAGGTGAACCCGGAGGGGCTCAGGCGTACTCCTGCCAGCGCCTCCTTCAGGTCGTCCATCTGCACAAGGGTCAGAAACTCCTCAAGGTAGCCGGACACGCCTATAACCCATTCCCACGGCTGAAAATAGACCATGTATATGGCCTTATCGCGCGGAACGGTCTCACCGGGGTTCATCCAGCGGTATTCCATATACCCTGTCCGGCGGCTTATCACCTCCTGCACCACCTCCATGGCGTGCATGTCCTTTCCCACAAGATTGGGATTGGGGTGAGCCACCACGGTACCGGTTCTGTCCACGCTCAGCACATAGCCTGTCTCGCCTACCCTTTGCGACAGCAACAGATTCCCGGCCCGCCGCTTCGCCTCTTCCATGTCCGCACCGGCATGCAGGGCGTCACGGTATATGGCGTGCACCATCTGCAGGCTCGCTTCCGCCTGCCCCCGCAGATGGTTGCGTACGGAAATCTCCACAGCCAGATGCACGGTCTGTTCAATACTGTCGGTTATGCGGGCAATGTCCTGCTCCACGCCTCCGGCGATTTCCAAGGCATAATGCCTGTAGGCCAGACTGCCGCCGGCAAGAAAAAGTGCCATCAGCACGGTGGTATATGCGAGAAGCAGTTTGGCCCTCAGCCCCATGTCCCTGTACCATTGCAACATGAATATCACCCGAAATATTGAAGATGCGCTCCAGCAACACCCGCCATGCCCCGCCTGCGGGAAAACGGCTTTACAACGTCAATCGCCCGCCGTAGACTGTCTCCCCAGATTACCTTGAGGAGCATTATTCTTTCATGTACACGTTCACCCCTTCCGGCGTCTGCGCAAAACAGATTCTCTTCGAAATCACCAACGGCAAACTCCATAACCTGCAATTTGTGGGCGGCTGCCCCGGCTCCCTCAGTGCCATTACCCGCCTGCTGGAAGGGCAGGACATAGATAAGGTCATCGATGCGCTTAAGGGTCTGCCCTGCGGGAAGAAAAACACCTCCTGCCCCGACCAGCTCGCCCTTGTCCTGTCAGACATTGCCGACGGCAAGGGCGAAATGCACCGCCGCCACACCGGCCTTGCGGGCGCGTTCCGCTCGCTGAATCCCTTCGGATAGCGGTCCCCGCCTCCGTCTCCATCGCAACGCGACCCCCGCCCGCCGCAGCACCTCGCCTGCGGGTCTTCCGCCCTGCGGTTCCGGCAGCACCATAGCGGAATGCGCACGCACATGCTCCGCGCACGGCGTTACATCCGGCTCCTCATGCCCCCGTTGCGCCATTGGGCCCGTCCGTTCCGGAACCACGTGTGCCATTGTTACCCGCCGCCACGGAGCCTTGCTCACCGTTCCGCACCGTCATACCTGAATCATGCGCGCCGGTCTGCACCGTCATACCTGAATCATGGGCGCCGGTCTGCGCTGGCGTACCTGGATCATGCGCGCCGGTCTGCGCTGGCGTAACAGGACCACGCGCCCCGGAACCACGCCCGGCCATAGGCAGCAGGATGGTAAACCGCGTGCCGCTCCCCGGCTCCGATTCCACCTCCATGTGCCCCCTGTGGTTTTCCGTGATGATAAAATAGGAGACGGAAAGCCCCAGCCCTGTCCCCACTCCGGGGTCCTTGGTGGTAAAAAATGGCTCGAACACCCGCATCTTCGTCTGTTCGTCCATGCCGGGTCCATTATCTTCCACCTCCACCAGCACATGACGGCCGCTCACACCGGGCGTTCCATCCCCCTCATACATGCCCGTACGCAGCACAATACGCGGCCCCTCGCACGCCACCATCGCCTGCGCAGCATTGCGCAGCAGGTTCAGCAGCACCTGCTCAATCTCCGTGCGCGAACAGGTAATGGGCGGCAGATCAGCCGCGTACTCACGAACAATGTCTATGTGCCTGAAGTCAAAACTCTTTTTCAGGTCATAATCCGTAGATGCCAGCCGTATGGTGCTGTCCACAATTTCATTTATATCATGCGTGCTGTGCGCTGTTTCGCTCTTGCGCGAAAAACTCAGCATATTGGCCACGATATCCGCCGCGCGCACAGCAGAATCACGTATGCCTTCCAGCATACGCATAATCTGCCGTTGCTGCATGTAGGCGTGCACGGAATCCAGCGGGCATCCCACTGATTCCGCCGCCTGCACGTTGGCGGGCAATTCCGGCGAAAGCCTGCGCAAAATGTTCTGGGCACCCTGCAATATGCCGCCCAGCGGGTTATTTATCTCGTGGGCCATGCCAGCTGCAAGCCCCCCGACTGACATCATTTTTTCCGTCTGGATCATCACCTGTTCCAGCCGCACCTGCTCTGTCACATCATCCAGCCGCACCACCGCCCCGGCTGGCGCGCCACCAGCCTGCGCAGGCAGTGGAAAAATAGTCACATTCTCAAAGCGCAACCTGCTCCCGTTACGCACCTGATTCCGCGCAAGGCTTACCGGCTGGTCTGTCTCCATGGCCCGCCACACATCGTCCATCAGATGCGCCACCCTGGGCATCACCTCCGCCAGCGGTCGTCCCAACGCGGTCCTTGCGTCCGTGCCCGTCTCCACCGCTGCCTGCCTGTTCCACTGCACCACGTGCCCCTGCGGGTCCACCCCCACAAGAACGGAAGGCATGGCGTCCAGAATATTGGCCAGCAACAGGCGCAGCGAACGTTTCTCTTCCATATCCTCCAGCCGCTGACGTATGTCGCGCGCCACGATCACGGCATATCCCACCCCGTCCAGTTCATGCAGGCTTGCCGTCACCTCCACCGGTATCTCCGGGCACCCGAAGCGCGGCAGCATGGTCTGAAAGGTCACATGCTCCGTACGTTGCCGATGCGCGGCAAACAGGCGGATCTCTTCCGCCATATTCCAGCCCAGCACAGACTCCACATCCAGCATGTCCAGCGGAGTGCTGCCCTGAAAACACCCCATGGCCGCGTGGTTTGCATGCACCACACCGGGCGGGTCCAGCCGCATAAGAAAGATAAAGTCCATGGCGTTGTCCACCAACACCTGAAACCGCTCAAGCTCCGCTATCTTGCGGCGCAGTTCTGGGTAATAACTCTTGCGCAGCGAGCGTTCCCCAAGCCCCATAAGCTTTTCCAGTTCGGCATGGGAATCTTCACCGCCTGCGTCTGCTTCCGGGGTATCTGCTGCCTCCCGCCCTCCCGCCTGAAGGGCAGACGCATTTGAACCGGGTGCACCGGACAAGACAGGCTTTGCGGACGGGACAGGCACATCCTCCCCGCTCGCGTCGCCGGACGCAACCAGCGCATCCCCTTCAGGGTCTCTGTCCGGCCCGGCGCCTGCCCCGGAAAGTCGCCCCGGCAGAAGCGGTCTACCACGCCTCTTCATACAGACCTTCCACTTCCCGCTGCGTGAACACACGCGGATTCGTCAACATACAGGCGTCTGCCATGGCGGTCCTCGCCAGCCGGGGAATAACCTCACGGCTCATCCCCAGCGCACGCAACCCCTGCGGAATATCCACCTCTCTGCCCAGCGCGTCTATGGCCCCGCACAGGGCTTCTTTCACGGCGCGGTCATCCCTCTTCCTCACATCCACCCCGAATGCCTGAGCTAAGGCACGGTATCTGTGCGGCGCGGCATCAAAATTGGCCTTCACCACATACGGCAGCACAATGGCATTGCACTCACCGTGCGGGGCGTCCAGCACCCCGCCCAGGCTGTGCGCCATGGCGTGCACCGCTCCCAGTATGGCATTGGAAAAGGCATATCCGGCGTGCATAGAGGCGCGCATCATGCCCTCGCGGGCCACTGCGTCCAGCGGGTTATGCACGGCCTGAGCCAGATGCTCCCGCACAAGGCGCACGGCATCCAGCGCAAAAAGATCGGTGGTGGGCGAAGCAACGGTAGAGGCGTAGGCCTCAACGGCGTGCGTCAAGGCATCCATGCCCGTGGCGGCGGTAAGGGCGGGGGGCATGGAATAGGTGCATTCCGGGTCCACCAACGCCACATCAGGTATGGCGGCCTGCGCCACAATGGCGATTTTCACCTTCCGCCCCGTGTCGTTGATGATGCAAAACTGCGAAATATCGGCGCTGGTTCCGGCGGTGGTGGGTACGCAGATCATGGGCGGCCCCGGCACCTCCACCTTGTCCACGCCCTCGAAGGAAAGCACATCCGCTCCGTTGGTGGCCATAAACCCCATGGCCTTGGCGGCGTCCATGGGGCTGCCGCCGCCTATGGCAATAACGCCGTCGCAGCGGGCTTCCAGAAACGCCGCCGCACCACGCCGCGTCTGGCTGTCACGGGGATTGGGCGCAATGTCGTCAAACACTGTGGTCCGTATACCCCGTTCATGGAGCGGCGCAATAAGGGCATCCACCAATCCTGTGTCCCGCACGCCCTTATCCGTCACCACAAAGCAGTGCCCGAGGCTGAGGTTTTGCACATATTTGGTTAACATGTGTCGCGCACCGTTACCGAAGATGACCTCCGGCGCGGCAAATTTCCGCAAATCATGCACAGTGTCAGACATCCCCGCAACCTCCTGCGCTGATGGTTACCCTGTCACAACGCTAACACAATCTTCGCGGCTGTGATAGACGCAATATCCCAAACTTCTTTATAAGTTGCCGCCAATCTCCTTGCATCCCTCATGCTCCGGCACTTCATTGGCATACCGTTGCACCTCGTCCAGAAACCGCAGCAACGCTGCGGACTCGCCCGCCTTCTTCCACACCACCCGCAGTTCCGGGCGCGGCAGGTCTCCCACAAGCGGACGATATGTCACCCCAGGCCGTCCGGCAGCACTCACGGAAGCCGGATGGATGGAGCAGCCCAGACCTGCAGCCACCAGTGCTTTGCCGGTTTCTATGCGCGCCACGCTCTGCACCACATCTGGCACCACTCCTACGGCGCGAAAGCTGGCAATGAGCGAATCATGCAGCAACGGGTGCGCCTTGCGCGGGAAAAGAATGAGCGGCACCCCGGCCAGGCGCTCAAGGGGAATCGCCTTCTCCGCCGCCAGCGGATGTCCTTCCGGCAGGCACAGCATGAACGGCTCCTTGCGAAAAAGCATACTCTCCAGATGCATGGGCACCCCGCGCACGCAGCTTATGAGCCCCACGTCCAACTGGTCCGCTGCAATCATCCGCAACTGGTGCGCCGTGGAGAATTCCCACAAATCCATGCGCACCTGCGGGTACCGCTGCCGAAAAGCCCGTATGGCCTGCGGATACCCGGTCATGAGCGCGTACCCCATAAACCCCACGCGCAGCACGCCCTCCTCACCTCTGGCCACCGCCTGTACCCGTCGCACCGCCGCATGAACACGGGCTACAATGTCCCGCGCGTCCTCCAGAAACGCCACGCCCTCAGGCGTCAGCGCCACCCGGCGGCTGGTGCGGCTGAACAGGCTCACGCCCAACTCTTCTTCCAACTGCCGTATCTGCTGACTGAGCGGCGGCTGCGACATATGCAGCCGCTGAGCCGCCCGCCCGAAATGCAGTTCCTCTGCCACCGCGATGAAATAGTTCAGATGCCTCATTTCCATAATTGATACGTATAACATATCAATTATGAATTAAAGCGGTATTAGACATATCAATCATCAGGGCGCATTGTCCGGCAAGCCTCATGTACTTCCTAAACGTCCGCCGTGGACACAAGGAGCCCCCTCATGGCAACCCCTGCACTGCCCACCTTCACCCGGCTTATGGCTTTGATGGATAGGATGGCTGCGCCAAGCGGTACCCTCCGCGGCAGGCGTATTTGGCCCCGCCTGCTCTGCCGCATGGGCATTTCTGCGCTCATGCTTATTGCCCTTTCCTGTCCGGCAGCTTTTGCCGCGTCACCGGCTGACATGAAGAAGGGAACGGAAGATATGGCAGAGAAGACTGATACCACATACCTCCCGGCTATGCCCGGAAGCGCAACCCACGCCGATACACGGGACGGGAAGCGAGATGAGACAAGAAGTGGAACACGAGGTGGGACAAGGGATAGGGTGGACAAGGCGCAGCAGCTGAAAACGCTGCCTCCTGTCTCCGTTGCGTCCAAAGGAGATGAAGCGGACGGCCCGCATGCTCCGGCCATGTGCCTTGCGCTGGATGCCCACGGCGTGCTGTACCTTGCTGATGAGGGCACGGGCACCGTCCGCTGCATCACCCGCGATGGTGAATCTGCCGTGCTTGTACGCGGCCTGCGCGGGCCCAGCGCCGTGGCCGTGGACCACAGGCGCTGGCTCATGGTGGGTACCCGATACGGAGAAATCTGGCGCATAACGCCTAACGGAGAGGCCACACTGATTGGCAGCGGTCTGCCTGCAGTGCTCTCGCTCGCCATAGACCGCGACGGCGCTGCCCTGGTCGCCACACCGGAAGGCACTGTGGTACGTATTCCGGCGGACTGACATCCGAACCGGGCAGAAACCATTCGCCGTCCGCTCGCACTGCACGGCAGGCGGGAGAAATTATTTTTTCAGGCCATCCGGATGTGTCAGGAGGCAAGACCGGAACATGTTCAGCCCTTATACCCGGAAATGCCTACAGAGGCTTGACGTGAAGGCCTGACCGTCTGAAGCAGTGCGGCAGATGGCCGATCTGCATCCTGCGGGCGGACAGTCTAATCAGGCCAATCAGTCCAATCAGCCATCAGCCTGATCAGCCCAGTCCGGCAAACACGGTCCCGGTCATGGGCATGCCCCGTTCACGGTATGGCCGCCCTGCGGCGTCCATACCTGCCTCGGTTCCGGAAGCCCCAGCAGCATCCGCTATGCGGTCACTGTAGGCGTCCATGGCCCTTCGGAGCAACCATGGCGGAGCGGGCCGCGTTGCCGCTGCTCCCTGCGTCCGTTCCCCGGCGTCAGCCATCTCCTGCGTAATGTATGCCGTGTCCGTGCCCGGCGAGCTTCCGGCATTGCGCCCGCGATGCCCTGTGGTACCTTTGGCACCGTTCCGGCTGCCCGTACTTACGGCTCCGGCAACACCAGTCCCTGCGGTGTTACCCGGCCCGTTTGATTCGCCCGGGCCTCCCACGCCATCGGGTGAATCGGGCGCAGCAGGCGCACTGGACACATCTGCCAGCCCTACACGCTCAAACCGCAGTTCACCGCTGGCGGCCATGGAACGCGCCTTGGCAAGGCCGTGCTCCAGAACAGCCTGCATCTCCTCGGCGGAAACCACGCCGTCCCCGTTCAAATCCTGCGTCACTGAAGGACCGGAAGCCTTCTTCCGTTCTTCCTCACCAAGCGGATACGTTCCCTTGCGGTCGTCTCCTTCCGGCGGACTGTCCCCGTCCGCGGCGTTGCGCATGGCCGCTTCCAGCCCGCCATCGCCGCCGCCCATGGCCTGAACAAGTTCATCCTCGGTCAGGAAGCCATCGCCATCCTTGTCGCAGGCATCAAACTCCTCGTCGGAGAAAGAAGACTCCGCACGGGAAATCTTGCCGTCCCCGTCCGCATCCTGCTCCTGTATGATGGCGGCAGCCATGCGGCGCAACGCAGGGTTATCTCCCTTGCCGCTTTTTTCCAGATGCGCCGCCAACTCTTCCGGAGAAACAACTCCGTCGCCGTTGGTATCCAGATCGGCAAACCGCCTGCGCGACATGCCCAGTTCAGACGCGCTTAACGCACCGTCCCCGTTCTCGTCACGGTCCGCCAGCAGGTTGCGGGCCATCTCCCCGTAATCCGTCTCCCGTGACAGCCCGCGGGAAAGCCCGGACTGCCAGGTTCCGGTAAATCCTTGCGATACATCTATTCCGCTTACACTCATGGCATCCTCACGTCGTTGCCCCTTCCGGGTCACCGTTTCCATGCGGCAGAAACTGCCGATATCGGACAACGTGTGAGAATAAGCAAAAAACGGTCCGCAAGGGACCGTTCCGCATGATGGCTAAGAGTTTTTTGAATTGTTTCGCCTCCGGGGTGCAGGGAGCTGAGCCCCCTGCACCCCGCATAAGCGAGGTAAATCCGTTAGTTGACTTCAGATTCGGCTTTACGGAAATACAGTTTTTCGAAAAACAAGGTTTTTCAGCTAACTGGAACGGTCCGCAAGGGACCGTTCCAGTTCATGTTCAGTGAATTTTGCCACAAAGGGCGGACGCGCTACTCGGGCTTCCAGTCCTTGATGCGCAGATCCACGGTGGCTCCGCCGTTGTAGCGGTCTATGCGCGGGGAGTAGGCAAGGCGAATACGCCGTCCCTCAATCTGCGGCGACATCTCGTCCGCCATGCGCCACGCCTTGGCATGCAGGCTGATACCACTGCGCGTATCCAGCAGTTCCAGCTTGAGATGTTTACCCGCAAACACGCGCCGCGACTTGACCACAAGAGGAGGCGAGGCAAACACGGGTTCGCTGTTGCCCATGCCGAAGGGCTGCATCAGCTCCAGCTCTTTCAGCAGGGTGTAGTCGGAAGCCAGCTCAAACCCCATCTCGCCGTCCACACGCAGGTGCGCCGCCAGCGGCTCCGTGCCGATGGTCTTCTCCACAATGGCTGCAAACCGCTCACGGAAGCTGTCCAGATTGCCGGGCGGCATGGACATGCCCGCCGCAAGCCTGTGCCCGCCGAATGTCGTGAACAGGTCTGCGCATTGAGTGAGCCCCTCGTGCAGATGAAATTCGCCTATGGACCGCGCAGACCCTTTCACGGCCTCCCCTTCCCGGCACAAAATGCAGGTGGGCCGGTTATAGGCATCCACCACGCGTGAAGCCACAATCCCTATGACCCCGGAGTGCCACTCATCGCCATAGAGCACCAGCGCATTGCGGTGCAACTGCGCCTCTGCCTGCCGCATGGCCTCGGCCTGAATGCGCTCTTCGGTATTCTTGCGCTCCTCGTTCATGCCGTCCAGCAATGCGGCCAGCCGGCGCGCCTCTGCCGGGTCCGTGCACATGAGCAGGTCCAGTGCCAGATCGGCGCGCCCCATACGCCCTGCGGCGTTAATGCGCGGCGCAAGGCCAAAGGCCACCTGCCCGGCTCCCACAAACGCGGCGGGCGCATAGCCGGAAACCTCTTTCAGTGCCGCCATGCCTACACGCCTGCCTTCTGCCAGCACCAGCAAACCATTCTTCACCAGCACGCGGTTTTGCCCCGCAAGCTCCACCACATCGGCAATGGTGCCCAGCGCCACAAGGTCCAGCAATGGCCGCACATCCAGCCGCATGCCTGTTCCCTCGGCCAGCCGCGTATTCAGCGCGCACATGAGGAAAAACGCCACGCCCACTCCGGCAAGGGCGGGGCAGGGGCACTCGCGCAGCCGGGGATTGCATATGGCGTGGGCATCGGGCAGGCTCTCACCGGGCAAATGGTGATCGGAAACCACCACCAGCATGCCCAGTTCCCGTGCCCGTGCCACCGGGGCAAAATCCGAGATACCGCAGTCCACGGTCAGCAGCATACGCGCGCCCCTTTCATACAGAGCTTCCACACCCGCCACGTTCATGCCGTACCCCTCGGCCATGCGGTTGGGCAGGTGGTGCATGACAGGTATGCCGTGTCCCGCCAGAAAGCTCTTTACCAGTGCCGTGGAGGTAACCCCATCCACGTCATAGTCTCCCCACACGGCAAGGGGGCGGTTCTCGCGCAATCCCTGCGCCAGCACGTCCGCCGCCTCTTCCAGTCCGGGCCACTGGCACAGGGGAGCAAGAAGCCGCAGGTTGGGACTCAGATATCCCTGCACGGCCTCACGGCCCTGCATGCCCCGCTGCCATAGCAGACGGGCAAGAAATTCTGATATTTCCAACGATTCCGCATAGGCGGAAATATCCTCCGGGACAGGGTCAGATGAGCGGGAAAGCCAGACCTTGGGCAAGAATAACTCCGTTGCGCATACCGCGCCATCAGGTGCAATCGGGTGCAATCGGATGCAATCAGGTGCAGTCAGGCACCATCAGCCACCATCAGGCGCAGGACAGGTTACAGAAGGTGGGAAACAAGCGCGCGGATGTGCTCGGCATCCAGCCTGCTATCAAGCTGCTGTTCAAACCGCTGCGCATCACGCACAAAGCGCCTGAGCAGCGCAGAAGCGTTGTCACTCAAAGCTATACCTCCGTCCTGCCTGCTGTGCAACAGGGCGTCGGCTGTGTAGAGTATGGCCGCACCACGCTTATGCGAGGCGGCCAGATGTGGCTGATGATGCCAGCTTATGGGCTCGGTAAGCGCCTCAGGCAGATTCCAGTAGGAAAGCACATGGGCGGCGATGACCGCATGGTCCACGCCCCAGTAGCGGTCTTCAGCCTGCACATCCGAAAGACCATCGCGCTCCCGCATGTTGCGGATGGCAGCCCATGTGAGCGGCCTGAATGCGGCGATAAACAGTTTGCCGAGATCATGCAGCAAACCGGCAGTGTACAGGGTGTCCGGGTCCACCTGCTCGCCTGCTTCCATGGCGTGACGGGCGATAAGCCGCGCGGCTTCGCCCACGCTCACCTGATGCACCCAGTAATCGGCAAGGGCAAACTGCCGGGGCAGCTTTCTGCTTGCCGTCACATCAGAAATACTCAGTGAAAGCACAAGGTTGCGAACTTCTTTCATGCCCAGAACAGCCACGGCACGGGAAACGGAAGACACCTCGGACTGCAGGCCATAGTATGCCGAATTGGCCATGGAAAGCACCCGCGCCGCAATGCCCTGCCCGCGCGATATCGTCTGTGCCACCGCCTCCAGCGAGGCGGGAGAGGTATCGGATGTCTGGGAAAAAAGCTCACGCAACTGGCCCGCCTCGTAGGGCAGTTCCTGCATGCTCTGCAGCAGATCGCTCAGAAATTCCTGCGCTTCAAGATGATGCTGCATTATTCACCCCGCTCCCGATAAACCACAGAAAATCGCTCTCCTGCCTGCCCTTATGTTTCTCTGCACAGCGGCATCCGTTCATGCCAGCCCGGTGCGGGCATTCGGATACACGCAGAGTACGCCTGAACATTCACAAAAGCGCAGTTTCCTCCCCCTGAGAAAACGCCTTAATCGATGATAATGGGAGCGGATTTCCCGGCCTTCTTCTCAGCTTCCTGTCCGGCCTGCGCTTCACCTTTTTCCGCGGCAGATTTGCCGGGCTTTGCAGCGGCGTCTGCATCGGCGTGCGCGTTACCCTGTTCCGGGTCCTGCACGGTCGCCTCTGCGCCGGAAGCCCCCTCGTCCTGCGCCTTGCGCGCCTTTATGGCCTGTGCACACTTCACCAACTGGGCGTCCACATCGGCTGCCTTGTCTCTGGGCACCAGTTCCTTCTGTTTGAGCCACATAAGAAACTTCACAGCGGCATCCAGCGCAGGATTCAGGGCAAGGCAACGGAAAAGATAATCCACGCAGGCGGCGTAGTCCTGCTTGTCCAGACATACACGGGCGATATTGTAGAACAGGTTTTCGTCTTCGCCGGAAAGTTCCAGCGCCTTGGCATAGTAGTCCATAGCCTGCGTGTGCATCTTGTTCTTGCGCAGGTTGATGCCGAATTCGTTGAAAAGATGCTTGTGCTCCTCGTCAAACGCGGCCTCCAGCTTGACCAGCCGCTCAAAGATATTGTCCGCCTTGTCCGTCTCGCCCCTGTCCAGATAGGTCAGGCCGAGCCCGAAGTTGGCGCGCACGTTCTCTTCGTCCACCTTAAGGGCATTTCCGTATTCGAACTCGGCGCTGAACCCCTCGCCCCGCTGGCGATGCCGGTCGGCACGGGCAATGGTTTTGTTCAGCTCCTTCA
Source organism: Desulfovibrio psychrotolerans (assembly GCF_013340305.1). Classification (NCBI taxonomy): domain Bacteria; kingdom Pseudomonadati; phylum Thermodesulfobacteriota; class Desulfovibrionia; order Desulfovibrionales; family Desulfovibrionaceae; genus Desulfovibrio; species Desulfovibrio psychrotolerans. The sequence goes on from NZ_BLVP01000007.1 coordinate 54,969, forward strand.
TCTTGGGGAACACGGTCTGCACATAAAATTCCGGTTCCGGCTGAAACTTCTCGATAACGTCTTCCAGCGTCACGGTTCGTTTGGGACCGGAGGGAACATAATTGGCATTCAGCGGCTGTATCATGATACTGCCATCCGACTCCTCCACAAACCAAAAAGCCTTCTGCACGGTTTTCCGCACAGTGGTGCCCGCGCCCACCTTTTTGACTTCCTGCGTGGAGAAAATGCCCTTGATGGGCTCGCGTCCCTTGCCCGCCTCAGAGTGCCCCGCTTTTGCACCCTGTTCCTTCCGGTCACCCTGTATTTCCTGCCCGGTCAGTTCTGCCATATCCGCTCCCAAGGGTCTGCGGGCCTGCTGCCCGCCGTTATTCCGCCACCCGCATGGCCTCCAGAATCTCCCGCGCCGCGCGGGCAGGGTCTTCGGCACCCGTTATGGGCCTGCCTACCACAAGAAAGTCCGAACCCGCTTTCACCGCCTCGCCCGGCGTCATGGTCCGCCGCTGGTCATCACCTGCGACATGCGGCCGTATTCCCGGAGTAAGACAAAAATATGATTTTCCACAACTCTTTTTTATTTCCGCCACCTCGTGCCCGGAACAGACCACACCGTCCAGACCCCAGGCGTGCCCCGAAACAGCCAGTTGGCGTACGGTGTCATCCAGCGAACCGAAACCGGCGGACAGGTCTTCCTGCGCCATGGAGGTAAGCACCGTCACCCCAAGCAGCAGGGGCCGGGGCCCTGTTTCCATAGCTCCCTCGCGCAATCCCTCCACGGCGGCGCGGGCCATGCGCTCTCCGCCCATGAGATGGATGTTCAGCATATCCACGCCGTGCCGCACGCCGGAACGCACCGCACCTCGCACGGTGTTGGGTATGTCGAAGAACTTCATGTCCAGAAAAACACGGAAGTCCATATCCTTCAACCGGTCAATGAGGTCCGGCCCCGTCGCCGTAAACAGCTCCAGCCCCACCTTTACCCACACACCGGAACCACGCAGCCTCCCGGCCATGGACAGAGCCTCATCAGCACCGGGATAATCCAGTGCCACCACAAGCTCAGACATCGTCCCTCCAATCCTTCATAATGCGCCCCACAAGGCCGGGATGACACGCTGGCGAGAGGGTTGCCGCAAGATAGGCGCTGCGCAGTTCGTCATACGCGCGGTCCAGTTCATCGTTCACAATCCAGGCGTTGAACCAGTGAGCCTGCTGCATTTCCTTTTCCGCATTGGCCAGCCGCTTGGCGATAACCGCCTCCGAGTCCGTGCCGCGCCCGCGCAGACGCCGTTCCAGCTCGCTGCGTGAAGGCGGCAGGATAAACACATAGCAGCCCTGCTTCAGGCTGCCCTGCAACTGGCTTGCCCCCTGCACGTCTATATCAAAGATGATGTCCCGGCCCTCTGCCAGCTTCTGCAAGGTGGCATCGCGCGGGGTGCCATAGTAGTTGCCGTGCACCTCTGCCCATTCGGCAAAGAATCCCTCTTCACGCTTTGCAAAAAATTCCTGTTCGGAAACAAACACGTAGTCCCGCCCGTGCACCTCTCCCTCCCGGGGCTGGCGCGTGGTGTGAGAAACGGAAAATTCAAACCGGGGAAACTCCGCAAGCAGCCGCTTGGTGAGCGTGGTCTTGCCCGTGCCTGAGGGGGCGCACATCACCAGTACGATGCCGGTGCGCTCGGCCTCCGCGCGTTCGCGCCGCGATGTCGGGCGCACGTCCGTGGTTTCCGTCGCGTCAAGCGCCATTATGCATCATCCTCCTGCGTGAATCGTTGCCCTACGGTCTCCGCCTGAATGGCGGACAATATGACGTGGTTGGAATCCGTGACCAGCACGGAGCGGGTCTTTCTGCCCTGCGTGGCATCTATGAGCCGCCCTTCCGCCCTTGCGTCCTCGCGCACGCGGCGCATGGGGGCGGATGTGGGGCTGTATATGCCCACAATGCGGTTCGCCACCACAAAGTTACCGAATCCTATGTTCAGAAGCCTGTTCGCCTTCATGCCGTCACTACTCCAGATTCTGCACCTGCTCGCGGCACTTTTCCATCTCGTTCTTAAAATCCACCACAAGGTGCGAAATCTGGGCATCCTGCACCTTGTTGCCGCAGGTATTTATCTCGCGGAAGCACTCCTGCAGGGTAAAATCCAAACGCTTGCCCGCATCGCCGCCGGACCGCATAAGCTCCTTCAGACGACCAAGGTGCGTGTTCAGACGGGTTATTTCCTCACTCACATCCAACTTGTCGGAAAGCAGGGTTATCTCCTGCAGAAAGCGCTGTTCGTCCAATTCCGACTCGTTGCGGGCAAGCACTTCACGCAGCCGCTCACGTACCTGGGCAAAGCGGTCTTCCTTTATCTGGGGCGCGCGCTCCTGAATCACGGCAGTCCATTCTTCCAGACGGACAATGCGCTCCAGCATGTCGCGCTCCAGCGCCACGGCCTCCGCCTCGCGCGAGCGGTTCCAGTCTTCAAGAGCATCGGCAAGGCCTTCTTCCAGACGGGTTATAAACGCCTCGTCCAGCTCCGCCCCTGCGTCATCCCACAAAAAATTCATGGACAACAGCCGGTTGTAGTCCGGAGAAAACGCATCACCCCGCGCCTGTGCAAACAAGGCAAGCCTGTCCAGCATGGCTGCAGCCTGAGGCGCATTAAAGGTCACGGCCATAAGCCCTTCGCGGTGCACCTGCAGGTTGAGCGAAATATCTACCCTGCCCCGCGAGGCAAACCTGCGCACTACTTTTTCGAACCGTGCCTCGGCAGAACGCACCATCACGGGCAGACGCCACTTCACATCCAGATGTCTGCTGTTCACGCTTCTGGCTTCCCATGTCATGGTAAAGCCGTCCCCTTCCATGAAGCTCCGTCCGAAACCCGTCATACTTCTCAGCATCGCACGCCTCGCAATATGGCAACGCCCCGCATCAGGCAGGGCGGTAAAAGGCTTGAATTAGGGGATATCCGAAATCCCGTTGGGGGCACCGCGTCCGTGGTGCATGTGTTTGTCCGCACATCTGCGCGGGCAATGGCACACCCAATGGTACGCCCAAAGGAATGCTCCCATACGCTACAACAGCCTGTTGTTCAAGCCGTACCCTAGCACACACCGCCTTTGCCGTCCGCTGTTTTCTCATGCCGCGCGCAGCGCAGCCGGGAACCTCCGGGCATGGCATCCGGTGCCGCCGTACCTGCGTTGCATTTTTACCAACCGTGCCAGCGTTACTTCTGCCAAACGCGCCAGCGTTACTTCATGCCAAGCGCGCCAGCGCTACTTCATGCCGGACGCACCAGTAACACCCCCTTACGCACGGCAACAGGCAAAGCCGCGCACATGCCGCGCGCACGGGCACCGGGGGGAAGTTCCGTAAACAGACACTCGGTATACATCTGCGAAATACCGCCCCGCACGCCGCCTGCCTGCGTCCGCGCAGCGTCTGCATCTTCACCCTCCCGCTCGCCCTCATCCCCGGTACCGGAGGCCTGCAGCACCACGTTCTGCGGCACACCGGCCGACACAAGCTCCTGCAGAAACGCGGCCTTCTTTTCCGCCACCAACTCCCGCAGCACTCTGGCCCGCGCCGTCTTCACGGCACGTTCCAGTTGTCCGGGCATGGCCGCAGCAGCCGTGCCGGGGCGTCTTGAGTAGGGAAACACATGGGCATAGGTCAGCGGCATGGTCCGCACCGCTTCCAGCGTGCGGGCAAATTCGTTTTCCGTCTCTCCGGGAAATCCGGCGAGAATGTCGGCTCCCAAGCCGAACAAGGGCCACACGCCACGCAATTCTTCCAGAAACGTCTGCAGAGAATCCACGGCATAATGACCGCGCCCCATACGCTTCAGCACCGCGTCATCGCCGGACTGCATGGAAATGTGCAGATGCGGTGCCACAAGACGCGATGCCGCCAGCGTGTCCAGCGCGTTGCGGTCCAACTGTCCCGGTTCGAGGGAAGAAAGACGCAGCCGCGCCCTGCCCGCCCACTCCCCGCCAAGCGCGTGCTCCAGCGTGCGCACAAGCATCCAGAAATCCGGCCGCCCCTGTCCGTTTCCCGTTTCCGGCAGGTCTCTGCCGTACTGACGCAAATTCACTCCAGACAGGATTATCTCGCGGAATCCGGATTCCAGCAGCGCACGCGCCTCGGCCACAATCTCCGCCATGTCACGGGAGCGCGACCGCCCGCGCGTGAGCGGAACAATGCAGTAGGTGCAGCGGTGGGAGCAGCCGTCCTGCACCTTCACCACGGCGCGGGCCCGGGAATACCCTGTAACGGCAAAGTCGGGAAAGCTGCTCGGAGTCGCAGGCGTTACAGACGGTGCACAGGAGCCTTCGATAAGGCGACCGACATCAGCCGATTCAGGCAATACAGGTTCCATGGCCGCCGCCCGTTCCGCAGCAGCACCGCCGGGCCATGCCTTAAGGCTGGCCTTTTCTTCCTGCGGCACCACAAGCGACACCCCCGGCAACGAGGCCAGTTCCTTGCGCATAACCTGCGCGGCACAACCAGTGATGACAATGCGCGCCTGCGGATTGTCTCTGTGCATCTTGCGCACAGCCGCCCGCAACTCACGCACCGCCTTGGCGGTCACGGCGCAGGAGTTTACCAGCACCACGCCGGCATCCTCTGCCCGGTTCACCTCGCAAAAGCCCCGGCGCAGCCATTCCTCGCGCAGGGCCTGCGTTTCATACTGATTGATCTTGCACCCGTGGGTAGACATGAAAAAGGAGAACGCTTCACGCATGCCGACTCCGGCTCCACGCCTCCATTGCCGTGCCCGCACGATGCGCTGTTACGCGCCTGACACATATAGTTCGGAATAACATTGTATCCTGCATACTTCACACGGTTCAAAACACAGCACGGCCAGATGCACGCACTGGCTGCCGTTCTGGCTGCCACTCAGATGACTGCACCGGCTGCCGGAAATCCTGCACCTCCGCATCGGTTCAGAAACGGAGTATGCACAACGAACAGCTAGCGGCGCTGTCCGCCGAAAGGCAGCACCACAAGCCCCATCATCCTGTCATAAAACCAGTCACGGCTCACGTCCGAGCGTTCCTCGGCAAAACGTACGGTGGTAATGACGGTTCTGCCCACCACAGCTCGGCCTTCCCTGCCTTCCCACTGGGTGCGTGCGCCCCATACGCTATGCAGCAGGAGCGGTTCCCCCGTCTGGGCATCCTGCCCCAGATACAGCCCTATGTGCCCACGGAACCAGATGAGGCTGTAGAACGGAATGCCCTGCTCCAGAATGATGTCCCGCTTGCCCGCCACGGTCATGCCTTCCAGCGAGACCAGCGTTCCGCCGCGCCTGCCCTGCTGGGCAGAATTACGGGGCAGCCAGACGCCAAAGACGGTAAGCATATCGCGCATGGCTGCGGAGCAGTCTCTGTTTTCCAGCATCCCACCCCAGCCGTACAACTGCCCCATCATACCGTTGGCTATGGTCGCCACGGCCTGCGCTGTGAGACGCAGCGGCAGACGCCCGGCAGCAGATGCCGAGAGCTCAGCCAGCACCATGACAGCGTTGCCGGCCACATCACGAGCAGGCACAAACACCGTGAGCGGAGCGGCCACAACACCGGAAGCGTCCGCCATCCCTTCCCGCGTAGTGCCTTCCGGGCTGCTTCCTGTACTGTCGATGCCACCAGACAACTGCTGGCCACCGCTTTCCGTCCCCGGCACCGCCTCTGCGGCTGGCACCAGCGGGAACACCGCGCCTATATGCGCCACGCCGGCAAAGGCTCCTTCCCGTGTACGCAAAAGCGTGCCGTCCCGCACAACAGCGGCGTACGCGCCGTTCCTGTAGGCGATGCAGAATGCCTCATCCGCCCAGCCGAAGGCGTCTGCGGGCAGCCAGCCGGAAACATGTCCCGCTTCCGCAAAGTACCATGCGCCATCCGCCGAAACGTGTGTCACCAGTACCGGAGTACCTATCCACACAGCAGAATTTTGCATGTAATCAAAGGGATACCCTTCGCCCGCATTGGACGGATTATAGAAAAAAGGCTTGTCCGTGGGCATTACCCGGAAGCTGGCATTGCGGGTCACAATGGCGCGGCGCGACAGGGAAGGATATGCATCGCTCCGCTGCATGGCCACCAGCGCCTCCCAACGGGCCAGCGACCATGGCTGCAGGTTTTCCGCATACCCTGTGCGTGCACCGAAAACAGAGGTGCCCCAGAAGGCGTCCGCCGCTGTAAAACTGGGACCGGTAGCCAGCCACGGAGCAAAGAACCGTTGCAGGAAACGGGTATACATTTCCTGCTGCGCTTCAAGGGAAACCAGTGGTTCAGTGGCCTTCGGCGGCAGATACGCCGCCGCGTTCTGGGGCAGGCGTTGCAGGTCGGCCACGCCATCCAGACGCACCGGCTCCACATCCCTTGCCGCACCACAACCGGAAAGCACTCCAACTCCCGCAGCAAGCACCATACACGCAATGAACCGCCCGCATATCCGCCATATTCTGGTCATGCTTTTCCTTCCATCCTCTTGTATACTTCCGCACCGGCAGGGGGCCGCTCACGTGCCGCCCCATACGGCATTCATTATTCCCGCACCGACAGGCCACGCCCATGGCCCCGTGTGCAGCACTACATACGGGCAGACTGTGCGGGTGGCAACCAGTCCGGGGGCGGCATGCTCCCTGCCCGGCTCCTTTCCCATACCATCTCCGGCTGCAACGCACCCCGCTCCCACGCTCCGTTCACGCCGCAGGCACACACAGCACGGCGCAACGGTTCCTTCTCCGGCTGCCTCTCCGCTGCCTGCGGGTACTCCACCGCCAGCAGGCCGTATACGCCCGCCTTGCAGTCACCGTCCCGCCGTGCATCAGAAGCCCAGGCCCGTGCCTCGCGCTCACTCGCACAAAGATGGAATTCCACATCGCCGTCAGGCCATACGCACCGCACCAAAAATTCGTTCATCTTCAGGCATTCCCCATACATTTCCGCCAACTGCACACTCCCGGCCCGTTCTTGCAGTCCGTCACTGTGCTTCTTCTCCACCCGCTGCAAAACCCGAAACACCGCGCCCGTGCAACAAGCCCCTTCCGCAGCAAACCGCGATACGGCATCGGCCCCACATAGCGAACAGACATACCAACGTCCTGCTTCGCACAAAATGTGCAAAACCTTCCGTGCCGCATCCGGACTCAGAACTCCTTGCCCGCCCAGATGACACGTCCGATTATCTCCCAGCTCAGGGATTCATCCGTCACATCCACCTCTATATCCTGATAAGCCAGTTCACGGTTGTCCCCCCGGAACAGATACCGCCCCGGAGCCCGGGAAAAACGCTTCACGTATATCTCGTCATGCACGCGGATAACGTAGATACGGTCCTCCACCAGCTCCCGGTCACGCTCGTTCACCAGACACATATCGCCGTTATGCAGGGTGTTTTCCATGGACCGTCCCATCACCTCCATAATTTTCAGGCGAGTGGTGTCCGTTGTTTTCTGCATTACCCAGTCCAGCCGGAAGGCATAGGCTCCCTCGCGTTCACCGCTGGTTTCCAGCGAACCGCCGCCTGCGCTGGGCCGGGCACGGGCCTTCTCCACCAGAACAAAGTCCTCGGCGAACTGCTCTTCATACGTCCGCTCAACGCGCTTTGCCCCGGCAGACCGACCGGGCAGAAGCGGCAGACTGCTGCGGTCCGCAGAAGCTGCCCGTCTGCCATCCATGCCGTCGGCATAGCCTGGCTCGTATGAGAATGGTCCGCCGCGCGGGCTGCCACCCACGGAACCGGCAGCCGCGGGGGGAGAAGCGGGAGAAGCGGGAGAACCACCGGGGTACCTTCCACCGGCAGGCGGTTCCGCGCCCCGTTCGCGCAAGCCTGCCCAAGGCGGCACAGGTGCCGCCTGCTGCAGCCACGCCTCATCCGCCATGTCCTCCAGATACTCTGTCACCCTGCCCAGATTAGCCCTGCTCGGGTGGCGTTCTCCGTTTTTCCAGGCGTACACGGTGCGCTCACTTACCCCGGCAATGCGCGCCAGTTCGGCAATACCGCCCACCAAGCCTATGGCCTCAACAATGAATTCCTGAATGCGCCAGTCAGAGCTAGCAGTATGCGTTGTATTCATATGCAGAAATAATAGCACATTAAGTGGAAAAGTAAATGCTTTTTTTGCACATTACGAGGTGATGCCTTGACGTTTATGTGCGAACATGAAATATTTGTTCAAACAATACAGACTAGACGTATCCGGTCGCGCCTGCCGGAAATTCAGGCGCACACCCCTTCGGCAGGCCGGGACGAAGTGCGGCAAACGGTCATTCCGGCAGGATTACAAGAAGTTCAGGCAAGGCTTTCCAGAGGAGTCCGAATCCCATGACACAGCAGTACCACACCGAACACGAGCACGCCGCCTGCGCCATATGTGGCCGCATGTTCCCGCACCCCCGCCCTGCGTTCAGCAGGCAGGCGCGCGCATGCCCCTCGTGCAGCAGGCCCGCTCCCGTAAGGGGCGGATACGAACCCATGGTGCAGATAGAGGCGGGCGAACATCAAAGGCTTCTGCATCTCTATTACGCCCATTTTGAACACGATGTGCACCCTTCACCGGAAACCGCAGCCACGCTCCGCAGTGCCATGCTGCGCTGCAACAAATTCTTTGAAGGAGGCACATCATGCCATTAGTCGTATGCCAGACATGCGGCAAAGAGTTCTCTGCCCGCCCCGGACGCGTAGCCTCCGGGCGGGGCAAGTTCTGCTCGCGGGAGTGCTCCGCCACGTCACGCCGGAACACAGATATTGTTGCCTGCCAGTGGTGCGGCAAGGAGACCCTGCGCAAAAGCACCCGCCAGAAGTATTGCTCACGCGCCTGCGCGGCTGCCTCGGCCCACGCCGCCCACTTCAGCAAGCCGCAGCAGACCATACGCTGCCGGACCTGCGGACGCCCGTTTGCTCCACGCACGGCAACGGATGCACACTGCGATGCCCGTTGCCGCATGGCCCGCAAACAGGAATCCGGACATGGATACGGTATGTTTGAAGATCCGTGGGCAAACGGCTCCATCCCGCCAGACCGATACGGCAAAGACCTGTACCGCATGCCAGATGCGGGACTGGGATTCTGACCAGCCCACCGGGCCGACTCCGCACAACAAACGCCGCAGAAACCGGTCGGCGCGGAAAGAGCACCCGCACGCTGCGCGGCTCTCTTTCCCGCCGGGGCAGACCGGCTTTCCGCTTCCCGCCCGCTCCGGGCAGAGGCGCAAGCACCGCGTTGCCATTGTCCGCAGGCGAGGCCCGTTCCGCCTTCATCTACCTTCAACGACCGGGGAAACCATCAGGGAAACACTGTTGCGCCCTTCACGGACGCAACGGCACACTCTAACGCTGCCCGCCGGATCGCGCACCATGCACGCCCCGGCAGGAGGGAGAAAGACATGTCGTTTGCTGATACCAAACTCACCTTCGGCGCACCGCATACAAACCGGCTCACACTCATGGGCCGCGTGGCGGAACCGCCTTTTGCCCGCCATGATGCGACAGGCGCGGCAATCATCGTTCCCTTGAACCTTCAGGCCCATCGCCCCGTAAGCGCATGCAGCCGCGGACATTCAGCCACCTCTGCCACCGACGCCTGCACGTGGAAAAATGACGACGCGCCCGATGCGGTCCTGCCCGTGCTGGTGCGGGGTCACGCCGCCCTGTGGTGCTCCTCCAATCTTCTGGCGGGCATGGTTATCCATGTGGAAGCGAGTATCCGGTCTCTGGGGGCCACGCCTTCCGGCGCGTGCCTCACGTATCTGGAAGCGGAGCGCATACACGTACTGCAAACCACCCCCCACACCTTCTCCGACCTGCCGGAGACACCCCACATGCCGCCTGCCGAGGATAATCATTTCGCTCCTCCCGATCATAGAACATTCTATACAACAGTCCGGACCACGCGGGATATGCCGCTGCCCTTCCCGCCGCATGCAGCAGATATCTGGACCGATCATCCCGCCAGCATGACAACCAACTGACCCGGGAGGATGCAGCATGTACACCACGGAATACTTTCGCATAGAGGAACTGGTGCCACCGGAAATGCACGTCGCATGGAAACAGGCTCCGCAACGCCTCTTCATGCTTTTCGATCTGGATGCCCTGCGCACGCTGGATAACCTGCGCCGCAGATACGGCCCCATCATCGTCAACAACTGGCATAAGAAAGGTAATTTCCGCCATTCAGGCTGGCGGCCGTGGGATTGCAAAGATGGGGCAGCCCTGTCACAGCACAAGCTGGGCCGCGCCTTTGACTGCAAATTCACGCAAGCAAGCGCCGAAGAGGTGCGCGAAGATCTCGCCCGCATGCCCTACTCCTCCGCCTTTTCGGCCATACGGCGCATAGAGGCGTTTGAGGGCATGAGCTGGTTCCATTTTGATACCGGGAACCATAACCGTGAAACGGACGGCATATTGGTGGTGGGCAACGGCAGCACGCCATCCACCACCATTCCCTGCCCCCCGGTGCGGGAGGCGGGCACGGCATGAACGCACGGCAGCCGAATGCGGAAGCCGCAGCGCAACCGCAGCCGCTCCACGACCACGCGGAGTATGGCCTGCCCTCTCCCCGTCCGGCCGGAGGGCCGGAAACTGACGCCATGCTGGTGTATGTGGGACTCGCCGCCATAGGCAGGGCTGTGGGTGCGGGACCGGGAACCGTAAAACGCTGGATACGCGAAGAGGCCTTCCCGGCGCGCCGCTGCTCGGACGGTATTTACCGGGCCACGGCAGAGGGCATGCGCTCGTGGTTCCAGCCGCCCTTTCCGGACGCATACCCCCAACCGCCGCGCGGAAGACGGCCCAACTGAACGAAGATCACGTCTGTAACGCGGGGATGACGCGGCGGAAAACGCCGTCCGTCTTGACGAAGAAAGGTGAATACGGACCATTGCCCCTTGTATCCCTGACAGCGATGCCACTTCCGCCGGGCTTAATGCAGGCCGAGCGGCAGGCTACCTGCCGGGATTAACGCAGGTCGGGGCGGCAGGTAAACCTGCCGCCCCGGCTTCATACGTCATGTGGAGCAGAAGGAACAGGCTACAAGGTGCAGCGCAGCACCTTCACGCCTTGCTTGAACAGCACTTCCATCTTGTCCGGACGGGTTGCGCTCTGCACCTCGCCCATCCCGAACACCGGATGGTCGACAATATCTCCCACGGCATAGCCTTCCGCCATGTTATAGGGGCGGGCGTCACGGGTTCCCTTGGAAACTATGACGGACTTCCACGCCACCATCACGGCTTCCGCTTCCTGCTGCGCCCTCTGGTTGGCGCGTGTCTGGGCGGCTTTCTTGGCGGCTTCCGAGCGGGCGAGCGAAACAGCCGCCTCGCGCGACTCGCCGGAACGCACCCGGCGCACGCCGGACGTTTCAGACTTCAGCTTGGGCTTACGCACCTCGCGGTATTTGTGAACGCTGCCGCAGGCCTGACACTCCACCTTGACGATAACGCCATCCACCATGGCAACGATGACATGCCCGGTTATGTCGTTACAGCGTGAACATGTCGTCTCAATCCGGCCGCCGGCGGTAAGTTCTTTGGGTATCATATCCTCAATCTCTTTGGCTGTGATGCACACGATCTGTGAAGGGGATGAAAAAAGCCACAGGACGAACCTGCGGCAGAAGATGCAAGCACGAAGGGGGGGACAATACAGATTTGCCCCCTGCATGGCAACCCCTTCCGCGCCGTTCAAAATATGAAGGACGAAACACGGAAAAACCGGCGAAAGCTCTCCGGACCGGAAGAAGAAGAAGAAGAAGAAGAAGAAGAAGAATCAGGAAGCCGGGTCTTTCCCGGCGGCTTCCAGCAGAGCCAGACAGCTCATGCGCATACTCTGCATCCGCGAGGTCAACCCCAGTGAGTCAATATACGCCGCATCCACCGCCGGCTTACGGTACTGCGGATTAATGATCACCAGCTCATGCTCCATAACGTTGGCAACATGCACCGCCGTAACAGGGGCAAACCCCTCGTGCGGCACCTGCACAGGCTCATGGTGCCCCAGCACCGCCTCCACCACCGGCGCGGGCATGCCCCACAACGCCAGCAGATATGCTCCCATCTCCGCATGCGTGGCGCAAAAAACCTCGCGCTCAGCATCATGCACGCTGTAATCCCTGCTGCGCACAAGCTCCAGCACCCCCGCATAGTCGTCCGCAAGGCGGGTCAGCAGCACCAGTTTGCCCACATCATGCATCAAACCCGCGATAAAGGCGTGGTCCATCACTTCCTTATCCGCATCGGCATGAACAGCAAGGCAACGTGCAAGGTGCCCGGTCTGCGTACAGTGCTGCCACAGCAACCCGGCGTTGAACCGCAGAGATTTCTTCACCACGAACCGCTTAACCAGTTCAATGACCAGCATCAGGCTTTTCACGGTGTCTGTTCCCAGCAGCACCACTGCCTGATGCGGACTGGAAACATGCCTGCGCAAGCCGAAGAACGAGGAATTGACCAACTTGAGCAGCGAGGCGGTCAGCCCCATGTCAGATTCGATGATATTCCCGATATGGTGCAGCGAAGGGTCTTCCTTGCCCAGCTCCGCCTCAAGGCTGGCATACACATCCGGCAGGGAAGGCAGGGTGTCCACATCGGAAAAAACAGCCCGCACCCGTTCATTGCCCAGCACGGTCCGCAACCGCATGGAACGCTCCACCACCTCTTCCAGTTCCTTGTGATTGCAGGGCTTGGTCAAAAACTGATGGGCGGGCTTGACCGTCTTCATGATCATTTTGTGATCGGAATAGCCCGAAAGGATGATGCGCAGGGTATCCGGATACAGCCGCTGCACCTCGCTGAGCAGGTCGCCGCCATCCATTCCCGGCATGCGCATGTCGGTAACGACCACATCGTACGGTTCACGCGCCAGAATCTCCAGCGCCTCCACCGCACCGCCCGCAAACGCCATGCTCCACTTCTCCCGCAAAGAGCGCAGCACCAGACGCAGACCGTTCAACACGTTCGGTTCGTCATCCACAAACAACACGCGCAATTTCATACCGCTTTTCTCCACATGACAACCGCGCCCAGCAGCCTGCCGCAAACACAAAAACAAGAGAGCCGCCACCGCCAACCCCGTGCACCGAACCAATACTCCCGCGCCCTGCTGCACCCTTGGCGGCCGCACGTGAAAGGCAGAAGACCTGAGCCGCTACACCAACCTGTCACACTCAGAGAACGAAATCAATGCGACACACGATACCGCACAACTGTTTCTTCCGATATGATAAAGGCCCGGAACCGCACGGTTCCGGGCCTTGGCATGCAGGGATACAGCGACCGGGCTATCCCGTAATCTCTATGCGGCGCGGCTTTGCCGCCTGCGCGCGCGGCAGAAACAGTTCCAGCACGCCGTCCGCCAGATTGGCGGTAATGGCATCCTTGTCCACCATGTCCGTCAGGGTGAAGGTGCGGGCATATTCCACATCGCAGAATTCACTGTGTACCGGGCGAACTCCCTCGCCCGTTGCGCAGCCTCCCCGTCCGGTCACGGTGAGCTCGTTTTCTTCTATCTGAATGGCCAGCGCCTCGCGGACCACGCCGGGCACATCCATAACGATGCGGAAGCCATCTTCCTGCTCAATGATATCGGAAGCCGGAACAACGCGGTGCAGCGTTGCCTCGGCCTTTGCCACATCCTTGTTCATTGTCTGCCTCCTTTATACGTCTATGGCTTTGGATTCAGCACCGGTCACGGTAATGCGGCGGGGCTTCACGCTGTCCGCCTTGGGCAGAGTCACCCGCATCACCCCGTCAGAGCCCGCGGCAGTCACCTTGTCCCTGTCCACGGGCACATTCAGGGTGATAATGCGCTGAAAAGACCCCATGCCGCGTTCACGGCGCAGATAGCGGCCCTCCGTCCCCTTCCGCTCCCCCTTGATGACCAGACTCCTGTCTGTCATCGTCAGTTCCACGTCCTTGGGAGGAATGCCGGGAACGCTGATCTCCACATAATAGTTGTGGTCATCTTCCGCGATATTGATGAGGGGATACGCAGGACGCCGGAATCCCAAGCCTCCGGTTCCCTGAAAGCGGGCCACATCGTCAAAGAGCTTTTCCATTTCCTTGGGGAAATCATACAATGTGCTGAAATCGATAACCATATGGACACCTCCTTTCTCTGCGGCCACGGCCGGACATGCCCGCCGGACAGCCGCTTCATGTTTTTCCGCCTTTCAGATAATACACTAAAAACTGCTGTCAACTCTCTCTTTGCATCTATATTACAGCACGTTACCCTGTGGATAACTTTTCTTGCCACATTGCCGCCCTTGCCGGAGCGTGCACATTCCCCTTGCGGCATTCGGCCCTGCGGGATACCGGAAAAACCCGGCCCATCCATTACAATGCCCAACCTTACGGAGACCGTATGCAGATACGCGCAGAGATAGGCGACAAAGCGCAACAGCAGGCAATAGTCAACGAACTCGGCATACTGGGAGAAGCTTCCCGCCATTATGCCATGGCGTTCCGCATAAGCGAGGTGGTGGTCCCGCACGACTTCGACACTGCCGTGAACGCCGCGCAGGGCACAGGAGACTACAGGTCCGTTCCCGGTATGGAACCCACATCCCGCGCGGTGTTCACCCCCAAGGGATATATCCTTATATTCCACCCCAAGCTCTATTCCGATGCGTACGACAACCACATCCGCTTCGCCATTTACTGGCATGAATTCACCCTGCTGGTGAACCGGAGCCGATTCCCCGTGCTCATGCGTCACAAGCTGGACCGCTTCGCCAACTATTTCATGAACCTGTACCAGCTGTACGACCAGTACACTGCTGCCCGCAGATCCTTTGAATTCCGCGACGCCATCATCCGGCAGGCACTGGGAGAGGAGCTTTCAGACCTCGCGCGGCAGGACCTTGAACACTCGCTCATGGGCAGCCTCGCCATCCTGCGCAACAAGGCGGAATACTACGACTGGATACGCTTCCAGATCATGGAATACCGCGAAAAAGGCGTCATCGCCGACTTTCTGGAGCAGGTGCGGGGCAAAATCGCCCAGCTTTCCTATTCCCTTGTTTTCGCATACGCCACCATGGACCATTACGAGCACCTGCGCGACCGCGAATCGCTCATCGCAGAGGCTCCCATGCTGAACAACAACACCCGCGCCTTTCTGGAATACCTGCGATTCAAATACCAGACGGATGCCGTGGACCTTTCGGACGGCATAGACCTCATGGAGGCGTTCTGGGCCAATTTCGGCATCCGCTTCAAAGACGGGGAAAAATGCATGGAGTGCGAGGTGCAGGACATTTAACCGGCGATGCAAAATCCGCAGGGCTGGGGGTGGCTTCCTGCCGCATCTGTGTTATATTTGCCCCTGTACGCAACAAACACATCCCGCTCACCCTACAGACACGCCGCCCTGCCGGGCGGAACACAGGTATCGCATGCGGAAACTGCCCATCCTTCTCGCCCTTTTGCTCGCTGCGGCAGGCGCCGGGGCCTGGTACTGGTCTTCTTCCCGCAACGTGCAGGAGACCAAGGTGCTCCAGACGGTGCGGCTCGGAAAGAATACCGTGCGGGCAACGCTGGAAGCCACGGGCATCATAAAGCCCGAGGTGGGTGCCATTGTAAAGACGGGCAGCCGCGCCACGGGCCTTATCAGAAAAATGTACGTCCGCGTGGGCGATACAGTGCGCAAAGGCGACCTTATTGCGGAAATAGATGACCGGGAACAGCGTGCAAGCCTTGCGGAGTCGGAAGCCACCCTGCGCAGGGCACGCGCGGAACTGGCCCGGGTGGAAAATGTCTACCCCCTGCAAATCAATGAAGCCCGCGCCCAGCTTCGCGCAGCAAAGGCAGAGGCCGACTATCTGAGCCTGAGCCTGCAACGCAAGACCGAACTGGTCCGGCAAAAGCTCGATTCGCAGGACAGTCTGGACGAAGCGCGCCAGAAACACGATGTGGCCACAAACACCTTCAAAGCGCGCGAGGCCACCCTGCGGCGGCTGGAGACCGAATACACGCAGGAACGCATCATGTCTCAGGAAAGCGTGCTCGCCGCCGAGGCAGCCCTGCAATCCGCAGAGGTGCGTATAACCTACGCGTCCATCCATGCCCCCATAGACGGCGTGGTGAGTCAGGTGGCCGCCCAGACAGGCGAAACCGTTGTGGCAGGGCTGGAGGTGGCGAACCTTATCACCATTCTGGACCCCACCCGCCTTGAAATGTGGATATACGTGGATGAAACCGATGTGGGCCAGATACGCCCCGGCATGCCGGTGGAATTCCGCGTGGATGCCTACCCCGGCCGCGTGTTTGAAGGCACGGTTAACCAGATTTACCCGGAACCGGAAGTGCGCGATAACATCGTGTACTATCAGGCACTTGTACGCATGACACCGGAAACTTCCGCCCAACTGCGACCGGAAATGACCACCCAGTGTACCGTTATTGTGGAGCGCAAGGATGATGTTCTGGCCCTGCCCAACGACGCCCTTAAATGGGTGGGCGGCGAGCAGTACGTGTTCGTACGCGGCACCGGCAACGCGGTTACGCGCGTACAGCCCCGTCTGGGCCTGCTGGGGCGCGACCACAGCGAGGTGCTGGAGGGCCTGTCAGAAGGCGACGAGGTGGCAACCCGCATCCTGCTTCCCGCTCAGGGAGCGGCCCCGGCCCGGAGCGGACAATGACAGCGGAGCAGACAATAACCCGCCCGGAACGGGGCATCGCTGCCCCGCATGACCGCTGGGTCATCCGCACCGAGAACCTTACCCGCACCTTCACGCAGGGCGATCTGGCGGTAGAGGCGGTTAAACCTCTTACCCTGAGCATCGCGCACGGCGAGATGGTGGCCCTGCAGGGGGCATCCGGTTCCGGAAAATCCACGCTTCTGCACCTGCTTGCCCTGCTGGATACCCCCACCGCGGGACACTATTACCTGAACGGCACAGACACAGCCAGCATGGATGACGATGAACGCAGCGCAGCCCGCAACCGGCTGGTGGGCATCGTCTTTCAGAGCTTCTATCTGGTTCCCTACATCAGTGCGCTGGACAACGTGCTGCTGCCGGGACTCTATTCCCCAACGTCCGGACGCGAACTGAAGGAGCGCGCCCGCACCCTGCTGGAACGCGTAGGGCTTGCGGACCGCATGCACTTCAAACCCGCCAGCCTTTCCGGGGGGCAACAGCAGCGCGTTGCCCTTGCCCGCGCCCTGCTCAACGACCCGCCTCTGCTGCTGGCGGACGAACCCACGGGTCAGCTGGATTCCACCACCAGCACGGACATTCTGGATCTTTTCCAATCTATCAACGCATCGGGAAAAACCGTGGTCATTGTCACCCACGATGCGAACACCGCTGCCCGCGCCCGCAGGCGTATTGAATTCGCAGACGGCAACGTCAGTGCCGACACGGAACAGCCCGCGCCCGCCCTGAATACTTACAGCAATAAATAACACCGCCGCAGCCTCAAGCTTTCCGGGCGGTTGTCGATACATACAACAGCGTCCGAACAAAAACGCCACACGAAATAAGAGCAACACTTTGACAGAACGCCAAGGTGTGCTTACGTATAAAGTTGGAAGGGGTTCCCGAAGGCGCCTGGTCGCACTTTTCCTGCTACGCCGCAGGATTCCGGCGCAATACCGGAGAGGGGAAACTGCTGTTGGGATACCCGCCGTCTTCAGGCCGTCCGCAAGGGCGGCCTGTTTTTTTTCGCAACCTTTCCGGCGTGTTGCGACGATAAGATCAACGGCCATATATCCGCAACCTGCTCCCATGCCGTCTGTCCAGATGACATGGGCAGACCATTCGCCAAGACCAGCCCCCGCCGCAAACAGCAGTGCCACTCTAATCTTTTACACCGCAGCCCAATTTTTCTTTCCCTCCCAACTTGACAAATATGAAAATACGGGCGTAGAACTTTGCCCATGAACACCCATACCGCAGCCGCGTTCGCGCTATTCTTTTTTGGCTTCTTCTTTTTTAGCGGCACGCCAGCCTGCGGAACCTGGGTGTGCGCCAAACGGCGCAACTGAAGAATAGCATCAGACACCCCGAAGGGCCGCAGGCACAAACCTGCGGCCCTTCTCGTTTTTGTGGCATGAAACCCGAGGAGGTACGTGATGTTGGGACTGGGAAGTTGGGAGACGGCACTGGCCTTCTGGCTGTGCATCATCTCTGCGGCGGGATGCGTGGTGTACGGCTACCTGAACTGGAACAATTCGGGCACGCCGGACACGGTTTCCATTGATGACATTCTACCGGACGATGAATACGCCGACAAATGAGGAATATGTTGTCATGACCATCAAATTTCTCACCACACTCGCGTACTTCGCCATCGTCTTCTATCTGGGCTACAAGGGCTGGAAGGAAACCAAGGGCGCAAGCGACTACATGCTCGCAGGCCGCCGCGTAAACCCCTTTGTCATGGCCATGTCCTACGGGGCAACCTTCATCTCCACCTCCGCCATCATCGGCTTCGGCGGTGCCGCCGGTCTCTTCGGCTTTCCGCTGCTCTGGCTCACCGCCTTCAATCTTGTCTTCGGCATTTTTGTAGCCATGGTCTTTTTCGGCAAGCGCACCCGCCGCATGGGCCTTGCCCTGAACTGCCGCACCTTTCCGGAACTTCTGGGCAAACGTTACCAGTCCCACTTTCTGCAAAGCTTCTCCGGCGGCATCATCTTTCTGTTCATCCCCGTCTATGCCGCCGCCGTGCTCATAGGCATATGCCGCATGGTGGAAGTCTCTTTCGGTCTGCCGTACACGTGGGTGCTGCTGGGCGTAACCGCCATTGTGGCCCTGTATGTCATCACCGGGGGCATGAAGGCCGTCATGTACACAGATGCCTTTCAGGGAGCGGTCATGGCGGTGATGATGCTCATCTTCATCATCTTTACCTACTCCATGCTCGGCGGCGTGACCGAGGCACACCAGACCCTCACAGACATGGCCCACCTTATGCCTGAGAAGTTGCAGAAGGGCGGCATGCTGGGCTGGACGCAGGGGGCCGTTCCCTTCTCGCCCCTCTGGCTCACCATTTACACCACCATTGTCTACGGCGTGGGCATAGGCGTGCTGGCGCAACCGCAGCTTGCGGTGCGCTTCATGACCGTACCCAGCGACCGCGAACTGAACCGCGCGGTGCTCTACGGCGGGGTGTTCATCCTGCTCATGACCGGTGTGGCCTTTACCGTGGGCGCGCTCTCCAACGCGGTCTTCTTCAAGGAATTCGGCAAGATCAGCATTGCCATGGCGGAAGGAAACATCGACAAGATCATCCCCATGTACATTGAGACCATGATGCCTCCGTGGTTCTCCGCCATCTTCCTCATGGCCATGTTCGCCGCCGCCATGTCCACCCTGTCCAGCCAGTTCCATGTGGGCGGCACCTCGCTGGGCCACGATATCTACGCCCGCGCCATGCGCACCCGTGTGCGCGCGGCGGGTAACTCCATGGCCATAAACCAGATGGGCGTCATCATCACCATCCTTGCCACCCTTGTGTGGGCGTGGATGCTGCCGCCCTCGGTCATCGCCCGCGCCACGGCCTTCTTCTTCGGCCTGTGCGGAGCCGCCTTTCTGCCTGCATATGTGCTGGGCCTGTACTGGAAGGGCATGACCAAAACAGGTGCCAAGGTCTCCATGGTGGGCGGCTTCTCCTTCTCCATGCTCTGGCTGCTGTTCATCATGGAAAAAGAAGCCTCAGCCATCGGCCTGTGCCAGTTCCTGTTCGGCAAGGCCACGCTGGTGGCTCACGCCACGCCCGGAAGCTGGCTGCACTTGCTCCAGTGGGTAGACCCCAATGTGGTGGCCCTGCCCTTCTCCTTTATGCTGGCGTGGGGCGTTAGCGTTTTCTCCACCAGCCTTGCGGAAGAACACGTGGAAGCCTGCTGGCAGAACTGCTGATACCATCCGGTTCCCCGGCGGGCTTCCTGCCCCGCCGGGGAACCTTCTCTCCCCTCCGTGCAGGGGGCGGCACCCAAGCCGTCCGAAAACAGGAAGACCCCATGACCATCAAAGTCGTCACCACTCTGCTGTATTTCGCCGTTGTCTTCTATCTGGGGTACAAGGGCTGGAAGGAAACCAAAGGCGCAAGCGACTACATGCTCGCCGGACGCCGCATCTCCCCCTTTGTCATGGCCATGTCCTACGGGGCCACCTTTGTCTCCACCTCCGCCATCATCGGCTTCGGCGGTGCAGCCGGCCTCTTCGGCTTCCCCCTGCTGTGGCTTACCGTGCTCACGGTGGTCGTAGGCGTATTTATTTCCATGGTCTTTTTCGGCAAGCGCACCCGCCGCATGGGCCTTGCCCTGAACTGCCGCACCTTTCCGGAACTTCTGGGCAAGCGCTATCAGTCGCGCTTTTTGCAGAGTTTTTCCGGCGGCATCATCTTTCTGTTCATCCCGGTTTATGCAGCCGCCGTGCTCATAGGCATATGCCGCATGGTGGAAGTCTCCTTCGGCCTGCCGTACACATGGGTGCTGCTGGGCGTAACCGCCATTGTGGCCCTGTATGTGGTAACAGGCGGCCTCAAGGCCGTCATGTACACAGATGCCTTTCAGGGCACCATCATGGCCGTGATGATGCTTGTGCTGGTTGCCTACACGTACTCCATGCTCGGCGGCGTGACCGAGGCACACCAGACCCTCACAGACATGGCCCACCTTATGCCTGAAAAGTTGCAGAAGGGCGGCATGCTGGGCTGGACGCAGGGGGCCGTTCCCTTCTCGCCCCTCTGGCTCACCATTTACACCACCATTGTCTACGGTGTGGGCATAGGCGTGCTGGCGCAACCGCAGCTTGCGGTGCGCTTCATGACCGTGCCCAGCGACCGCGAACTGAACCGCGCGGTGCTCTACGGCGGGGTGTTCATCCTGCTCATGACTGGTGTGGCCTTTACCGTGGGCGCGCTCTCCAACGCGGTCTTCTTCAAGGAATTCGGCACGATCAGCATTGCCATGGCGGAAGGAAACATCGACAAGATCATTCCCATGTACATTGAGACCATGATGCCTCCGTGGTTCTCCGCCATCTTCCTCATGGCCATGTTCGCTGCCGCCATGTCCACCCTGTCCAGCCAGTTCCATGTGGGCGGCACCTCGCTGGGCCACGATATCTACGCCCGTGCCATGCGCACCCGTGTGCGCGCGGCGGGCAACGCCATGGCCATAAACCAGATGGGCGTTATCATCACCATCCTTGCCACCCTTGTGTGGGCGTGGATGCTGCCGCCCTCGGTCATCGCCCGCGCCACGGCCTTCTTTTTCGGCCTGTGCGCCTCGGCTTTTCTGCCCACGTACCTGCTCGGCCTGTACTGGAAGGGCATGACCAAAACGGGGGCCAAGGTCTCCATGGTGGGCGGCTTCTCCTTTTCCATGCTCTGGCTGCTGTTCATCATGGAAAAAGAAGCCTCGGCCATCGGCCTGTGCCAGTTCCTGTTCGGCAAGGCCACGCTGGTGGCGCACGCAGCGCCCGGAAGCTGGCTACATCTGCTCCAGTGGGTAGACCCCAACGTGGTGGCCCTGCCCTTCTCCTTTATGCTGGCGTGGGGCGTAAGCGTTTTCTCCACCAGCCTTGCGGAAGAACACGTGGAAGCCTGCTGGCAGAACTGCTGAGCCACCCCGGTTCTGACGAGTCTCCGGATTCTATCCTATGCAGCCCCGCAGGGCAGGAGTCGACCGCTCCTGCCCTTTTTTGACCGCCTGACTGCGCTGTGCAGCCCAGGATATCTGGCATCGCCCCTTGCCCTTCCTGGGGAAGCGGTTATGCTACCCGTATGACGCACCGCCCGAGCGCACCGCCATCCGAAGCACCCCGCCGCCTCTTTGTGCCGCTGCATACGCTGCGCTTTTACTGGCGCGTGTGGGGCGTCTCCCTTGCCGCGCTCAGAGCATTCCGGCTGCGCGGCCTCTTCGTGGTTGCCGCCGTGTCTCTGGGCATTGCCGCCCTTACGGTCATTGTGGCCGCGCTGGACGGCGCCAACCGCAGGGCGGACGAGATAACCGCCTCCTTCGGACCGGACGCCCTGTTCATCCTCGGCGGCGACCTGAGCACCCGCGCCGTGGGCCAGCGCTTTCAGACCCTCACGTGGCAGGACGTGGACGCCATCCGCAGGTCCCTTCCCGGGGTCTATCTGGTGGTTCCCATGCAATCCATGCGCGACCACACCCTGCGCTACGGCAACCGCAACTGGTCCGTGGGCAGCACCATAGGCACCTCTGCCCATTATGGCGCATCATGGAACTGGCCCCTCACAGAAGGGCGCGACCTCACGGATGCCGACGTGGAACGCGGCGCACGCGTGTGCCTTCTGGGGAACATACCCGCCCGCGAACTCTTCGGGACCGAAAGTCCCGTGGGCAAGACCGTATACCTGCAGAAAATTCCCTTCACCGTGGTGGGCACGCTCAGCGAACGGGGCATGGCCGGGGGCGGCGGAAATCAGGACGACCGGGTCATCATTCCGCTCACCACCATGGCGCAGCGGTTCGGCATAGACAGGAAGTACTTCCGCGCCCTGCGCATCAAATTTCAGGATGTTTCGCGCATGGATGCGAACATCGCCAATCTGGAAAGCCTGCTCCGCCACATGCACGGCATACGGGAAGGACAACCCAACGACTTCACCATCCTTTCCGCGCAGGAGGTGCGCAAGTTCCTTTCCATGATCAAGGGCGGGCTGGCCGTGTTCCTCGGCATTACCGCCTTTGCCGCCATTCTGGTGGGCGGCTTTGTGCTCGCCAACCTGTTCTACCTTTCCGTTTCCGAACGCACGCGCGAAATAGGTCTGCGGCGCGCCATGGGGGCTTCGCAGGGGGCCATTCTGGTGCAGTTTCTGCTGGAAGCCGTGGCCCTTACCCTTGTGGGGGCCGTTGCAGGCATGTTTCTGGGCCTTGCCATGGGGCAGGCACTTTCGCGCCTCGGACTCATAGAAATCCGCCTCTCGTGGCAGGTCTTCAGCTACGCGCTTATGGCGGCAACGGCGGTGGGGCTTGTTTTCGGGCTGCGTCCTGCCCGCCACGCCGCAGGGCTGGACCCCATCCGCGCCCTGCGGGGAGATGAGTGATGTACGGCGGATTCGGCATAGCTGTGCGCGCCCTTGCCACGCACAAGCTGCGCACCGCCCTCGCCATGCTGGGCGTGTTTCTGGGGGCGCTGGCGCTCACGGGCGTGACCCACGTTTCCAAAGCCATGAGCCTGAAGGCCGAACTGGAAACCGCCAAACTCGGCCCCAACCTGCTTACGGCGGCAGCGGGAAAAACACGCTTTTCGCGTTCCGGCGATGTGCGCTTCGGGCGTACCGTCACCACCTTCACGCTGGCGGATGCACAAACCCTCATTGCCACAGTGCCGCAGGTGCAGGCGGGCGCTCCGTATATCATCGCCACCATGCCCGTGCGCTACCAGCGCACCGCCACCACCGCGCAGATAGTCGCCACCACGCCCGAATACGCGCATGTGCGCTCCGTTGCCCCGGCAACGGGCCGTTTTCTGACACAGGCGGAAACAGATGCCCGCGCCAAGGTCTGCGTGCTGGGCAGGGCCGTTGCTGTCAAGCTGTTCGGCACGCCGGAAGCGGCAGTGGGGCAGACGGTCTTCTTCTACCGTGCGGGGCTTCAGGTCGTGGGTGTTATGGAGGAAAAAGGCAGCGACCTTTCCG
This sequence comes from Desulfovibrio psychrotolerans, assembly GCF_013340305.1. Taxonomy (NCBI): domain Bacteria; kingdom Pseudomonadati; phylum Thermodesulfobacteriota; class Desulfovibrionia; order Desulfovibrionales; family Desulfovibrionaceae; genus Desulfovibrio; species Desulfovibrio psychrotolerans. The sequence goes on from NZ_BLVP01000007.1 coordinate 78,582, forward strand.
GAACCGATCAGGACGATCAGGTCTTTGTGCCCATTACCACCTACATGCGCCGCATGAGCAATCAGGATTTCATCTCCGGCGTCTACATGACCCTGCATGATGCGCGGGACGAGGCAGCCGCCAAGCGGGCGGCGGAAGCCCTGCTGCGGCAGCGGCACGGCATCTCAGACAGCCGTCAGGACGACTTTACCGTGCTTTCCGCCAAAGATGCCGCCGCGCTGCGCACACAGGCACTGGATCTTGTATGGACGCTGGGCGTCATGAGCAGCAGCATCTCTTTTATGGTGGGCGGGCTGGGTATTCTGTCCATCATGATCCTCATGGTCCGCTCCCGGCGGCTTGAAATCGGCGTGCGCCGCGCAGTGGGAGCGCGCAGAAAGGCTATTGTGCTGCAATTTCTGCTGGAGGCCGCTCTCATGTCTGGCACTGGAGGCCTTCTTGGTGTATTGGGGGCGCTGCTGTGCGTTACCGGCGTGTACCGCGTGGGAGACTTTCCCTACGTGTACGACGCCCCGCTCATTGCCATGGCCAGCGGCGCATCCGTTCTTTCGGGCATTCTTGCCGGAGCCTATCCGGCCTGGAAGGCTTCCCGCGTGGAGGTGCTCACCGTGCTGCACAGCCATGGCATGTAACCCTCTTGGAACCGACGAGGAATCTGCATGCCCGTTTACGGCACGGAAAACGTTGTGGTCCGCTGCTACGAAACCGGCCCCGGCGGCCTTGCCCGCCCGGCCACCTTTGCGGACTACTTTCAGGAAGCCGCCTCCAACAACGCCCGGGCGCTGGGTTTCCCCGGCGAACGCCTGTGGGCGCAGGGCATGGCGTGGGTGCTTGCCCGTCTTGCCCTGCACATACACCGCTATCCCGCCGCAGGCGAAACCGTGTGCATACGCACATGGCCTGCCGCACATGACCGCACCATTGCCCAGCGCTGCTACGAGGCAACGGACGTTCACGGACAACCGCTGGCGTGGGGCACAAGCGCATGGGTGGTGATGGACATATCCACCCGCCGCATGCTGCCCATCCCGGACTTTGTGGCTCAGGGCTACCCAAAGGACCAGCCGGACTGCCGCCCCTTTGCCACCCGCGCCGTTCCCAAGCTGCGGGAAACAGCACACGAAGCACTGCTGCGCAGCCGCCGCGCGGACATGGACGCCAACGGCCACGTAAACAATGCCCGCTATGTGGACTGGGTGCTGGAAGCCATGCCGCAGGACTTTGCCGCCGCGCACGAGCCGAGCATGGTGGACATTACCTTCCGCGCCGAATGCGGCGCAGGCGTGCCGCTGGTTTCGTTCTGCTCCGCACCGGAAGAACAGGTAAGCCTGCATTCGCTCCGCCTTGCGTCTGCCACCGCACAGGAACCCCGCGCGGACCACGGATCTTCCGTACAGCCGCAGCCTGCCGGTGCCACTCCAGAGAAGTCCGCCAAGCCTGACAGTTCCCCCGCGGAGCACGCCGCCGGAGAATCAGCCAACGCCACGGAACTGTGCCGCGCCCGCGTTATCTGGCGCGCACGCCCGGCACACCACGCACCGGAGCACAGAGCATGAGCACCTTTCCTACCCCGCAGACATGGCTTGCCCACCGCGTCTCGTATGGTGAGACAGACACCATGGGCGTACTCTATTACGCGGAATACCTGCATCTTTTTGAACGCGGCAGAAGCGAGTTCATCCGTGAACGCGGCATGAGCTATGCCACGGTGGAAGAGCGCGGCATCATGCTGCCCGTGCGCGAGGCGCAGTGCCGCTACCGTGCTCCCGCCCGGTATGACGATCTGGTGCAGATACGCGTGGGCATTGCCGAATGGGGCCGCGCCTCAATCACCTTTGTTTACGAAATCATGGATGCGCAGCGTGAAAAAATGCTGGCTTCGGGCATGACACAGCACGCCTGCGTCAACCCTTCCGGCCGCCCCGTGGCCGTGCCGGACTGGTTGCGCGCGCTGTTTACCGGGCAACCCGCATGACCTGTAACAAACGGTGACGGCCTGTTCCCCCAAGACGATACCGGGGGCGCGGTGTACTGATTATCATCTGCACAGATTGACACATATCCCGTCCTCTGTGCTAGGCTTTGTCACAAATCTGCAACTTTTTATGGCCTGCAACTTTTTTATGGCCGGAGGACTGGTATGAACGCGATGTCACAGGGCAGAATACGTTTCCGCAACGGAGCACTGAAGGCTGGGGAACTGGGATACGCCTTGCGCGATGAACTGCTCGCCGCCAAAGGCGTTCTGGACGTGCAACTGAACAAGCGCATCGGCAGCATGCTGGTCCTCTTCGACAAGGCCCGCATCACGGCAGAGACCATTCTCAAACGCATTGCCGCCCATCTGGACATCGACCTCGCCAAGGTCCGCGAAGGCCTGAACAACATGAACCGCATCATCGGCAGCCGTGCAGCCCGTCGCAATGTGAAGATAGGCATGGGGGTTGCCCTTGGCACCGCCATGGCCTCGCTTGCCTATTCCGGCAGATGGCACGCTGTGGCAGGCAGTGTATTCATGCTGTTTCTCGGGACGCACCTGTACCAGAACCGCAGAACCCTCACCAGCTGATACGACCGGCAGCCGCCGCTCCCGTAACGAAAAATCCCCGGCCCTGCATGTATATGCGGAGCCGGGGATTCTGTTTTCTGCCATGTTCCTGCCGTGCAGCCGGTGCTTCTGCGCGCCGTCAGTCCTCCTGCCCATACCCGCCGGAAAGCAGCGGGCGCATGCTGTGCACGCAGGTAAACACGGTGCCGGAATTGTGCAGCAGTGCCAGCATGGCCGGAGTGATAATCCCGGTCAGGCCCAGCCCTATGAACAGGGTGTTGCTCCCCACAATGAACATGAAATTACGGCGGATGCGGCGCATGGCCTTGCGGGAGATCTCCATGGAATCCATCAGGCTGTCCAGCCTGTCCCCCGTGATCATCACATCGCACGCCTCGCGCGCAATGTCCGCGCCATGCTTCATGGAAACGCCCACGTCCGCCCGCGTAAGGGCGGCGGAATCGTTTATGCCGTCCCCCACCATGGCCACCACGTAGCCTTCATCGCGCAGCCTGTCGATAAGCCCGGTCTTTTCGTCCGGCAGGGCCTGCGCGTAGAATTCCTCTATCTCCAGTTCGTCCGCCACGGCCTTTGCCGTGGGGTATCCGTCGCCCGTCAGCATAATGATACGGCGCATGCCCATGTTTTCCAGCCGCCGCACAAAGCGGTGCGCACTGGGTCGCAGAGGGTCTTCCAGCGCGATCACTCCCGCCAGCCTGCCGCCCACGGCAAAATAGAGCAGAGAATGCCCGGAATGGGAACAACGCTGGATGTAGGTTTCCGCATCGTCAATCTCTATGCCCTCATCCTCGTGTACAAAATGCCTGCTGCCCAGAATCATACGCTGCCCGTTCATGGTGGTGGAGATGCCGTGCGCGAGGATATACTCCACCTCGGCGTGGTCCTCCTCATGGTGCAGCCCTTCTTCCTCCGCTTTGCGGACAATGGCCTCCGCCACGGGATGCGGAAAATGCTCCTCCATGCAGGCAGCATTGCGCAGCACAAATTCCCGGCTGAAGCCGTTCACCGGGCAGATATCCACCACCATAGGCCGCGCCTCGGTGAGCGTTCCGGTCTTGTCCAGCACCACGGCGTCCACTTTGGAAAGTACCTCTATATGCCTGCCGCCCTTCACCACAGCGCCCCTGCGCGCAGCCTCCAGCATGGCCGCACGCACAGAAAGCGGCGTTGCCAGCTTGATGGCGCAGGAATAGTCTGCCAGCAACACGGAAGCCGCCTTCATCCAGTTGCGCGTAAGCAGGAACACCAGCCCGGAAAGCAGGAACGAGAAAGGCACAATCTTGTCCGCCAACCGCACCGCCTGCCCGTGGATATCGGCCTTCAGCCCTTCGGATTCGGAGATGATGCGCGCAATCTTGGCAAACCGCGTCTCGTCGCCCACCCCTTCGGAAAGGATGATGATGCGCCCCTCGTCCACCACGGTGCCCGCAAACACCTCGCTGCCTATGCTCTTTTTCACGGGCATGGGCTCACCGGTCATGGAAGACTGGTTCACCATGGCAGTGCCGTCCGCCACCACACCGTCCACGGGAATGCGCGAACCGCTGCGCACAATGACCATATCGCCCGCCACAAGGGCTGCGGGGTCCACGCTCACGGGGCCGTCTTTACGCATCACCCACACGGGACGGTTGTCTCCGCTGTACAGGGCGGCTATGTCCGCACGGGATTTCTCGCGCGTCCAGTCTTCCAGCGTTTCGCTTATATCCAGCAGCAGATGGATGGTGCCTGCGGTGCCGAAATCGCGCATGGTCAGCGAGGCACCAATGGCGGCGGCATCCAGCACGCTCACATTCACCTTGCCCCGCAGGAGTGACTTAAGCCCTTCCAGCAGCAGCGGCAGCACGGTAAACAGCGTCCAGTAAGGACGCAGCATGGGAGGCATGAACAGCCGTGTCAGGTAGAATCGTCCTACCTTGCGGGCAATGATCATAAAGGGCGATTCCAGCTTGCGCTCCTCGCCCGTATAGCTGCCGGGAGCGGGCAATGCGCAGGCTTCTTCGTCACCGGGGTCGGCCGTACGACACGGAGCAAGCTCCGGCTGACTCACGAGCAGGGCCACGTCCTCCACCACCAGCAGGACAAGGCGCGTAAGCTCCTCATCCGCCGTAAAGGTAAGCAGGCCGCGGCCTGTGCGCGGATTGAACACAAAGGCAATCTCCACCTGCCTGTCGCTGACAGCCTGATGGAGCTTCTGCTGAAGAAGGGGCATCACGCGGGGCGAATCCGCCGCAAATCGTATCCGCCCGGGAATGCTGCGTACTATATTCATGCCGTATCCTGAGTAATGTCTCCTGAGTAATGTCTCATGAGTGGTGTCACCCGTACGGTGTCACCTGAATGGTGGCTGCGCCGCCGCATCGTCAGCGAACAGCGAACATGCAAAATGCGAGCAGGAAAGCAGGGCTGACCGCCTAAACGGTCTCCGGCGAAGGCATCCCCTTGGGTGCAGACATTTTTGGCTTGGCAGCCTTGGACTTAGCCCCTTTAGCCGGTTTGGCACCAGATTTAGACGCAGGCTTTGTGCCGGACTTCGCGGCCTTGGCTGCTTTTGCGGCAGGCTTTCTGGAGCCCTTAGGCTTGGCCGCCGTTCCGGCCACCGCTGCCGCAGCGGCCTGTGCCGCTTCCTCGCGTTCCCGCGCCACCTCTTCCTTGACCTTCTGCTCGTGCGTATAACGGGCCTCGGCCATGTAATCCTCAATATCTTCCTTCAGGGTTTCCATGCGCGCCATAACCCCTTCGGTCAGGCCGTAGCCGCCCTGCACAAGACCAGAGAGCAATTCCTGCCCTTTGCCGGACCGGACCACGGCAACCCCCGCCGCGCCCAGCACTGCCCCTGCCAGAAAATAGGCGATTCTGTTCACTGCCATGGCTACCCCTCCTTACTCTGCGCCGCCTGAGAAGTCTGCTCCTCAAAATCGCGCACCTGCTCCTTAACCAGCTCCTGCCCCTTGTCCAAAGCCTTGTCGAGCAAGGCGTGCAGCTCGTCCCGGTTCTGCCACGCAAGGTATCCCAGTGCCCCCACGGCAGCTCCGGCTGCCACCAGCAGCAGCTTTTCCATCATATCCTGCATCCTGCCATCCTCCTGCCTGTTTGTGGCCCGTTCCGTCCTGCCGGTGTCCGTGTTTTCCGTCACGCCCTGCTGCGAACGTGCTGACCGGTCCGGGAAATTCATCTCTGCTCGGGTATATTCTCCGGAAGTTGCGCAGATTCAAGCGAATTGCGGCAGCTTCGAACGGACGAATAATCATCCTGACAATATACCCGACTGCATGCCCTATGTCACGGAAGAATGCACTTTCACACCGTCAGTGCGTCCGTTTATGCAACGCACACTGATAATGAACTTGAATTTCAATGTCAACGAAATCCCTGTTCCAGCGCAGCAGGCTTCGGCTGCAGCCACTCCGCAGCCTGCCGGCATTCTGGAAAAACAGCGCCTTCCCCTCCCCCGCACTTGCCTTTCACACCCAACAGAGATAAGCACGCCCTCATGTTTATTGATGTGCACACTCACGCCTTCCACCCCAAAATAGCCGACAAGGTGCTCCTTCAACTGGAGGAACACTACGGCATTCGGGGCGTTGGCAACGGCACGGTTGAAGACCTGCTGGCGCGCGCCGCCTCGGCAGGACTGGACCGCGTGGTGGTGCACTCCGCCGCCACGGCGGCTGCGCAGGTTATCCCCGCCAACAACTTTGCTCTGTCACTCAAAGAAGCCCACCCGGCGGTCATCCCCTTCGGCACCCTGCACCCGGATTTTGAAGACTGGGAATGCCAGTTGGAACGGCTGCGCACGCGGGGCATTACCGGGCTGAAGCTGCACCCGGAGTTTCAGGGCTTCCGGCTGGATGACCCGCGTCTGCACCCCATCATCGAAGCGGCACAGGAACACTTTCTGTTCATGGTGCACATAGGCGACACCCTGCCCCCGGACGAGAACCCATCCTGCCCCTACAAGCTTGCCCGGCTCATGGACCTGTTTCCCCGCGCCCGGTTCATCGCCGCGCACATGGGCGGCTACCTGCACTGGCGACATGCCCTTCGCAGCATCATCGGCAAAGAGGTGTACATAGACACCTCAAGCTCGCTCACGTTCATGGATGACGACACCCTGCGCGCCATATGGCGCACCCATCCGCGCGACCGCGTCCTGTTCGGCTCGGACTACCCCCTCTTCGACCCTGCGGATGAAATGCGAATGCTGCGCAGACGGCTCGCCCTGTCGGACACAGAGCTGGAAACACTGCTGCTCAACGGTGCCACCGCGCTGGGACTGTAGCGCGGAATACCGCGCCTTGCGTCCCGCTGGGCCACCCCGCCATGTGGATGCCTATCACCCGGAACACGAGGCACCCTCACCGAAAAAACACGAAAACAGCCCGACGACAGCCTTACGACAGCCCGACAAAAAAACACCCCGCACGGTACTCACCAGCGGGGTGTTCTGCTTCCATTTGCGGCAGCAGGGGAAAAATCAGCCCAGAATCTTCTCGGGCGGGCGGCGTTCCGGCACCACAATGGCGGTATCTTCGCGCTCGTTCACCTCTGCGGTGACATACAGACCGCAGAAGCACGCGCCATATTCCTTCATGTCCGCATCGCGGTATTCGCAGGGACAGACAATATCGCGGTCGGCTTCAAAGGTGCCGTTGGGCAGCCGGCAGGGGCACGCCATGTAGCCGTATTGCTCCCTGCACACCAGCAGGCTTTCCAGCAGGGGCATGGTCATGGTCATGTCCTTGTTGAAGAAATACCCCTTGGGCTCCTGAATCTTCTTGAGCATGGTATACAGCTCTTCGGCGGTCATCTGCTTGGTCATAGGTCCAGTGCCTCCTGCAATTCTTCTTTCTGGAATCCCACGATAACGCACACGCCCTCGTCCACCAGAATGGTGGGGAACGAGAGCTTGGGGTTGTGCTTCTTTATGCGTTCAATGGTTTCCTTGCGTTCGTCCCCGGTCAGCTGGTCCACAAAGACCACATCGAAGGGAATGCCGTTGTCTTCCAGAAATTGCTTCGCCTTCTTGCAATGAATGCAGGTGGAAAGCGCGAAAAGCGTGACTTTGCAGTTCTTTGCCATAGGTATCCCCTTACGAAAGTGTTCAATGTTCCGCCAGCATAGCAGCACTGCGCCGCAATGACAACGCGAACCGACAGGCGAACAGACAGTATATCGGGCATGCTTACCGACAGGCTATCGGGCACTCCTGTCAGTTCTGCACCTGCACGGCAATCTCCCGTGCCAGCAGGCGTATGGCTTCCTCATGGGTCACGGCTTCACGCGTATACCGGGAGCCGGTTTCCGTATTTTCAATCTCTATGAGAAACCGCTCGTACTGTGCCATTTCGGAACCCAGCTCATCAGGACTGCCGTCCACAGAAAAGCTCGCCAGTTGATACGTTACCGTAAGCACCGCCCTGTCCAGCCGCAGCCGCACGGCATCATCCGTCTCTTCCACGGCAAACCGCTGCGCCGCCAGCAGCGAGGCGTTCATCTCCCGCACAGCCTTGCGCACGGGCACAAGCCGCTCCATGGCACGGGCGCGCACACGTTGCAGGTTTTCCTGAATGCGCTGCGTCCGCCTGCGCCGCTCGTCCAGCTCTTCCTGCAAAATGGCGCGTGGCGAACGGAGCCTTCGCGCCAGTTCACGCCCCAGAAAATACAGCGCCGCCAGAACCAGAACGCCGAACACCAAATTTATGTACATACATACTCCTGCAATTATTACGGCAACATCATCCAACAGTTACTCCCCCGGGTCAACAGGCTTGCAGAACATGGAAGCCCCGCTTCAGACCGCTGCCGTGCCCGCAGCGTTGTCCATAGGTTTGGCTCCAGTTTGGGCACAGCCTTGGCGTAGCGGCGGGCTGTTCTGTTTGTTCGCCCAATCCGGCCGGTTTAGAAACGGGGTTGACAACTAGGTTCAGCTTCTTCAATGTGGCATCATCGGGAAAAGTCGGAGGGCACGCCGCACAGTTTTCCCCTCCGCGCGGATTCGCAATGGACCACACGCCCGCATGCCCACGGGGCAGGGCACAATTTCGTCCAAACCGTAAGGGAGAGGTTTATGTCCAAAGCAGTGGAGACCCAGAGAACCTATGCACTTGTAGGCACCGGAGGTTGTGGCAAGACCTCGCTGGCTGAAATGCTGCTCTTTCAGTCCGGCGTGGTCAGCCGACTCGGAAAAGTCGAGGAGGGCACCACCACCCTCGACTACGAACCCGAGGAGGTAAAGCGCCGCGGCTCCATCCAACCCGGATTCGCCACCTTCGAGTGGCAGAAGAACCGTCACTTCCTCATAGACACCCCCGGCGACAACAACTTCATCGGCGACATCCAGTACCTGCTCACGGGTGCGGATGCCGCCGTTTTCGTTGTGGACGCCGTGGACGGGGTGCGCCCGCTCACCAAACGGCTGTGGAACTACGTGAAGGAAGGCGGGCTGCCCGCCATGGTCTTCGTCAACAAGATGGACCGCGACAGGGCAGACTTTGATATGGCCTTTAACGGCCTCTCCTCCATTCTGGGCATGCGCCCCGTGCTGCTGTACATACCCATCGGCTCCAAACAGGAATTTTCCGGCCTCGTGGATGTGCTGGGCAACAAGGCCATCCTCTTCGGGGCAGACGGCAAATGGACCGAAGGCCCCGTCCCCGCCGACATGGAAGACGAACTTTCCATGCTGCGTGAGACAACGGTTGAGAACATCGCGGAAAGCGATGAAGAACTCATGGAAAAATATCTTGAGACAGGCGAACTTTCGGAAGAAGAAATAGCCCACGGCCTGCGCAAGGGCGTGCTTTCCGGCGATCTTGTTCCCGTGGTTCCCGGCTCGTCGCTGGAAAACCGGGGGGGCGCGCAGTTGCTGAACGCCATCCAGACCCTGTTCCCCTCTGCGCAGGACCATGCGCCGTGGAAAAACGAACAGGGCGAATCCCGCGCCAGTGATGCGGATGCCCCGTTAAGCCTGTTCGCCTTTAAAACCCTTGCAGACCCCTTTGCGGGCCAGCTTTCCGTAATGCGCGTGCTTTCCGGAACCCTGAACGGAGAAACGGGGCTGCGCAACGTAAACAAGGGCGAATCGGAACGCATAGGCACGCCCCTGTTCATGGTGGGCAAGGAAACCTCGCCCGCGCGCGGCGGGGTGGGCCCCGGCGCCATCATCGCCCTGCCCAAGCTCAAGTTCACCAAAACAGGCGACACCCTCGCCGAGGAAAAGAATCCCTTCCAGCTTGCTGTTCCCGCGCTTCCTCCGCGCCTTATCTCCTACGCTCTGGCTCCCAAAGAAAAGGGCGATGAAGACAAGGTATACGCTGCCGTACACCGGCTGCTTGACGAAGATATCACGCTGCACCTCGGCCGGTCAGGGGAGTCCAGCGACATCCTGCTTTCCGGCATGGGACAGATGCATATAGAAACCAGCGTGGAAAAGGCCATGCGCCGCTACAAGTGCGAGATTCTGCTGAAAACCCCCAAGGTGCCCTACAAGGAAACCCTCAAGGGCAAGGCGCAGGTGCAGGGCCGCCACAAAAAGCAGTCCGGCGGACGCGGCCAGTTCGGTGACTGCTGGGTGGAGATAGAAGGCATGCCCCACGGCTTCGGCTACGAGTTTGAAGACGCCATCGTGGGTGGCGTTATCCCCCGCCAGTATATCCCCGCCGTGGATAAGGGCATTCAGGAATCAGCACATCGCGGGTTCCTTGCGGGCTACCCGCTGGTAGACTTCCGCGCCAAGCTCTACGACGGCTCGTACCACAACGTGGACTCCTCCGAAATGGCGTTCAAAATCGCCGGCTCGCTGGCGCTCAAGGCAGCCATGGAAAAGGTTAAGCCCGCGCTGCTGGAACCCATTGTCCTGCTTTCCGTGCAGATTCCGGACGAGTACATGGGCGATGTCATAGGCGACCTTTCCTCCCGCCGCGGCAAGGTGCTGGGTTCCGATTCGCAGGCAGGCATAACGGAGATTAAAGCCCATGTGCCCATGAACGAGGTGCTGCGCTACGCACCGGATCTGCGCTCCATGACCGGCGGTCAGGGCGTGTTCACCATGGAGCTTACCCACTACGAAGAAGCCCCGCCGCCCGTTGTGGACAAGGTGGTGGCGGAATATCAGGCATCACGCGAATAACAGGATAGCAACGAGGCCCCGCCGGAAACGGCGGGGCCTCGATGCATACCGGCCCGCAGATTGCCCGCCCGGTACAATACGCCCCGCCCACCATTCCTTCCTCAATCCACTTGAGGCCACCGCCGTTTTCCGTTAGTTTGGCATACTTGACCCAAACTGGAAGGCATAATGATCCGTACCCTGTGGTTTTATCTCTCGTTCCTCACGGCGACTTTCCTCCTCAGTCTCGCCACGCTGGCAGTGGGCGCGTTCGCACCCGCAGGGCCTTTGTGCGCCCGCATTGCAGCACTGTGGAGCCGCTCTGCCATCGTGCTCTCCGGCATCCGGCTGGAGGCGGACATTGCCGCCGTGCCCCCGCCCGGCAAGGGGCCCGTGGTTTTCATGGTCAACCACCAGAGCCAGTTCGATATTCCCATCGCCACCCTGCTGCTGCGGGAGCGCTATCCCGCCTTTGTGGCAAAGAAGAGCCTGTTCGACATCCCCTTCGTGGGCTGGGCGTTCCGGCTGGGAAAACACATTCCCATAGACCGCAAGAACAGCCGCAAGGCCATGAAGTCCATGGAAAACGCAGCTGCCACAGCCAAAGCGGGCCGCTCCATTGTCATCTTCCCGGAAGGCACCCGGCAGAAGGATACCTCGCAGCTCGGGGAATTCAAGACCGGGGGCATCATCCTCGCGCTCAAGGCAGGTCTTCCCGTAGTGCCCGTGGTTCTGGAAGGCACAGGCGACATTCTGCCCAAGGGGCATGTTACCCTCAAGCGGCGGCACACCGTGCGCGTGCGCGCCCTGCCCCCCATAGATTCCTCCAGCTACGACATTAAAGAGCGCAACCGCTTCCGCGATGAATTGCACGCCCTTATGAACACCGCCTACATGGAGATGCGCGAATGCCGGACCAGCCAAACTTCCTGACGCTCACCCCGCTGGGGGGCTATGGCGAAATCGGCATGAACTGCACCATATGGTCCACAGCCGACACCGCCGTGCTGGTGGACTGCGGGCTCATGTTCCCGGACGACTACCTGCTCGGCATAGACGTGGTCATTCCCCAGTTCGACCACATTCTGCGGCGCAAGGACAAGGTGCGCGGCATTGTGCTCACCCACGGGCACGAAGACCACATAGGCGCGCTGCCGTGGCTCATGCCGTGGCTGCACGTACCCATCTTCGGCTCCCGCTTCACACTGGCGCTGGTGGAACACAAGCTGCGCGAGGCAAACCTGCTGGACCGCACGGAACTTGTGCCCGTGCATCCGGGACAGCGGCTGGTGCTGGGCGACCTGACCTTCAATTTCTTCCCCGTGTGCCACTCCATCATAGAAGGGTACGGACTCGGCGTGGAAACCCCCGTGGGCAAGGTGGTGCATACCGGCGACTTCAAGCTGGACGCCAACCCCATAGACGGGCACCACACGGACCTGGAAGCCTTCCGCCGGTTTTCGGAAGGCGGCGTGGAACTGCTGCTCTCCGACTCCACGAACATAGAGCGCGACGGCCATTCTCTGGGTGAGCGGGAAATCCGCGATACCTTCGATGGCATATTCCGCGACGCGCAGGGGAGGGTTATCGTCACCCTGTTCTCCAGCCATATCCAGCGCATACAGGAAGTTTTCGACATCGCCTTCAAATACGGGCGCAAGGTGGCGGTTTCGGGCCGCAGCCTGCTGAACAACATAGAAATTTCCCGCGAACTGGGCTTTCTGCGCGTGCCTGCCAGCGTGTTCATAGACTCCTACGACATGCCCGACCTGCCGGACAGTGAACTGGTGCTGCTGGTCACCGGCTCGCAGGGCGAACCGCTCTCCGCGCTTTCACGCATCACCAGAGGCGAACACCGCTCGCTGTCCATCACCCCCGGCGACACGGTCATCATGTCCTCGCGGTTCATCCCCGGCAACGCCCGCGCCATCACACGGCTCATCAACGACATGTACCGCCTTGGCGCAGAGGTTTATTACGAAAACTTCCGCAACATCCACGCTTCAGGCCACGCCTACCGCGAGGAATTGCGCACCATGCTGGAAACCGTGCGCCCGCGCCATTTCATCCCCGTGCACGGGGAATACCGGCATCTGGTCAAGCACTGCCGCCTTGCGCACGAGTGCGGCATTCCTCCGGAAAACACCATCATTCTGGAAGACGGCGACCCCGTCACCCTGCTGCCGGACGGCATACGCCGCGAACCGCGCATCCAGCTGGAAGCCGTGCTCGTGGACGGCAAGGGCGTGGGCGACGTGGGCACCTCCGTGCTCAAAGAACGCCATCTCCTCGGCGGCGAGGGCATGGTGGTGGTCTTCCTCGTGCTGGACGAACAGATATGGGAAATCCTGCACGGGCCGGACATCATCTCCAAAGGCTTCATCTTTGAGGCGCACTACAACCACGTGCTGGAAGACGCCAAGTGTATCGTTCTGGATATACTGGAAAACATGAGCCCAGGCGACATAGAAAAACTACAGGACCGCATCCGCTCCACCCTGCGCCGCTTCTTCCGGAAGGTTCTGGAACGCGACCCCGTGGTGCTTCCGGTCATCACCATGGTGTAACAGGCCGTACAGTACCTTGTTCCCGCCCGGCGGCAGGAAGAATCACGGACGCTTCACCCGCCGCCTGCTGCTCATACAGCAACCAGCCTTACGTCCCGCCGCAGGAGGAACCATGCGCGTTCTCAGGGTACGATACAAAGGAGCCGCGTTCTACGCCGCCCTCACCGACAACACCGTCCGCTGCCTCAACCCCCAGCTGGGCCTGCAAGACCCCATCCCGCTGGAAGAAATAACCGTGCTGCCCGTGGTCGCCCCGTCCAAGGTGGTCTGCGTGGGCCTGAATTACAGGGCGCACGCCGCCGAACTGGGCATGCCCGTGCCGGACGAACCGGCCTACTTCCTTAAGCCGCCGTCAGCCATCATCGGCTCCGGGCAGGCCATTCTGCTTCCGGAAACCTCCGCCCGCGTAGACTACGAGGCAGAGCTTGCCATCGTTATCGGCAGAGAAAGCAGACGCCTGCACCGCGACGACGTGCGGGAGCATATTTTCGGCTTCACCTGCGCCAATGATGTCACCGCCCGCGACCTGCAAAAAAAAGACATGATGTTCGGACGCTGCAAGGGGTTCGATACCTTCCTTCCCATAGGTCCGTGGATAGAGACCGATGTGCCGGACCCGGACAACCTGACCATCCGTCTCATCAAGAACGGCCAAGTAATGCAGGAAGGCAGCACCGCAGACATGCTCTTCTCTCCCTTCGACCTTGTGGCAGACCTGTCGCACATCATGACGCTGCTCCCCGGCGATGTGGTGCTCACGGGCACGCCCCCCGGCGTGGGCCCCATACAACCCGGCGATGAAGTGCGGGTAGAGGTGGAAAACATGGGCCTGCTCATCAATCCCGTGCGCGACAGTCTGGGCGGCGAAGACACGCCCCCGCTTCCCGTGCAATAATCCCTGCCCGCAGCAGGCGGCATGCCGAAAAAATCATGCAGAATGGGCAGAAACACTTGCCTATTCCCGCAAAGCGGCGTATTTATCCCTGCCTTTTACACAATAAGCACACTCCGAGTTTCGTCCTTGGGTGCCTGCAAGTAGGCGTATATACGTACCTACATGCAGGTCGAGGGTCATGGCTCGGGGTGGAAGAAAACCCATCTAAGGAGTTCGACCATGACTTACGTATCAATGAAGCAGATGCTGGAAACCGGCGTCCACTTCGGCCACCAGACCCGCCGCTGGAACCCCAAAATGCGCCCCTTCATCTTCGGTGCGCGCAACGGCATCCACATCATGGACCTGCAGCAGACCGCCAAGCTGTTCCGCCGCGCCCATGACAAAGTGGCTGAAACCGTGGCCAAGGGCGGCAAGGTAATTTTCATCGGCACCAAGCGTCAGGCGCATGAAGCCGTGCGCACCGAAGCCACCCGCTCCGGTCAGTACTTTGTGACCAACCGCTGGATGGGCGGCACGCTCACCAACTTCCAGACCATCCGCAAGTCCATAGACCGCCTGAAGAAGCTGGAAGCCATGTTCGCAGACGGCTCCGTAAGCCGCTACCAGAAGAAGGAAATCCTGACTCTGCGCCGCGAAATGGAAAAGCTTGAGCTTACCCTCGGCGGTATCAAGGATATGGAACGTCTGCCGCAGATGGCTTTCATCGTGGACCCCAAGCGCGAAGAAATCGCCGTGAAGGAATGCCGCAAGCTGGGTATCCCCATCGTTGCCATTACCGACTCCAACTGCGACCCCGACCTCATCGACTACGTCATTCCCGGCAACGATGACGCCATCCGTGCTATCAAGCTGTTTGTCGCCCACATTGCAGAAGCCTGCATGGAAGGCGCAGCCATGAGCAAGGACGGCAAGGACGCCGAACCCGAAGTGGCCATGGCCAAGGCAGCAGAAGCTGCAGAAGTAGCCGAAGCCGTTGCAGAGAAAGACGAAGAATAATTCACCCCGGGAGAACAAGCATGTCTATTTCCGCCGCAATGGTGAAAAGCCTGCGCGATAAGACCGGCGCAGGGATGATGGACTGCAAGAAAGCTCTTGCAGAAAACAACGGTGACGAGGAAAAGGCCATCGACTGGCTCCGCCAGAAGGGTCTTTCCAAGGCTGCCAAGAAGGCCGGACGCGCCACCACCGAAGGCCTTATCGGCTGTTTGGTGGAAGGCAAGGTCGGCGCACTTGCCGAATTCAAGTGCGAAACCGACTTCGTTGCCCGCAACGAAGCCTTCATCGCCCTGTCCCATAAGTTCGCCGCAGACGTGGCCGCCAACGGCGCAGAAGGCTTTGCCGACCGCGTTGCAGGCGATGTGACCGACTGCATCGCCACCCTGGGCGAAAACATGTCCGCAGGCCGCGCCGCCCGCGTTGAGCTGGCTGCCGACGGCATTATCGGCTCCTACGTGCACTCCAACGGCAAGATCGGCGTCCTGGTGGCCATAGAAGGTTCCGCCGATGCGGAACTGGCCAAGAACATTGCCATGCAGGTAGCTGCCACCAACCCCGTTTCTCTGGACGCCTCCAACATTCCGGCCGATCTCATCGCCCGCGAACGCGAAATCCACCGTCAGAAGACGCTGGAAGAAGGCAAGCCGGAAAACATCGTGGACAAGATCGTGGACGGCCGTATGCAGAAGTTCTTCAAGGAAGTGACCCTGCTCGACCAGCCCTACATCCGCGACGACAAAATGGCCGTCAAGGATCTGCTCAAGGGCGGAGCCAAGATCGTCCAGTTCGTGCGTTTCGCCCTTGGCGAAGACGCAACCCCGGAAGCCGAAGAAGCCGAATAGCCTCTTCGCCGCATATGCATCACAAGGGGGGTCGCAAGACCCCCTTTTTTTGGATACCATGCCCTGCGCCCGACACGGCAGGCCCCCATAGCAGCCCATTGCAGCCTTGACTTTCGGCCCCAAACGGCGCACACAATCGCAACACCGACCATGCGCCCCCCGGCACCCGCGCCCCCGGCGGCGCACACACACGCAGACAGCGGAGCCAATAATGCGTGACGCCTTTCTGGTCTTCGGACAGCCCCTGATAGAGCAGGCAGAAATTGACGAAGTGGTAGACAGCCTGAACAAGGCATGGATAGGCACCGGCCCCAAGGTGCACCAGTTCGAAAAAGATTTTGCCGCGTATAAGGGAGTGCCATACGCTGCTGCCGTAAACTCCTGCACCGCCGCGCTGCACCTTGCCTGCCTCACGCTGGAGTTTGCTCCCGGTGACGAGGTCATCACCACGGCCATGACTTTCTGCGCCTCGGTGAACTCCATCATCCATGCGGGCGGCACGCCGGTGCTGGCAGATGTGAACCCGCATACCCTGAACATAGACCCCGCCGCCATAGAGGCCAGAATAACGCCCCGCACCCGCGCCATCATGGTCGTGCACTATGCGGGACGCAGCTGCGACATGGACCCCATCATGGACCTTGCCGCACGCCACGGCCTCACGGTCATAGAAGACTGCGCCCACGCCATAGAAACGGAATACAAGGGACGCACGGCAGGCACCATAGGCCACATAGGCTGCTTCAGCTTTTACGCCACCAAGAACATCGTCACCGGAGAAGGCGGCATGCTCATCTCCAGCGACAAGGCCGCCATGGACCGCTGCAAGATCATGGCCCTGCACGGCATGAGCGCAGACGCATGGGCCCGGTTCTCAGACGCAGGCTACAAGCACTATCAGGTGGTGGACCACGGCTTCAAATACAACATGATGGATATTCAGGCCGCGCTCGGCCTGCACCAGCTGCCCCGTATAGACCGCTACTGGAACCACCGTGCCGCCATCTGGCAGCGGTACATGCAGGCTTTTGCGGATCTGGGCATCGGCCTTCCCGCGCCGGTGGAAGAAAACACCGTGCATGCCTACCATCTGTACACCATCCGCGTTAACCGCGAGTGCTGCGGCGTGGAGCGTGACCAGATGCTGGAAGCCCTGCGCGCCCGCAACATAGGCGTGGGCGTGCACTATCTGGCCATTCCCGAACACCCGTACTACCAGAAGCGTTTCGGCTGGCGCCCGGAAGAAACGCCTCACGCCACCGCCTATGGCCGCGAAACCATAAGCCTGCCCCTCTCCGCCAAACTGAGCGAACGGGACGTGGACGATGTTATCGAAGCCGTTCGCGAAATCTGCGGCGCATGCCCTGCGGCGCGCACCGGAGCCACGGCATGAAACCCTCGGTGACGGGACTGGTGCTCACCTACAACGGTGGTCGCCTGCTGGAAAAATGTCTCGCTTCCCTGTCCTTCTGCGACAAGGTGCTGGTGGTCGATTCCTTTTCCACAGACGACACGGTCGCCATTGCCACGGCAGCAGGCGCAACCGTGCTCCAACGTGCGTGGGAAGGGCCAGGTCCGCAGTTTCAGTTCGCCTTTTCCCAAATAGATACGGAATGGGTGGTAAGCCTTGATCAGGATGAAATATGCACCCCGGCCCTGCGGGAGCGCATCCTGACCGCTTTTGCTGAACAGGAGACAGTTGCATCCCCTGCCGGACAGGATGCAGCCGCATCCCAGGCCAGACAGGGAACGCAGCCCCCCCTGGCCGGATACTATGTGCACAGGCGCAACTGGTATTTTGACCGCTTCATGCAGCATTCCGGCTGGTATCCGGACGCCCTGCTCCGTGTCTTCCGTCCCGCGCTCATGCAGGTGCAGGTAAGCGGCGCGCACTATTCCTTCCATCCCGCAGGCACCACGCAAACCCTTGCGGCAGACATCCTGCACTACCCGTACGAAAGCTTTGCCCAGCATCTAGACAAGATCAATTCTTACGCCCAGCAGGGGGCGGATGACCTGCGCCGCAAAGGCAGAAAAGGCGGTGTGCTGCGGGGCATAGGCCACGGTGCCGTGCGCTTTGCCAAACTCTATTTTTTCCAGCGCGGCGTGCTGGACGGGCGCGCGGGTTTTATAAACGCGGCCCACGGGGCCTTTTACGCCTTTCTCAAATACGTGCGGGTGGAAGAAGGCTCGTGGGGCAAACCCTACGACCATCAATAATGTACACGTGGCGGCAAGACCGCCATATTTTTTGAGCATTCAGAGCAACGACAAAACCAGAGGTTCGGACATGAGCGAAAAGCGATTCCATCGCGTGCTGCTTAAACTCAGCGGCGAGGCCTTGGCTGGAGAAGAGAAATTCGGTATAGACCCTGTAACAGTGGCGAAGATATGCCGCGAAATCGCCGAAGTGGCAGACATGGGCATAGAAGTGGCCCTTGTCATCGGCGGCGGCAACATCTTCCGCGGATTAAGCTCCTCCGCCAAGGGCATGGACAGGTCCACGGCGGACTACATGGGCATGCTGGCCACGGTACTGAACGCTCTTGCCGTGCAGGACCAGCTGGAAAAGCTGGGCCATCCCACCCGTGTGCTTTCCGCCATCACCATGCAGGAAGTCTGCGAGCCGTATATCCGCCGCCGCGCCGAACGCCATCTGGAAAAAGGCCGTATCGTCATCTGCGCAGCGGGAACGGGCAACCCCTATTTCACCACGGATACGGCAGCGGCACTGCGTGGCATGGAACTGAAGTGCGACGCCATTGTCAAAGCCACCAAGGTGAACGGCGTATACGATAAAGACCCCGTCAAGCATGCAGATGCGGTCATGTTCAAACAGCTCACATTCATTGATGTGCTGCAAAAGAAGCTCGGCGTCATGGATAGCACCGCCATAACGCTGTGCATGGAAAACAACGTTCCCATTCTTGTCTGCAACATGTATACGGGTGACATAAAGCGCATGATGCTGGGTGAGAATGTCGGCACCATCGTACAAGGAGAATAACCCCCATGGATGAGATTCTGCTCGAAGCCGAAGAAAGAATGGAAAAGGCCATCACCGCTCTTGAACGGGAGTTCGGTAAGCTGCGCACCGGACGCGCGCACACATCTCTTGTGGACAATATTCTTGTGGACTACCACGGCACCCCCACGCCCATTAAGCAGTTGGCCTCGGTAGCCATCCCGGACAGCCGCAGCATCACCATTCAGCCGTGGGACAAAAGCGCTTTCGGATCCGTGGAAAAGGCCATCATCAATTCCAACCTCGGCCTCAATCCCATGAACGACGGCCGCCTTATCCGCATTAATATCCCCATGCTCACCGAGGAACGCCGCAAGGAACTGGTGAAGATGGCCAAGAAATACGTGGAAGAAGCCAAGGTGGCGGTGCGCAACGTGCGCCGCGATGCCAACGAGCAGATAAAAAAGCTGGAAAAATCCAAGGATATTACCGAGGACGAATCCCGCAACGGTCAGGATGAAGTGCAGAAACTCACCGATGCCTATGTGGCTAAATCGGACGAGCGCGGCGCGGCCAAAGAAGCCGAGATCATGGCTATTTAGCCTGTCAGTTCCGCAACCTGCCCCACGCATTCAAGGCCCCGCCTCTTTCAGGCGGGGCCTTCATGTTTTCCCGTCAACCGCGAAAATTCTTGGGCCTGCGCACTTTGGTGCTGTTCCTCATTCCGCAACTATGGTAACTCAAACAATCAGTATCATGCGTACAGCGCGCCCGGCGTTCGGCGGGCAGGGCGGCGTTTCCCGCAAACCCTCAAAGGCAGGTAGCACAGCATGGAATCGCAAGCACTTTACAAGACCATTTACAAGATCGCCAAAGTCGTCAACGCATCGCTGGAACCCAAAGAGGTTCTCGGGCAGATCGTGGAGCAGGTGGCCAAGGCCATGAGTGCCAAGGGCTGCTTTATCCGCCTGCTGGACAGAACAGGCACCATCCTCAAGCCGGACGCGTACTTCGGCCTGAGTGACCGCTACGCGCAGAAGGGACCTGTAGAGGTCTCCAAAAGCAAAATCGATCAGGAAGTGCTGCAGGGCAACCCCATCTACATAGAAGACGTACGCACCGACTCCCGCTTTCAGTACCCGCAGCAGGCATCCGAAGAGGGTATCATCTCGCTCGTGGTCGTCCCCCTTATCGGCAGGGGCAACAAGGTCATCGGCGTACTGCGCGTCTATTCCGCAGAAAACCGCCGCTTTACAGAAGACGAACTGGAATTCGTAAGCTGCATCGCCAACCTGTGCGGCATCGCGCTGGAAAACGCGCGCATGTACCATGCCCTCAAGCGCACAAGGGAGCTGGCGGACGCATACGTCTATCAGGTCTTCGAAGACTGATGCGCCTCCCAGGCACATCCCACATCCCGTTCTTCCCAACACAGCATCACCCCGCGCAGAACGCGCGACCGGAGGATACCATGAGCAAAATTCGGGTAGGCATAAACGGCTTCGGCCGCATAGGACGTCAGGTCCTCAAGTCCATCTGGAAATACCACCGCGACACCATAGAGGTGGTCGCCATAAACGACCTGTTCGATATCGCCACCAACGCACATCTTCTGGCACACGACACCAGCTACGGTGCCTTTGAGCCAAAGGTCACGGTAGAAGGCGATACCATCCATGTGGGAAATGATTTCACCGTCAAAAACTTCGCGGAGCGCGATCCCAAGCTCATTCCGTGGGGAGCCATGAAGGTGGATGTGGTGGTGGAGTGCACGGGCATCTTCCGCACCGGTCCCAAGGCTGCCATGCACATTGAGGCAGGCGCCAAAAAGGTCATCATCTCCGCCCCCGCCAAAGAAGAGGATATCACCATCGTCATGGGCGTAAACGATGGCGACTACGACCCCGCACGGCACCATATCATTTCCAACGCCTCCTGCACCACAAACTGCCTTGCCCCCGTGGTCAAGGTGGTGCATGAACGCTACGGCATAAAGAAAGGCGTTATGACCACCATCCACGCCTACACCAACGACCAGCGCATCCTGGACCTGCCCCACTCCGATCTGCGCCGCGCCCGCGCCGCCGCCTGCAACATGATTCCCACGTCTACAGGCGCGGCCAAGGCCGTTGCGCTGGTCATTCCGGAAATGAAGGGCAAATTCTCGGGCTACTCCGTGCGCGTGCCCACCCCCACCGTCTCGCTGGTGGACTTTGTCTGCGAACTGGAGCAGGAAACCACCACCGAAGACCTGCGCGCCCTGCTCAAGGCAGCAGCGGAAGGCCCCCTCAAGGGCATTCTGGGCTATTCCGAGCAGCCGCTGGTATCCTCCGACTTCATCGGTGATCCCCGCTCCTCCATCGTGGAGGCGGATTTCACCATGGTGCAGTCCGGCAACATGGCCAAAATCTACTCATGGTATGACAATGAATGGGGCTATTCCTGCCGCGTGGGCGACCTTGTGGCTCTCATGGCGCAGAAGGGCCTGTAACAGTTTTTCCGGCATACGCCCGTTATGGCCCGGCATCCGTTCCTGCAACGGTGCCGGGCTTTCCGCATGGTTTCGCCTGTTGCAACAGCGGTCTCTGCGCACACTGGACGCGCGCGTTGTTTGCGGCTACACACCATTTCATGAACACATCCGTCCATACCGAACTGATTGAGTTTGTGGAACAGCATATTGCCTTCCACCGCTTTCTGGGTGTGAAGGTGCTGGACGCCCGCCCCGGCTTTGCCAAGGTCTGCCTCCCCTTCCGCGAGGAATTCAAGGGCAACGAGGTCCGCGGCGTGGTCCACGGGGGCGTCACCGCCGTGCTGGTGGATATCTGCGGCGCAGTAGCCCTGTGGACGCACTTTGGCCCTGCGGACAAAACGTCTACCATAGACATGCGCGTGGATTACCAGCGCCCTGCCCCGTTCGAAGACATGGTGGCAGAAGGAGACGTGCGCATGCTCGGCAACCGCATAGCCAACGTGCATATCCGCGTCTATGCCGCCTCCATGCCCGATACGCTGGTAGCGGAAGGGCGCGCCGTCTACTATGTCAAACGCGAAGGCATGCCCAGTTGACCGTGCTGCCGCACCCTTGACGCAGGCACCCTTCCGGCCTAAAAAACAACCAGTCCATACGTTTCGGCAACCCCAACAGGAAAGGGACGAATGAAAAATTCCCGCTAAAACACCTGATTGAACAGTGTTTTGCGCCGTGATGAAGACAAGGCTCTGCCTTGGCACTTCTCCGGCTTGCGGGAATTTCGCTTTTCCGGTTCCGGGCTGTCCCCCCATTGCCCCTCTTTGAAGGGCATCGTGCCGTGCATGCAGGGACTGCGGAAAGCTATCTTCCGGCAGTCCTTTTTTCATGCGCTCACCGCGCCGCCGGTGTGCAGGACATTCGGGAGGCACCGTATGGCCCTTATCAACGTTTCACACCTCACCTTCGCCTATGACAACGGGCAAACCATTTTCAACAATGTTTCCCTGCAACTGGATACCAACTGGAAACTGGGCCTCATAGGGCGCAACGGACGGGGCAAGACCACCTTCCTCAAGCTTCTGTGCGGGACCTACCCGTTCCGGGGGTCCATACACACTCCGGTTGCCATGCAGTATTTTCCCTTCGCGATGCCCGACCCGGCAATGACAGGGAAGGAGATTGCCCGCGCCATATGCGCCGGCCCGGAAGACTGGCGTCTTGAGCGAGAAGCTTCACTGCTTGCTCTTGCTCCTGAAACTCTCAGTCGACCATACGCCACCCTCAGCGGAGGCGAAGCCACCAAGCTGCTGCTCGCCATACTGTTTCTGAATGAGCACAGCTTCCCGCTCATCGATGAACCGACCAATCATCTGGATAGCAAGGCCCGCGCCACGGTTGCCACCTACCTGAAGGCTAAGAAAGGATTCATCCTCGTCTCCCACGACCGCGCCCTGCTCGACAGCTGCACAGACCATGTTCTGTCCATCAACCGAACCGATATTGAGTTGCACCGCGGTAACTTCAGTTCATGGCAGGATAACCGCCAAAGACGGGACCGGCAGGAATTTGCGGAAAACCAAAGACTGGAAAAGGAGATTGCCCGCCTGGAGCAAAGCGCCAGACGGAGCACGGAATGGTCGCACAGGGCAGAGAAAGGGAAATATACCTCCGGACACGTAGACCGGTTTCTGGATCGCGGTTTCATAGGCCACAAGGCTGCCAAGATGATGCAGCGGGCCAAATCGGTTGAATCCAGACACACAAAGGCTGCCCAGGATAAAGCAGAACTCCTGCACAATCTGGAACACGATGCCCCCCTTGCCATGCGTCCGCTTACCTTCCACAGCAAACGGCTAGTCGAATGCAGGGAACTCTGCGCAGGGTATGGGAACACCTCCGTGCTGCGAAACATATCCTTCAGTGTCATGAGTGGAGACAGGCTGGCCCTTTGCGGCAGTAACGGCAGCGGCAAAACCACGCTCCTGTCTCTGCTCACAGGAAAAGGTTCCCCCGGTAGCGGCGTGCTGCATCTGCCCAAAGGACTCCGCGTTTCCTATGTTCCGCAGAACACCTCGTTTCTGAAGGGTAGCCTGAAGCAACTTTCTCAGGAACGTGGCATTGAAGAAAGCCTGCTCCGGGCTGTTCTGCATCGGCTCGGATTCGAACGCAGGCACTTCGAGACAGACATGGGCGGCTACAGTGCCGGACAGAAGAAAAAAGTCCTTCTTGCCGCAAGCCTCTGTGAAGAAGCGCACCTGTACGTCTGGGACGAACCCCTGAACTATGTGGACGTGCTTTCCCGCATGCAGATTGAAAATCTGATTCTGCACTACAGGCCGAGCATGATTCTGGTTGAGCATGACCGCATGTTTCTGGAGCGTGTTGCAACAGGAATTCTGGATCTGGATACGGCCTGTTCCGTTGCCCTTACACTTCCCTAAAAAGCACTGAAAAAGGCCGCCCCCCTGTGGAGCGGCCTTTTAAAGGACTGTGAGCAGGTCAGGAGAGGCGTAATTTCCGGGCCTGTTCACAGGGTCTACCTGATATGTCATCATACGCCGCTGCACCGCCGTGGGCGGGCGCGACCCCCTCCGGCTTTCCGTTCCCCTGCGGCCATAGCGGATATTGTCGCCATTGCAGGAGAGTGCCGGACAAATACACTGCTGAGCGGGCTGCTGAATAACAGGGCAGCCGTCCACAGCGTCCGAAGTGACGTTCAAACCAAATCCGTTTCGGCGTTCGCAATGCTGCCTGCACGGTTTTGCGATACGACAGGCAAGCTCCCTGCCGTTATGCAATACTCCAAACGCTCAAAATCACGACCTCACAGGCTCACGAATCCTTCTTTTCCGTTCACACGGAACGGAAAACGAAACCTCGTGCCTGAGGACTAGTCAGCTTGCTTGCGGATGAACGAGGGTATCTCGAACTCGTCTTCGTCGAACACAAAGTCATCCTCGCCGGGCTGATGCGCGCTGGCGGCCTGATGCGCCGTCTGCGCCACCTGCCCCTGCTTGCGCAGGTAGGCGGGAATGTTCCTGTCTTCTTCACTGAAGGTGCCAAGCCCCCGTGCCGGTGCCGGACGCACTATGGTCTCTCTGCGCTGCGGAGCCGGAGCAGAGACAGGCTGCGCCTGCTGCGCACGGGGTGCGGGAGCCGCCTTGGGAGCAGGTGCCGAACCGCGCATGGGCGAAACCTTGCCGCCCCCGCCGGAAGACATCACATTCTTGCCACCATTGCCAAGGGTTTCCGCTCCCACGGCGTCAATGCCGGTGGCAATGACGGTAATGCGCATCTCGTCCCCGATGCTGTCGTCAAACACGGTGCCGAAGAAGATGCGGGCATCTTCATGGGCAGCCTCCTGAATGGCACCTGCGGCCTCGGAAACCTCTTCGATGGTCAGGTCGGAAGAGCAGGTAATGTTCATGAGCACGCCGCGTGCGCCGTCGATGGACACATCCTCCAGCAGCGGACTGGTAATCGCCTTGATGGCGGCTTCGCGTGCGCGCGATTCGCCGCTGGCGCTGCCTGCGCCCATCATGGCAAGACCGGATTCACCCATCACGGCCTTCACGTCCGCAAAGTCCAGGTTAATGAGGCCGGGCACCATGATCAGGTCAGAAATACCCTTCACGGCAAAATACAGAATTTCGTCAGCCTTCTTCAGCATTTCCACAAAGGTGGCCTTCTTCGCCGCAAGGGAAAGAAGCCTGTCGTTGGGAATGGTGATGAGCGAGTCCACATGCTGGCGGAAGGCCTCAATGCCTTCTTCCGCCGCCATAAGGCGCTTTTTGCCCTCAAAGAAGAACGGCTTGGTCACAACGCCCACGGTCAGCGCGCCCATTTCCTTGGCAACCTGCGCGATAACGGGAGCCGCGCCTGTGCCGGTGCCGCCGCCCATACCTGCGGTAACAAACACCATGTCGGCTTCGCCTATAGCGGCGCGTATCTGATCAATGGACTCCAGTGCCGCGTCGCGCCCCACTGCCGGGTTAGCGCCCGCGCCGAGGCCCTTGGTCAGCTTGTCGCCGAGCTGAATCTTGTACTCCGCCTGCGAGTTGTTCAGGGCCTGCACATCGGTGTTGGCCACAATAAACGTAACCCCGCGCAGCACTGAGCTGATCATGTTGTTAACCGCGTTGCCCCCGCCGCCGCCGACACCGATGACTTTAATTTTTGCCATGCTGTCGTTTTCAATTTCCATAAATTCCATTTTCGCCTCTCCTTTTGCCGAAATGCATACTCAAAAAATACATACTGTGTAGACCAACCAGTTCAGGTTCCCGGACCACGCCTAAGAAACGTCCGAGAACCACTTTTTCATCCGGGACAGGACCCGGTTGAAAACGTTGCCGTCACGGATGCGGAACTTCAGTTCCAGCCCCTCCTTTTCCGCGCCGTACCGCAGGAGACCAACCGCGGTGGCGAATTTGGGGCTGTTTACCACATCCTTCAGGCCGCCCACATTGCGCGGATAGCCAATCCGCGTGGGCAGGTTGAAGATTTGTTCACCAAGCTCCTGGCAGCCGTCTATAAGGGCCGTGCCACCCGTGAGCACCACACCGGCACCGATAAGGTTCTTGTACCCGGAGCGCACAAGTTCCTGATCAACAAGGGAAAGTATCTCTTCCATGCGCGGCTCGCAGATCTCTGCCAGCACCTGCCGCGAAAGCCTGCGCGGTTCGCGGTCGCCCACGCTGGAAACTTCAATAACCTCATCGCCACGCACAAGGTCTGCCATGGCGCAGCCAAATTTGGTCTTTATCTTTTCCGCGCTGGCCATGGGAGTGCGCAGGCCGAAGGCGATGTCGTTGGTCAGGTTCTGCCCGCCAAGCGCCAGCACGCCCGTATGCTTGATAGAATCATTGGCAAACACGGCAATGTCTGTGGTGCCGCCGCCAAGGTCCACAAGAGCCACGCCTATCTCGCGCTCCTCTTCGGTGAGCACCGCCTTGGCGGATGCCAGCGCCTCCAGCACGATATCCGAAACATCCAGCCCGCTGCGGTGGCAGGAGCGCACAATATTCTGCGCGCTCGTCACCGCTCCGGTCACGATATGCACCTTCACCTCAAGCCGGACACCCGCCATACCCAACGGGTCGGCAATGCCGCGCTGGTCGTCCACAATGTATTCCTGCGGCAGAATGTGGATGACCTCGCGGTCCAGCGGAATGGCTACGGCCTTGGCGGCATCCAGCACGCGTTCCACGTCCTTGGGAGCCACCTCGCCGCCCTTCACGGCAATAACGCCGTGACTGTTGAAACCCTTAATGTGGCTGCCCGCGATGCCCGCATACACAGAGCGGATCTCGCAACCCGCCATAAGCTCGGCCTCTTCCAGTGCCTTCTTGATGGACTGGACCGTCTGCTCAATATTGACGACCACGCCCTTGCGCAGGCCGGTGGAAGGTGCAGTGCCAATGCCGACAATATCCACACCTTCGGCGGTTGCCTCCCCCACCACGGCGCAGATTTTCGTGGTGCCGACATCAAGCCCCACAATGAGTTCGGATTTGGCCATGCTTCATTCCTCCACGTAATCAATCTTAATTGCCTGCGGATACGGGCCTGTCTTCTCTGATCCACACATTGGACCCAGCCACCGTAACCTCGCGCACCCTTCTTATCTCGCCCCGCCGCTTCAGGTCTTCAAGAACCGCCGCCAGTCGGGCAAGGTTCACATCCCATTCAGCCACGGCAAGATTCAGAATCATGTCCGCATTCTCCAGATACAGCTCCACCCCCCGGCTTCTGCTCAATCTCACCCATGCGGCGTTGTTCACATCCAGCGGCAGACTTGCAGTCTCCAACACCCCCACCATGTCGGGCAACTGCCGCACCCACTCTTCCATTCCCGGGTCCACCATCAGAAAAGGCAGCGAGGTAAATTTGCCCGGCTCCACTTCGCTGATCACGCGCCCCTGCGCATCCGCGTAGGCAACCTTGTCGCCCTGTCTCACCCAGTACCGGGGAACACGCTCACGCACTTCCACAAAAAACTTGTCAGGCAGCTCCCGCTTCAGGGAAACCCCGGCAATCCACGGATCACGCAGCAACCGTGCTTCCACGTCCCCCATGCGCACCGCCAGATTGTTCATTCCGGTCCGCAGACCGGCCATTTTCAAAATTTCACCGCTCCCCAGCCGGACATTTCCGGCAACCTGTATCTCTCTCAGGGCAAAAAATTCGCTGATGGTGACATACCGATACAGATAGAGCAATGCGATGCTGATCATAACAACAAAAACGAAGGTTGTAAACAGAGCAAGCATACATGGTAGAAAATTCGGAACTTTTATTTTCCGTATCGAGCGGGTTCGTACTCCGCGATACGTGTTTGGAGAAGCCACTGTGGGCATCCGTTTTTTTTTGTTTGCTTTGCTCAGCTTCATGGTACTATTCTTACTTCTAATTCAAGCGCATATCCGTATTCTTTCTTTACTTTTTCCTGAGCTTCTGATAAAAGTTCCTTTGCTTGCACGCTTGTGCCTTCACCTGTATTTATTAAAAAATTGGCATGCATTTCAGAAAATGCCATACCGCCTCTTTTTTTCCCTTTGAATCCGGAACTGTCTAAAAGCTTTCCCGCACTCACATTATGCGCAGGATTTTTGAACACGCAGCCTGCACTGTATGCTGTTACAGGCTGCGTTGCCTTCTTCTTTGCGTAATTTTCCTGCATCGTCTTGTGAATAACATCGCGCGAACTGCGTTCTAGACGAAAAACAGCATCCGCAACCACTGTCCAGCCCGCACGTTCTCCGGCATCCGCAACAGAAAAATGCCTGTACGCAAAGTGCAACGCATCGCGCCGCAGTGTCCGCACGCCGTGCACCGGATCAAAAACCGTCACCCGCGTGACCAGCGCGCCAGTTTCACAGCCGTACGATCCAGCATTCATGGCAACAGCCCCGCCTACGGTGCCGGGAATGCCCGCCAGTCCTTCCATGCCGGATAACCCTCTGGCGCACAGCCACCCGAGCAGCCTGGGCAGCCGGAATCCCGCTCCCACCCGCACCAGCACGCCTTCAGCATCCTCTCCCACCACACGGGGAGCTTCACCTATGGCTGGCGTTACCACCACCAGCGGCAGCGGCGCGTCATCCGCAAGAATATTGCTGCCATAGCCAAGTATCAGCGGCCTTCCGCCAAGCCGTTCCAGCGTCGCCGGCAATTCCTCGCAGTCGCGCACATCACGCACCACCACCTCCGCCATGGCGTTACCGCCAAGCCGCAACGTGGTACGTGCCTTCAGGCTGGGACCGTTCAGAATAACCAGTGCCATACGTCCGCCTTCCTATTCGCCGTCCAGATATTTCTGGCCCACTGTCCAGATATTGCCTGCGCCCAGAGTAATAAACAGGTCGCCGGGCTGAAGCACATCGGGCAATGCCTGCGACACAGCCGCAAAATCCTGACAATACAGCACATCCGTATTCGATACCTGCCGTATGCCCTGCGCAAGGCTCTGCCCGCTCACGCCGGGAATGGGAGCCTCCGATGCCGGATAAATTTCCGTGAGCAAAAGCTTGTCCACGCCTTCAAAAGACTTGCAGAACTCGCCAAACAGCGCCTGAGTTCGGCTGAAGCGGTGCGGCTGAAACGCCACCACCAGACGCCGCGAAGGATAGCACTGCCGTGCCGTGGCTATGGTTGCAGCCACCTCTGCGGGATGATGCCCGTAGTCGTCCACCACAAGCACGCCGTTGCGCTCGCCCTTCCGTTCAAACCGGCGTCCCACGCCCGTGAACCCGGAAAGTCCTTCAAGGCAGGCTGCTGGTTCTATGCCCGCCTCCAGCGAAACCCCCACCGCGCCGAGCGCATTCAGAATATTGTGCCTGCCCGGCTGTGAGAGGCGCACTTCGCCTATGTCTTTGCCGCGCACAATAATGCGGAAATGGCTCACCTCGGCGCAGGCGATAACTTCTGCGCGGATATCGTTCTCCTTGCCAAACCCGTAGGTAATCACCGGCCGTTTCACCTTGGGCAGCAGGCGGCGCACACCGGGGTCATCCCCGCACACCACATTGGTGCCGTAAAAGGGCACGCTGTTCATGAACTGCGTAAAGGAGTCGTCTATCTCCTGCTGGTCCGCGTAAAAGTCCATGTGGTCGCGGTCCACGTTGGTCACCACGGTCATGATGGGCAGAAGGCACAGGAACGAACCGTCAGACTCGTCCGCCTCGGCAATAAGAAATTTGCCCTCACCCAGCCGCGCATTGGCCCCGTAGGCGTTCAACCTGCCGCCGATGATCACTGTGGGGTCGGTCTGGGCGGCATCAAAGATGGCTGCGGTAAGTGAAGTGGTGGTGGTCTTGCCGTGGGTTCCCGCTATGGCTATGCCCGTGCGCAGGCGCATCAGTTCGGCCAGCATCTCCGCACGGGGAATGATGGGAATACTCTTGGCCCGCGCGGCAACCACTTCCGGGTTGTCATCCTTCACGGCGGAAGACCGCACCAGCACCTGCGCATCCGTAACATTCTGCGAACCGTGGCCTATGAAAATCTCGGCCCCCAGATTCTTGAGCCGGCGCACCACCGGGCCATCGGAAAGATCGGAGCCTGCCACCTCATACCCAAGGTTCAGCAGTACTTCCGCAATGCCGCTCATGCCGGAACCGCCTATGCCCACCATATGAACTCTGCGAATCTTGATCATTCCCGCAACCTGCCTGTTTACTCTTCCACCAGCGAGGTAAGTGGAGCCTTGTGCACTATGTCCATAAGCCCGCTCGCCACATTGGCAGCCGCCTCCGGCCACCCCAGTCTGCGCGAAGCCACAGCCATTGCGTTCAACCGTTCCGGGTCTGCCAGCAGCCCCGTTACCTTTTCAGCCAGTCCGGCATGCCCGGCATCGGCCAAGCTGCGCTCCTCCACCACCATTGCCGCCCCGTGCCGCTCCAGAAAACGCGCGTTGTGCAGCTGATGGTCGTGCGTGGCAAAGGGAAAAGGCACAAACACGGCCGGTTTCCCCGCCACCGTCAGTTCCGCAAGCGTGGTCGCCCCGGCACGTCCCAGCACCAGATTGGCCCGCGCATAGGCGGCGGCCATATTGGTGATGAACGGTTCCACAGTGCAGTCCTGCATGCCTGCCTGCGCATACGCCGTCTGCACACGCTCAAAGTCTGCCGTGCCGGTCTGGTGATGCACCCGCACTCCGGCGTCCTGCAGCATCGGCAGCATATCGATAACCGCTGCATTCACCGCCCGCGCACCAAGGCTTCCGCCCAGCACCAGCAGGCGCCGTTCTCCGGCAGGCACCGGCGGCATATTCCGCAGGGTGCGGATTTCCGCCCGCACGGGGTTGCCGGTCAGCACGGTCTTGCGCGGCAAAAAATGTTCGTCCGGGTCAGGCATGGAGATGAACACCCTGTCCGCCACCTTACCGAGCAGCTTGTTGGCAAGGCCGGGAACACTGTTCTGCTCGTGCACGGCAACCGGCATTTCGCGCAGCTTGCCCGCCATGCAGGCAGCAAAGGCCGCATATCCGCCAAACCCGATTACGGCATCGGGCCGGAACCGCCCCAGAATGCGCATGGCCCGCAAGGTGGAAACCCCAAGCCCCGCCAGCGCTCCCACGGCGCGGAAGCCCCGTCCCAGCACGCCGCGCACGGGCAAGGCCTCAAAGGGAATGCCTGCGCGCGTCACGATATCGCGCTCCGGCCCGTACGCGCCCCCTATGAACAGAAACTCCACGCCGGGAAACCGTTTGCGCAGTTCTTCCGCAACAGCCAGCGCGGGGAAAATATGCCCGCCTGTTCCGCCGGTGGTGAGTACAACGCGTTTCATAGTGCCGGGCTCCCTTCAGCCGTTCTGGAAAAATTGAGCAGAAGTCCCACGCACAGGAACGAAGAGAGCAGGCTGCTGCCGCCGTAACTCATAAAGGGCATGGCAACCCCCTTGGGCGGTGCCGCTCCCATAACCACGGCCAGATTGAACACCGCTCCCAGCGTGAGCACCAGCGTCAGCCCGAAGGAGGTAAGCCTGTCACGCAGGTCATCCTGCCGGTAGGCAATGACAAATCCGCGCCACAGCATCACACCCATGATGATGAAAAAGAGCGAAACGCCCACAAAACCCATCTCCTCGCCCACTACCGCCATGATGAAGTCGTTATGCGCCTCAGGCAGGAAAAAGAGCTTCTGCTTGCCTGCGCCCAGCCCCTGTCCGGCAATGCCGCCGGACCCCATGGCATAGAGCGACTGCACAAGCTGATACCCCGTGTCCTGCGCATCTTTGAACGGGTCCAGAAAAGCAAGCAACCGACGCGAACGGTAAGGCGACTGCACAATGAGCAGCCAGCCAGCCCCCCCCGCCAGCAGCGCGGAGACGATGAGGTAGATAAGCCGCGTACCGCCCACAAGGCACATGAAGAACAGCAGCATGGAAAGCACGGCCGCCGCCCCGAAGTCCGGCTGCATAAGCAGCAGCAGGCATATCAGCCCCGTCACGAAGAAGGGAGGAATGACGCCCTTGGAGAAGGTTTTCACCAGCTCCTGCTTGGTACTGAGGAAGTAGGCCAGATACAGCACCAGCGCGATCTTCACAAACTCCATGGGCTGCACCGTAAACGGGCCCAGCGCAATCCAGCGGCGCGCGCCGTTAATATTCACGCCCAGCGGCGTAAGGGTGAGAATAACCAGCAACAACGCTCCGAAAAGTACCGGATACTGCAACTGATACAGCACCTTGCGCGGCAGCGATGCGCATACGGCCATAAGCCCGCCGCCCACCATGGCAAACAATATCTGGCGTTTGAAGAAGAAGTATTT
Source organism: Desulfovibrio psychrotolerans (assembly GCF_013340305.1). NCBI lineage: Bacteria > Pseudomonadati > Thermodesulfobacteriota > Desulfovibrionia > Desulfovibrionales > Desulfovibrionaceae > Desulfovibrio > Desulfovibrio psychrotolerans. Next base: position 110,774 of record NZ_BLVP01000007.1, read on the forward strand.
ATCCGAATAAAACTTCTCCGCCATAATCCCGCTGGCGCTCAGCACCATGGTCAGCCCGAAAGCCACAAGGCACAGTGCGGCAGCCAGCAGTATCCAGTCTGTCTGAAGAGCGGTTCTGCGGGTGGTACTCATTGTTCCGCCCCCTCCGCCGCCTTGAACTGCGCGTAGATGCGCCGGAAGTCCTCACCGCGTTCTTTGTAGTTGGCATACTGGTCAAAGCTGGACGTGGCCGGTGCCAGCAGCAGCACATCTCCGGGCTGTGCCTTGCGCATCAGCCCCGCTGCCGCCGCCTGCATGGTGGTGTCGTACGAAAGTTCCGCAGCCCCGGCCCATGCCTGTTCAAATATCTCGCGGCTGCCGCCGTACAACCCCACGGCCCTTACCCTGCCTTGCAGCAGTCCGCGCAGCGATGCCAGATCGCCGCCCTTGTATTTTCCTCCGGCAAGCAGCAGCACAGGCGTGTCAAACGCCTCCAGTGCCACCCGCACGGAATCCACGGTGGTCGCCTTGGAATCGTTGACAAAGAGCACACCGCCCGCCTCACCCACAGGTTCCAGCGTGTGCTCGGCGGCGCGGAAATCGCGCACGGCACGGGCGGCTTCTTCCTGTGTCACGCCAAAAATGGCACAGGCCATATAGGCGGCTTCCACGTTCTGGCGGTTATGCCTTCCCATGAGCCTGCTTTGCGGAAAAAGCGGAGCCGTGCCTTCAGGGGCGTCAAAACGCCGCACGGTCGCGCGCACGCCGTACTCCTGCGGCAACGCATCGAGTCCGGGCCCGAAAATGGCCGTATCCTCCGCCGTCTGCCGGGCAAAGAGGCGCATCTTGGCGTCCGTGTATTCCTGCATGTCGCTGTGATAATCCAGATGGTCCACGGTAATGTTCGTCAGCACGCCCACCTTGGGATGAAAGGCCGTGCAGGTCTGTAGCTGAAAACTGGAAACCTCCAGCACCAGCACATCCGCCTTGCCGCCATCCAGCACAAAACGGCTGAGGGGCGTGCCGAAGTTGCCCCCCAGAAACACCTTCTTTCCCGCCTGCTCCAGCATACGGGCGCACAGGCTCACCGTGGTGGACTTACCGTTAGTTCCGGTCACCGCCAGCACGGGAATCTGCCGCACGCACAGCCATGCAAGTTCGGTCTCTGCCATCACCAGCGCGCCTTCCGGCAGCAGCGGCGCAATCTTCTTCACCGGCACGCCCGGGCTGGGCACCACCAGTTCGGCTCCTGCAAACTGCTCTGCCGTATGCTCGCCAAAAACGGTTTCACAGCCCAGCCGCGCCATGGTTTCGCGCGCCCTGTCAGCAATCTTTGCGCCGTCACTGTCCACCACGCGCACCCGCGCACCCAGTGCATGCAGCAGTTCCGCCGCTGCCATGCCGGAACCGGCGGCTCCCACAACCACGGCGGTCATGCCGGGAGTGACGGGGCTGTGCGGGCAGATAAGGGTTGCGTTCGGTGTCATGTGCGCTGTCCTTGGTCCGGCTGTCCTAACGGAGTTTGAGCACGCTCAGAGCCACAAGGCCTAGCAGTGCCGATGTTATCCAGAACCGGATGATGATCTTGGATTCGGGAATGCCCTTAAGCTCGAAATGGTGATGCAGTGGTGCCATGCGGAAAATGCGTTTGCCGCCGCTGAATTTGAAATAGCCCACCTGCAGAATCACGGAGAGCGTCTCCACCACAAACAGGCCACCCACCACAAGGAGTATGAGTTCCTGCTTGCACAGCACGGCAATGAACCCCAGCGTGCCGCCAAGCGACAGGCTGCCCACATCGCCCATGAACACCTGTGCCGGGTAGGCGTTGAACCACAAAAAGCCCAGCCCCGCGCCCACCAGCGCACCGCATATAACCGTCACCTCGCCCACGCCGGGCACGGCAGGCACCTGCAGATAGGCAGACATCTGCGCGTGCCCCGCCACATACACAAAGACGGAAAAGACAATCCCGGCCACAACGGTCGGGCCTATGGCCAACCCGTCCATACCGTCGGTCAGGTTCACGCCGTTGGAGGCACCCACCATGACCATCATGGCAAAGGGCACATACAGCCAGCCCAGATCAGGACTGATGTTCTTGAAGAACGGCACGGAAAGATGCGTGGAGTACACGGGATCTTTGACCAGAACATACATGACCACGGCGGCTATGAGCATCTGCCACAGGAACTTGGCACGGGCAGAAAGTCCCTTGTTGCGTTTGCGGCGCAGCTTGGAAAAATCATCCAGAAAACCCACCAGCCCGAAGCCGCAGAAGACGAACAGCGTCAGCCAGACATACCGGTTGGTTATGTCGCACCACAGCAGGGAGCTTACCACCATGGCAAACCCTATGAGCAGGCCGCCCATGGTAGGGGTGCCCGCCTTGCTGCTGTGACACGAAACCTCTTCCTGAATGTACTGCCCGCACTTTATGCGCTGCAGCCAGCCGATGAAGCGCGGCCCCAGAAGGATGGAGATGAGCAGCGCGGTCAGCAACGCCCATACGGAACGGAACGTGATGTACCGGAACACGTTGAAAAGGCTGATGTCCTCACTGAGGGGGTACAGCAGATTATAGAGCATCGGGTTCTTCCTTTGCGCTGCATGGTCCGGCGCAGAATGCCTCTACCAGACGTTCAAGCCGGTTGCCCCGCGACCCCTTGAAAAGAACAAGGCCCGCCCTGAGCGTTGATTCCATGAACCTGTTGATAAATTCTTCCGGCGTATGCACCAGTTGCAGTTCGCCCTGCCAGCCGCCTTCCGTCAGTCCTGCGCGCACCTCGTCCGCATGCCCGCCCTTCCAGTACACAGCGGCAGGTGCGGTGCGGGCCATAACGATGCCGAGATCACGGTGGGCCTTTTCCGCCTCGTCTCCCAGTTCCAGCATCTCGCCCATAACCAGCATGAGCGGCTGCCCTGCCGCCATTTCGTGCGCAGTTTCCAGCATGCGCAGGGCGGAGAGCGGGTTGGCGTTGTAGCTGTCGTCTATGACCAGCCAGCGGTCACGCTGCTGGCAGCAGAAGCGCTTTTCCGGCAGCCGTGCCTGCGCAAATCCGGTAATGATCTCCTGGGTCGACAACCCCAGAATATCTGCGGCAGCCGCCACGGCGATTACATTCTCCGCCGCAAAAGCACCCCGGAACGGGGCCACCAGTTCAAATTCCTTCTTGTCCAGCCATACGCGGTAGCGTCCCTGCGTGGCGGACTGCGGCCCCGCATACTCGGCCCGGTACATGCACGAGGCATCGCGGATGCTGAAAAAGCGAAGTTCTGCGCAGTTGCTGCGGGCCTCGCGCACCAGGTCGGGATAGTCTGCGCTCACAAGCCCCACGCCGCCCGGCGCGATGTACGAGAGCAGCTTGGCCTTGTAGTGGGCTACGCCCTTGTCTCCCAGCCCCTGCGTGTGTCCCGCGCCCACGTTGAGCACTATGCCAAGGTCGGGCCGCAGCACAGAAGCCAGCTCGTCCATGTCACGGGGTTCGCTTATGCCCGCCTCCATCACCCAGAACCGCTCCTCACCCGTGGCGGCCAGCATGGAAACAGGCAACCCGATCTGATTATTCAGATTCAGGTGGTTGCGGGCGGTTTCTCCGCGAACGGAAAGAACCTGCGCCAGCATCTCCTTCACGGTGGTCTTGCCCGCCGTGCCGGTCACGCCCACCACGGCTGCCTTGGCCTTCTGCCTGTGATAGGCAGCCAGCCTGCCCAGTGCCTGCACGGAATCACGCACCATCAGCAGCGGAACTCCGCCCTCGTCACATTCCATGCCGCACATTTCGTCTGCGGAAAACGGCGGACGCTCCGCCACAACGCCGCACGCGCCGCGCTCCACGGCGGCTCTGGCAAAGGTGTGCCCGTCAAACCGCTCGCCGCTTATGCAGAAAAACAATTCGCCCTTCTGCAACATCCGGCTGTCGGTCTGCACGCCCGTCGGCACGGTCTCTCCGGCATCACCCAGAAAGCCGATGGCGCCCATGGCGTCCTGTATGTCGTTAAGCGTCAGCTTCACCCGAGCATCTCCCTGAGCACAGCCTGATCACTGAAAGAAATCTTTTCCGTTCCGATGACCTGATAGTCCTCATGCCCCTTTCCGGCCACGAGGATGCAGTCGCCGGGACGCGCCTCTGCCACGGCAAGGCCGATGGCTGTGCGGCGGTCCGGTTCGGTCAGCACGCGCGGGCAGGCGGCAAGCCCCGGCTTCACGTCTTCAAGAATGCTTACCGGGTCTTCGGTACGCGGGTTGTCGGAAGTAAGCACCGCTACGTCCGAAAGACGGGCCACGGCCTCGCCCATGAGCGGGCGTTTGCGGCGGTCACGGTCGCCTCCGCAGCCGAACACGGTGATAATACGGGCAAATCCCACCTTGCGCAGCGCTCCCAGCACGTTGTCCAGCGCATCCGGGGTGTGCGCGTAGTCCACAAAGGCGTGCACGCCCCGGCCATTGGGCACTCTCTCCAGCCTGCCGGGAACCCCGTTAAAGTGCTCCAGCCCCCGCATCTGTTCGGCGGAAAGGCCAAGGCAGCGCGCCATGCCCTGCACCGCCAGCAGGTTGGAAGCATTGTGGTAGCCCACCATGGGGGAGGTAATCTCCCAGTGCTCGCCGTCCAGATTCATGCGCAGGTGCAGGCCGTCCACGGTGCAGGCAAGCACCTCGCCCCGCAGCACGCGGCAGCCGTCCACGGCCACGTCGTGCAGAGTAAAGCCCAGCCCGCCGGGCACCATCGGCAGCAGTCGCCTGCCGTAGGGGTCGTCCACATTGATCACGGCAGGCTTGTCCAGCCGGGGCACCTGCGTGAACAGACGCGCCTTGGCGGCAAAATAGGTTTCCATGTCGCCGTGATAGTCCAGATGGTCCTGCGTCAGATTGGTGAGAATGGCTCCGCCGTACTCCACGCCCGCCGTCCGGTTCTGGTCAAGCGCGTGGGAAGAAACCTCCATGAACGCGGCGTCCACCTGCGCAGCCGCCATACGCGCCAGCAGGGCGTGCACCTTCAGGCAGTCCGGGGTGGTCATCTTGGCTTCCTGCTCGCCTCCGGGCCAGCGGTAACTCACGGTGCCTATAACCCCGGCCCTGCGTCCGGCCGCGTTGAAAAGATGCTCCAGCAGATAGGTCACGGTGGTCTTGCCGTTGGTTCCGGTCACGCCCACCACGGGAAAAGGCAGCTTCAGCGTGTTGAACCGCACTCCGGCAAGATACCCCAGCGTGGCACGGGGATCTTCCTCCACCACAAAGTGCGCGCCTGTTCCGCTTTTCGGCAGACTGGCTGCCCGGCACACCACATAGGCCGCCCCGCGTTGCAGGGCGTCGGCAATATACGCACCGCCATCGGCACTGGTTCCCGGCACGGCCACAAAAAGGTCTCCTGGCTGCACCTTGCGAGAATCCGCATGTACGCCCACGAGCCCTGTTCGAACCTGCTCCACCAGTTGTTCCAGCGTTATCGTCTGAACCATGCTAAAAACGCTCCGAAAGCCAGAGTATGTATTCCTGCGCCCCTTCCTTGGGCCACTGGGCACCGGGAAGCGGGCTCTGCTTTGACACCACAAACCCTTCGCCGCGCACAACGGGAATGACTCCCCTGCGCGCAAAGGCTTCCACCGCACTGCGCAGAGACTTGCCGCGCACATCAGGCACGGTGGTTTCCACGGCCATGGTTGCATGCGACACATCCTGCCGCACTTCGGTCAGTCCGGGCTGCGACGCAGGCCTTGCAGATGCCTGTCCTGCAGCCGTCTGACCAGCCTTGCCAGCCTGCTTTTCCGCCGCAGTTGCTACGGCAGCCGTGCCGGATTTTCCCGCCCCCGGAAGCTGCGCATAGCCCGTGTCCGGCAGGGTGCCCATGTAGGCAAGAGACTGCATGGCTATCTGCCGGAAAGCCGGAGCGGCAATGACGCCGCCGTAATGATTCTTCTTCGGCTCATCCACAATAACGGCAATGACGTAACGGGGGGCGTCCGCAGGGAAAAATCCCACAAAAGAGCCGGTATACTTGTCGCCGTAACCGCCCTGCGGGCTGGCCTTCTGCGCCGTGCCGGTCTTGCCGCCCACGGTTATGCCCGCAATTCTGGCCTGCGTTCCCGTGCCGTCCCCTTCCACCACAGAACGCATCATGGAAAGCACGGTCTGGCTGGTCTTTTCCGTGAACACCCGCTCATGTGCCTCTTCATCTGCCGGAGCGTCCATGAGCAGCCGCAGCGGCTTGCGCACGCCGCCGTTGGCAAGGCACACATAGGCCTGCACCAGCTGCGCGGTGGTAGCGGCAAACCCCTGCCCGAACGCGGCGTTGGCAAGGTCCACCTCGCGCCACTGCACAGGCGGACGCAGCAGGCCAAAACTCTCACCCCGCAGCGGCAGCCCCGTCTTCTCGCCGAAGCCGAGCCCGGCAAGGTACTTGTGATAGGCGGTGGCCCCCAGCTCCAGCCCTATTTTGGCCACGCCGATGTTGCTTGAGTACCGCAGCACCCGCTCCACCGTGAGCCACTCGTACTTGTGCGTGTCCTTGATGCGCACATTGTGCAGTTGCCAGCGCCCGTTCTCGCAGTAATACAGGCTCTCGGGCGTAATCTTGCCCTCATCCAGCGCGGCTGCCACAAGGAACGGCTTGATGGTGGACCCCATCTCCAGCGCGTCGGTGGCAAGGCGGTTCCGCCAGCGGGTGGCCGAATACCGCGCATAGGCATTGGGGTTGAAGGGCGGATATTCGGCCCACGCCAGAATGTCTCCTGTGCGCACATCGGCCATGATCACACCACCCCATTCCGCCTCAAAGGAGGTAACGGCTTCTGAAAGTGCCTCCTCCGCAAAATACTGTATCTGGGCATCCAGCGTGAGCCGGATATCCTGCCCGTCAATAACGCCGTCGCGCTCGGCACCGTTCAGGTACAACCGCCGTCCCGCAGCATCGCGCTGCACCACAAATTTGGAATCCTGCCCGCTCAGCAGCTGATCCTGTGTAAGCTCCAGTCCTTCCAGCCCCTTGTCGTCCATGCCCACAAACCCCATCAGCCTGCCTGCAAGCTGGTGGTTGGGATACAGCCGGCTGTACTCCGTGGTCAGGTACACGCCGGAAAGCTTGGCATCGCGTATGGCAACCGCCGCGCGATCACCTATCCTGCGGGCTATCCATGTAAACTGGCGGCGTTCGGCCAACTTGGCGCGCACGTCACGCAGGGGCAGGTCCAGCGCCTTGGAAAGCACCCGGGCAGCCTCCGCCATGTTCTGCACTTCCACCGGACGCACAAACACCGACTTGCTTGCCACACTGCGCGCAAGCACCTGCCCGTTGCGGTCCAGAATGGCTCCCCGGCGTCCTGTAACCAGTTCCGTGGCAAGGTGCTGACGCTTGGCCATGCCCGCCAGTTCCGGCCCCCGGTATACCTGCACGTAAAAGGCCCGGCCCCACAGCGCCACCCACAGAAGGCAGAACACCCCGCCCACAAACGCAAGACGAAAACGACCCCAGTCGCGACCGCTCACCCTCTGGGGAGCAGCCTTTCTGGGCGTCTTTGCGCGCGGGGTTATGCCTTTTCTGCTTTTGAACACGTTGTGCTCCGCAATCCTTTACTGCCTTTTTCTTATCCGCCTATTCCCCGCCGGACTGCCGCCTCTCGTCCATACGACGTATCTGGCCGGGCACGGCGGGCCGCATTTGCAATTCATCAGCCAACCTTCTCATTCTGTAGGGCGAAACCAGATTCTCACGTTCCAGTTCCAGCTTGGCGGTGTGCGCAGATTCATTGTCCAGTTCCGCCTGCAATTTCTGCAATCCGTAGGCTATGTCCATGCGCTCTATGTTAAGCCACACCAGCGTGAGCCCCAGAACAAGGCTGGTCACTGCGGCAAGGATCATCCCGAGAATCCACCCGCTCATCCCGTTGTCCATACCGTCCCTCACAGCCGCTCCGCCACGCGCAGCTTGGCGCTGGAAGCCCGCCGGTTACGCCCCAGCTCTTCCTCGCCAGCCATGACGGGTTTTTTGGTAACAATGCGCAGCCTCGCCTCATGGTTGCATATACACACGGGTATCTGGCGCGGACATATGCAGCCCTTGGCCTCCGCAGCAAAGGTGTGTTTAACCATCCGGTCTTCGAGGGAATGAAACGATATAACCGCCACCCGCCCTCCCGGCCGCAGCCGGGGGACAATGGTGCCGAGAAAGGCTTCCAGTTCGTCCAGTTCGCCGTTCACCGCCATGCGCAGCGCCTGAAACGTGCGTGTGGCGGGATGATTACGCGCCTGCGCGCGCCATTTGGCGGGATAGGCCATTTCCACTATCTTGGCCAATTGCAGCGTCGTCTCAATGGGGCTCTTGGCGCGGGCATCAATAATGGCGTTGGTAATACGGCCCCCCATGGGATCTTCGCCGTACTTGCCTATGATCATGCGCAGCCGCTCCGGGCTGGCCTTGTTCACAATGTGGCTCGCGGGTAGCGTGTCGCCGTCCGGGTCCATACGCATATCCAGCGGCCCGTCCGCAAGAAAGCTGAACCCGCGCTCCGGCTGGTCCAGCTGCATGGAAGACACGCCTATGTCAAGCAGCGCGCCATCCAGCAGGTCCCAGCCCAGCTCGTCCATGGCGGCTTCATAATCGCTGTAACGGGAGTGAAAAAGGTGCACCCGGTCGCCGAAGCGGGCAAGCCGTGTCCTCGCCTTGTCCAGCGTGGCAAGGTCGCGGTCCAGCCCCAGCAGGCTGGCTTCACCCTGTGCGGCGTCCATGATGGCTTCACTGTGTCCTCCCAGACCCAGAGTGCCGTCAAGATAGAATCCGCCGGGTCTGGGCGCGAGGTAAGAGAGCACCTCGGCCAGCAGCACGGGAACATGCTCACTCCATTCTGCCCCGGAGTGATTTCGTTCCTCGTCATATGTCACGGTTTCCCCTTCCTTGGCTTCCAGTTGAAAAATTCCGTTCCGCAGACGTTCGCGACCACATCATTATGAAGGGCGCGGGGCGCAATACCTGTTCAGGGCCGACACGTAAAGGGAGTATCCTGCGGGCTGAAACGCGCCCGAACCGCGCGGAACGTCACCCTTCGGGCAAAGTCCCTAAGGCTTCCGGCATCATATGGGAAAATCTATCCCGCTCTCCGCCAGTTCGTCCGCCACATCATCAAAGGAGTCTTCGGCCATCAGCGCCGCAAACCGCCCCTTGTCCCATATTTCAAACTTATTGCCCTGCCCGACGATGGTCACTTCCCTGTCCATCCCGGCATAGGCCATGTGGTCCGCAGAAAGCCGTATGCGACCCTGCTTGTCCAGCACGGCCTCCTCGGCACCGCCGATAACAAGACGGCGGAAGTTCCGAACCTTGAGCGAAGGGGTCTTCAGCTTCTGGAACTTCTGCTCAAACTCTTCCCAGTCCGGCAGAGGATAGCCCACTATGCAGCGGTCGTACGTGGTGAGCATGAGCCTGCCCTCCTGCGCGCGAGCGAGGAGAATGTCCCGTATTTCCGGGGGCAACATGAGCCTGCACTTGGGGTCAAGGCTGCGGTGGACTCTTCCTCTGAATAACATACCCACCCCCCTACCACTTTTTACCACACTTTACCACTTTTTCTTTTATATAGTTACAAGTGTCAAGCCAGCATGGTTTTTTTGTCTAGAAATGCTATAGAAGCGACCGCGCTTTCAGCACAAATCCGCTTGACAAAATTGGTCACATCCCCAAGAGTTTCCTGTATGAGAACAAAAATTATTGCCACCATAGGTCCGGCTTCCGACTCTCCGGAAGTCCTGACCCGGCTGATCCGCAACGGGGTTCGCATTTTCCGGCTGAACTTCTCGCACGGCAATGCGTCCATGTTCACAGACCTCATTGCCCTCCTCCGGCGGCTTGAGCAGGAGCACGGCGTGCCGCTCACCCTGCTTCAGGACCTTTCCGGTCCCAAGATACGCATAGGTGAACTGCGTCAGGGCACCCTGAATCTGGATAAAGGCGACCGGGTTGTTCTCGGCCCCCCCGGTGCGGAAATGGTGCGCGACCTGCCTTTCATCCCCTTTGACAATCCGCCCATTCTGGAATCGCTGGAAAAGGGAGACAAGGTGGTGCTCAGCGACGGCGTGATGCAGTTTGTCATCACAGAAAGCCTTCCTCTGGGCGCGTTTGAAATGGAATGCCAGAACACGGGCATACTCACCTCCCGCAAGGGCCTCGCCCTGCCCGGCAAGCCCGTGAACCTGCCCGCCATGACCGACAAGGATAAAAAGGACCTGCGCGACGGCCTTGCACTGGGCGTAGACGCCTGCGCCCTTTCCTACGTGCAGACGCCGGAAGACATCCTCACCGCCAAGGCCATCATCGCCGAGCACGGCAAAAACATTCCTGTGGTGGCCAAGCTGGAGCGGCAGAACGCCGTGGACCGGCTGGACGAGATTCTGGCTGTGACCGATGTGGTCATGGTGGCGCGCGGCGACCTTGGCGTGGAATGCCCGCTGCCCATGCTCCCCGCCATGCAGAAGCGCATCATCCGCGCCTGCAACCGTGCGGCCAAGCCGGTCATCGTCGCCACACAGATGCTGCTCTCCATGGTCAGCAATCCTGCCCCCACCCGTGCAGAAACGACAGACGTGGCAAACGCGGTGCTCGATGGTGCAGACTGCGTCATGCTTTCAGAAGAAACCGCCATGGGCAGCTATCCGGTAGAAACGGTCAAGTTCATGGTGGAAATAGCCCGGCAGGCAGAGCAGATTCATTTTGAGGAACGCAAGCTCCTCCCGCCGGCGGAAGAAAAAGGCACTCCGGACTTTCTGGCGTACTCCGCCTGCCTGCTGGCGGAAAAGACAGAGGCAGACGCCATTGTCTCCCACTCCATGTCCGGTGCGTCCGCGCGCATGATTTCCGCGCGCCGCCCACGCCAGATCATCTACGGGCTCACGCCCGACCAAGAAGCCCTGCGCGGGCTGAACTTTTCATGGGGTGTGCGGCCAGAGACGGTAGATACCAATCTCTCCGGCCACCTTGAACGCGCCGAGCATTTCATAGAAGGCTGCCCCGTCATCACGCCGGGGTCCAGCGTGGTCATCACGGCAGGCCAGCCCAAGCCGGGAGAAAAATCGCGGGGCACCAACCTCGTCAAAATCTATCACAAATAGTATGTGCGCAGCCAGCAGCCCCATACCGGACAACATTCAGGAAGAATACTACCAGATTGCCAAGCCCATTCTGGAGAGCTTTCCCAAATACCGGCCCCCCGTAGACCTCTTTGAATTCAAGGAGAGCGTCGCCCGTCTCCAGCCGTACTGCCGCAAGGGCGTTCGGCTGTCCAACGAGCAGGTGGAAGAGGTGCACCGCCTGTGTGACGATGGCAACATCTTTGTTTCGCGGGCAGACCACCCCATCTACTCCAAGCACATCATCAAACAGCTGGACCTTGTGCTGGTGGACAAAAATCTCAAGCAGGGAGAGATAGCCGATGTGCTCATGCAGGCGCTTGCCCTGCGGGTGAACGAGTTCGCCGAACAGCCGGTCATGCCCGTTTTCCAGCAGCTCTACGCAGACACCATGGTCTTCACGGAGTTTCTGCATCAGGACAGGCACCGCATAAAACTGTTCATGCGCCGCCTGAACAGGGAGCACTCACTGGCCGCCCACTCGGTAAACTCGCTGGCAGTGGGGCTGTGGCTGTTCTATGAATCGCGCAGCGACTACCGCAGGCGCGATCTGGACAAGGTAGCACTCAGCCTTTTGCTGCACGATATCGGCATGAGCAAGGTGCCCGCCTTCATCCTGCAAAAAAGCACCCCGCTTAAGGTTGAAGAAAAGGACAAGCTCACCCCGCACCCCCTTGTGGGGGCCAAGATCGCCCAGAAGCTGGGACTCGGATTCGATGAGTTGCAGCAGGCGGCACTGGAGCACCATGAGCGGCTGGACGGCTCCGGCTACCCCCGCAAGCTGAAAGGGGAAGAAATCAGCCGTCTCGGCAGGCTGGTGGCGGTGGCAGATTCTTTCAGCGCCATGATCACCCGACGGGGCTATGCCACAGCCATGGAACCCGTAGACGCCGCGCGCACGCTTGCAAACGACAAAAAACGCTATGACGAACGTTTTTCGGCCCTGCTGTTCCACGCGTTCCTTACGGATGCCTTCCGTATGAGCGCCGCTGCGACATCACGCCCCATGGTGCTGGAGAACGTCCCCGCCTGCGGAGACGAAGAAGAAGATATCCCGCCAACCGGTGCCACCGAGCAGTAGCCCGCCGCAAGCCAGCCACCCGTAGCCAACCGCAGCCTTCGGAGCCGCTGCCCCCGGATCAGCTACTCCTGCGGCAACTGCCCGTCCTCACGCAACACGGGCCAACACTCCTTCAGGTCTTGCCTCAAGCAACAGCAAAAGACGCCAAGCATACGCTAGACATACGTCAGGCATACGTTAGCCAGAAGGCAGCCACGCACGCGGCAGACACAGAGAGGCGGCCGGCACTACTTGCCGTGGCTGACTATCTGCCCGCTGATTTCCTTGAAGAGATCCGCAATCATAATCACGCCCAGCACGCGCGCCCCTTCCTTCACCACGGCATAGCTGCGCCCTTTCTTCACAAATCCTTCCAGCACAGAAAGCAGCGGATCGTCCGGTGCCACCACCGTCATGGACGAATCCATCACATCCTTCACGGAGGTGGACCCGGCAACCTTGCAGGCGTTCGTGTACATCTGGTCAAAGCGATTCTCATCAAACCCGCGCAGGCTTATCCCGTGCAGCAGGTTATCTTCCATAAACCGCACCGTGTCCCACATGGAAACGGCACCCTTCAGCCTGCCGTTGTCGTCCAGCACCAGCGCGCACAGGCAGCCGCTGTCGCTCACGCGGTTCAACTCCCGCATGGCGTCCGCCAACGAGCTGTCTTCCTTAAGAACAGGGTAATCTTCCCGAACAATATCCCAGGCTCTTGTCCGTAACAGCATGCCTTTCTCCCCGGAAGCGCCACCGCGCCCCCTGCTAGTGATATACGTAAGAAAAACTGTAACCGCTTGCGGGTGCTAGGTAAAGAACACGATCAGTCGAAATCGGCGAACAGCGCGCCCACATGTATGTTGCCGATAACCAGCTTGCGGTTCTGGTGCCGCAGCCGCCAGAGCGCCTGATGCAGCTCATCCACGGAAATACCGTTGCGCACGGCCGTATACGCCTCAATGAACGCCGCCATGGTGTCACATGCCTTGAGCATGGTGCCGTCCTTGGGGTCAAAGGCGTCCTGATTATAGTGGTTCTGCAGCTGCTCAAAGTCCAGACGCTTCACCACGCCGTCCACAACGATAGATTCATGAAACTCCGACCCGGTATCAAGACCGAGAAAATACCCCAACCGCCACGCAATGCGCCCATACCCCTCCTCACGCAGCGGCCCCAGCACCCGCCGTTCCAGTTCGGCGGCCTCGTATTCCTTGATAAAGCCGTCCAGGTTCTCCACCGACTTTTTCACCGGCGAGATGATATCGCGGGTGAGCAGTTCCGGCAGGTCGTGGAACAGCCCGCAAAAAAAGTTGTTCTGCCTGCGCGCGCCGCACGCCCCCTGCGCAATGGAAAAGAAGTAGCTGTAGCAGGCCACAAGAAACATGTGGCCTATGACAGATGTCTCCGGCACGCGCGGCGTCTGCGACCACCGCTTCTGAAACCGCAGCTGCCCGCACAGGTTGGCCAGCCTGCCAAGAACGTTGCCCGATCCGGCAAGCAGCTCGTTCACCCCCCGCAGATGGGCGTGCGCCTCCAGCCTGCGGGTAAACGTGGCGTCTATTTCCGGAATCTCGTCATCAAACCCGTTCAGCCCTTTCAGCAGGTCAAATTCCCACTTGCTGGCATACAGATGAGCGGCTTCCAGAATCTCATCCCCCAGCGTCTTCTTGCGGTCAGGGGCAAAGTAGGCCACAAACCGCTCCCATACGCCCTGCCCCAACGGGGCGAGCACGGGTTCCAACTCTCCCTGCACCCATTGCAGAAGCTGCGAATAATGCTGCGGATTCTCCCGTATCTTGTAAAAGATAGGCGGCTTAATGTCCGTTATGACAAGGCGGAAAAAATAGTCAAAGATACCGCCCTCCACAATGGTTTCGCCCAGCTTTATGCGCTCGCCCTGCAGCCGCCCCTCAGCATTCAGCATAAACAGCAGCCACGCCACGATCATCTTGTGCGCCTGCTTGTCCACCTCCAGCAATTCCATGGGCCTGAGCTTGTCATTCCAGCGCTTCATGTACGCACCGGCAAAGGTAAACTGCAACAAACTCTTGCGGATATTGGACATGGCGTGCTCCTGCGTTTTTTCCAAAAAATCACTTGGCAAGGTAGGCGGTCGTAGTATAAAGATCAACAGTTTCCACGAGGGATTGACGTTTTTTCCAGGGCCTCTCGGCCTGGACCCCCCCGTTACCCGTCGCTTTCGTGGTGCCATCAGCGGCAAGGCCATGCGTAATCCAACTCCGCAACGCCTGTGCAACTGCCCCATGCTGCCTTGGTGAGGGCGGCATACACCTGCCGGGAACGGTGCCCGGCGCATCGACGGCACGCAAGGTTCTCCGGAATTTTGCTGCGGATGCTATCGACTATTGACAACGAACTTAAAACTCCCTATGAAGTTCCCCTTTCGAGCTTCGCACTCAGGAGTATATTATTATGAAGACGTTCAGCCCCAAGCCGGAAGATATCAACCGCGAATGGTTCGTGGTAGATGCCGAAGACAGAATCCTCGGCCGCCTTGCAACCCAGATTGCCCACCGCCTGCGCGGCAAGCACAAGCCCGAATTCGCCCCCCATGTGGACAACGGCGACTTCATTGTTGTGGTTAACTGCGAAAAGATCAAAGTGACCGGCAACAAGCTGGCGGACAAGAAGTACTACCGCTATACCGGATACATGGGCGGTCTGCGCGAAACCAATCTGGCGCTCATGCTTGAGAAGAAGCCCGAAGAAGTTATCCGCAAGGCTGTTCAGGGCATGCTGCCCAAGAACCGCCTCGGCGCTGCCATGCTCAAGAAGCTGAAGATTTATGTCGGCCCCGAGCATCCCCATGCGGCACAGAATCCCCAGACCCTGGAACCCCAGTCCTAAGCGATAGAGGCAGGAGAAAAACATGTCCAACGAATTTGATTACGGTACAGGCAGAAGAAAGACCGCCACTGCTCGGACCCGCCTCTACGCTGGCACGGGCCAGATCCTGGTGAACGACCTGCCCTACGAGGAATACTTTCCCCGCAAGACCCTGCAGATGGTTGTGCGTCAGCCCCTTGAGCTGACCAGAAACCTCGGCAAGTTCGACATCAAGGTCAACGTGGCCGGTGGCGGCATGTCCGGTCAGGCTCAGGCAGTACGTCACGGCATTTCCCGCGCCCTGCTGGAAGTGGACGCCGAACTGCGCGGCGCGCTCAAGAAAGCCGGGTTCCTCACCCGCGACGCGCGTAAGAGAGAACGTAAAAAGTACGGCCAGCGCGGCGCACGCGCACGGTTCCAGTACTCCAAGCGTTAATCCCGCTCCGCCCTCTGCGGCGGCAGCATGTTCAGTGCATTCAGGCCGGGCCCTTTTCGGGTCCGGCCTTTTGCGTTCTCCCGCATGGGCCAAGGCCCTCTGGACGATTGACACAACCTCTGCGCAAAGGCACAACAACCCGTGCCGCATGGCGAATGTACCCTGTGCGGCCAACAGTCAGCGCGCCGCAAAACATACCCCCGTGGCACATCCGGCAGTGACCGGCTTTTTTGCAGGGTATTCTGATGGGGCTTGCAGTGGTCCGGCCCCGTTTCAGCGGCTGCGTATACGCAGGCGAGCCTTCTTTCAACAGCCTGACACGTGAGGTTCAGAGAATGTCAGACACTCCTCCGCTCCGGCAGCCCGTGGCCACGGATGAAAAGTGTATCAGCGTCATCGGCATGGCCGGTGCCGGAAAAAGCACCGTGGGCAAAGCGCTGGCAAACGCTCTGAGCTGGGCGTTCATGGATTCGGACCATATCATAGAGGCACACTACGGCACGCGCCTGCAAGACGTGGCAGACAGCATGACCAAGGATGACTTCCTTGACGTGGAGGGCGAGATAATCCGCCGTATCGGCGCACGCCGCACCGTCATTTCCACCGGCGGCAGCGTTGTCTACAGACAGGCCGCCATAGAGCACCTGCAGAGCCTCGGCCACGTGGTTTACCTGAATGTGGAACTGCCCGTCATTCTGGAGCGCATTCGCCACAACCCGGAACGCGGCCTTGCCATCGCGCCGGGGCAGACAGTGGAAGACCTCTATCACGAACGCAGAGCCCTGTACGAAGCCGCAGCCGACTTCACCGTCTCCTGTGCCGGGCTGTCACCGGATGAATGCGCACAGACCATCGTGCGCTGGCTGGAGTCGCAATCATGAAAGCTGCTGCCCGCAAAAAGGGACCGGGTGTCTTCGCCCGTCTGGCCGACCTGTACGAACGCATGTCCGCCGCTTACGCGCACACCGCTGCGCAGGCAGGACTCAGCTGTCAGGACTGCGACAGAAACTGCTGCGTCAGCTATTTCCAGCACCATACCTATGTGGAATGGAGCTACCTGTGGCGTGGCATGAACGAACTCTCCGCCGCACAACGCGACGAGTATCTGAACCGTGCCCGCAACGTGGTGCAGCAATACCGCTTTGCGCTGAACGCAGGGGTCCAGCCCACCGTCATGTGTCCGCTGAATGATGACGGCCTGTGCGGCCTCTACCGCCACCGCCTTATGATCTGCCGCCTGCACGGCACCCGCAACACCATGATGCTGCCCAACGGCGAGCGCAGGGTATTTACGGGTTGCTTCCGCTTTGCCGACAATGTTAAGGAATTACCAGAGGCGCAGATTCCCGCGCTGGACAGGACGGAACTGTACAGGGAACTCGTGCAGCTGGAGATGGAATTTGCCGGGCCCAGACTGCGCGTTCTTCCCAGAGTAAACATGACCCTTGCAGAAATGCTCGTGCAGGGTCCGCCTTCCATGCGCTAACCTGAACAGGGTACTCTTCCATGAAACGAGCCGGGCTTCTCATCCTCCTTCTCATAACGTTTGTCCTTCAGGGCTGCGCGCAGCTTTCCGTCAGCCATCTGGACAAACGCCCGTGGATAGCGGAGGCCCCGCAGACCATACATATGCGCTTCTGGCGGTTCGAATTCATGAATATGCCCCTTAAGGAAGGCGTGGGGCTGCAGGGCATGGCCTACCCCAATACCGAGCTTTTCCCGGACTGGGCGCGCTGGTATGACCAACTGGCCTTCACGGTCTACCTCAGCGAAAGCTCAGGCACCGTGGTATCCAGTGCCCAGCTGGACGTGCTGCCGCGCGAGCTGGGCAAGGAACCGGCCATCCCCTTCGAATTCCGCCTCCCTTCCGGCGGCGCGGATACGCCCCTGTACGTCTCCTTCGGCTACCGCATGGTGCTCGCCGAAACACCGTGGAAACCCGGAGCCAGACAGGAAGGACGCATCTATTTTGCCCACGAGGGCGCGCTCTCCCGCTAGCCGCCTGCTCCTCCGCAGCTTTTTTTGCGTTTCTTCCATTCCAAAGAGTGCTATACTCCTCCCAACTGCAGAACCACATGTTCCGCACGCGTGTGTTCGCTATCGTCAGCCGGATGCAGGGGAGCAGGGAACACAGGGGGAGGAAGCCATGACATCGTACGTCGCCAGAACATTCCTCAAATATTCCGTCATCTTTGCAGAAAACAGCAAGGGAGATTCAGCCTACCTGCTTCAGGAAGGCCGGGTGGAGCTGTCCAAAGAGGTGAACGGCAGAAAAAAAGTGCTGGCCATTCTCTCTCCCATCAACATGTTCGGCGAAATGTCGCTGGTGCTGGACGATAAAAGGCGCACGGCCACCGCCATCGCCCTGGACGATGTTCGGGCCGTGGAAGTGAAGCAGGAGCATTTTGACGGGTTTATCCGCGAATCACCGCAGATCATGCAAACCCTTATAGATGTGCTGGTCCACAGACTCCGCAGCAGCACACGCAAGTCCATGCAGGTTCCCAGCCTGTTTCAGGGCACATGCAGAACCATTGAAATGCTCGCCCGCAACGGCGTCCGGCAATTCGATTACATGCACGCGCTCATGTCGCTCAAGGATGCCTTTGTCAGTTCCGAGGACCGGGTTCTGGACATCCTGAGCAAACTGGAACACCTCAAGCTCATAAAGATAACCTCCACGCCCGAGGGCGTGAAGGTCGTGGATATTCTCGTTCCGGAACACTTTACCATGGAAGCGGCACAACGCCTGCAAGCATGGGGACGGGGAGAAGGACCGTAAAAAAGGACATACTCAGGCGGCAGGTTCCTGCTTACGCCTTTTTTCCCACAGCTCCATAGACTTCATTTTCTTACGCCGTTCGCGCTGCAATGCCTTGCACACCAGCGGCGTATTCTTTTTCATGCCCCATTTTTCGCGATACTCCGGTGTATCCAACCCATGCACGGCAAGATGCTTTCTGGTGATTATCTTGAAAGCCTTACCGCATTCCAGGCAGGTAATGGACTTTTCGCGTATGGACTTCTTGGGATCAATCTCCCCTTCCACCCGCACGCTTTCAGCGGCCTCGCCTTCACTCATCCCCCGGATGCTGTCCGCAAGGGTACGCACCATGGACAGAATCTCTTCCTCGTTCATAGTACGCACACTTGCCTGTGCTTTGACAATTTCCAATGCCCCTTTCAAACAATCATCCACGATGCACCCCGAAATACAGGAAAATTCAATGTTGATGAAAATGAAATACAGTAATTATGTATTACAGTAAGTAGCATATACATGGGGGCAACGCATCCGTCAACAGAGAGACAAGGCCCTCCTCATGCACAACCGCACTATTTCCGGCATGAATCCACGCTCGCACTGCGCTCAAATCAGAGACGAGAAGCAATGCATTCATCGATATCCGCAGAACGAAAGACCGCAGCAGCGACAAGAGTGCCCACCCTATTTCAGCATGGCACCTTACAAAAGCTGCCTGTCAGCAACGTCATCCTGCAGGCAAAAAAGGCGGCCCCGCATGCGGGGCCGCCTGTAACAAACACAAAACACCGGCGCGCTACAGCTTCTTCGCCAGCAACTCGTTTACCAGAGCAGGATTTGCCTTGCCCCGGGTCTTGCGCATGACCTGTCCCACGAAAAAGCTCACCAGCTTTGTCTTGCCGCCGCGATACGCCTCCGCCTCGGCGGGGTTTTCCGCAATCACCTCATCCACGGCACGCTCCAGTTCAGAAGAGTCGGAAATCTGCGCCAGCCCCTTCTCTTTCACATACGCTTCCGGCCCGGCATTGCTGACAAACAGGTCGCTGAAAATGTCGCTGCCTATCTTGGCGGAAATAAGCCCTTCTTCGATAAGACGCACCAGCTCCGCCAGCGTTTCCGGGCGCATGGGAGCATCCTTGGCAGCCATACCGCGCTCATTCAGCTCCCGCTGGAAGGGGCCCATCATCATGTTGCTTATCTTTTTCGGACTGTTGTACACGGCTGCGGCAGCTTCAAAAAAGTCTGCCATATCCCTGTCCTGCGTCAGCACTTCCGCATCATATTCCGGCAGGGCGTAGTGCGTGACAAACCGCGTCCGCCGCTGCACCGGCAGTTCCGGCAGTTCCGCGCGCCATGCCTCTATCTGCTCTGCGGAAAGCATAATGGGAATAAGGTCCGGGTCCGGGAAATAGCGGTAATCGTGGGCCTCTTCCTTGCCGCGCATGGCGGCGGTGCTGTTCTTTTCCGCGTTATACAGGCGTGTCTGCTGCACCACGGCTTCGCCGTCTTCCAGCAGGTCCTGCTGCCGCGCAATTTCGTATTCTATGCCCTTCTGCACATGCCGGAAGGAGTTCATGTTCTTCAGTTCCACGCGGGTTCCGAACTCTTCCTGCCCCGCAGGGCGCAGCGATACGTTGGCGTCACAGCGGAAGCTCCCTTCCTCCATGTTCCCGTCGCATATCCCCAGATAGAGCAATATGGCGTGAAGCGATTTCAGATACGCCACAGCCTCTTCCGCGCTGCGCATGTCCGGATCGGAAACGATCTCGATAAGCGGCACGCCCGTGCGGTTCAGGTCAACGTACGAAACGTTCTCGGTGGAAGAGTGGATGGATTTGCCCGCATCGTTTTCCAGCTGAATGCGGGTTATCCCCACCCGGCGGGTGTAGTCCCCCATGTTCAGGTCCAGATGCCCGCCGTGGCAGATGGCGTCTCCCAACTGGGAAATCTGGTACCCGTTGGGCGAATCCGGATAAAAATAGTTCTTGCGCTCAAACACCGAATGCCGGCGCACCTTGCAGTTCATGGCCAGCCCCATCTTGGCGGCATATTCCACGGCGCGCCTGTTCAGCACCGGCAGCACGCCCGGCATGCCGGAGCACACCTCGCACACGTTCTCGTTGGGGTCGTTGCCAAAGCGGGTGGAGCAGGAGCAGAACAGCTTGGATTCCGTCTTCAACTGCGCGTGCACTTCCAGCCCGATGACAACCTCATACTTCGCCATGACTCTACACTCCTTCACTGACAACCCTGCCGGGATTCACCCCGCGCACGGCCTCTTTCTGCCTGTCTGCGCCCAGCTTGCGCCCAGCTTGCACCCTGTTTGCGCCCAGCTTGCACCCTGTTTGCGCCCAGCTTGCACCCTGTTTGCGCCCTGCCCCGGCCCATATGCCTCCGTGGCCATACGGGCCGCTGCCCTGCCTGTCACGGCAAACCCGCAACATCCGGGCTCTCCCGGAATTCCGCCCTAGCCCTTCGCCTTTTCCGCGCCGTACAACTGCGGATTGAGCGAAGGGTCGTTGTACATCTTGCACTGGTAATACACCTTGGGCTGCTTATGCCCGCTCCGGTAGTCTTCCAGCAGTTCCAGCACCGCGCGCGCAAGGTCTCGCCGCTGCTCCGTAAGCACGGCCAGCTTTTCCGCACAGCGGGCCACATGGGCTGCGTCCGCGTCCTGCCGTTCCGTCTGCTCCCGCATGTGATACATCTTCAGGCTCAGAATGGACAGCCTGTCCACAGCCATGCCTGCCGATTCAGAGTTGTAGCGCACAGGGCCCTGCGCCTGCACAAGATGCGGCGTCACGGCATTCACCAGCCACGCGTCCACCTTTTCCATGTAGTCGTTGCGCCGCTGGTTGTATCCGTCTATGCGCCGCTTGCAGTCGGCAATAACCTCCGGCCCCACATCGGTACGCCGGGCCACGTCTTCCACATGCCAGAGCTTGAAGTTCATCAGGTGCTGCGCAAGCACCAGCGGCAGCAGCCCCGCCGCGTCATCCCCGTCTGCGGCACAGTCTGCGGCACAGCATGCCGCCACCGCCTCCACAGATTCCGGCTCGCTTTCATGCCACTGTTCCGTTGCGCTGTGCTGCGCCGCAAAACACCGTTCCATCCCGGCGATAATATCCTCAAATCGTGTCATGCCTGTCCTTATCTGTTCCTCCGCAACGGAGGCATTGCATCGTGCGTATTCCTGCACCCGGCTAGGGGGTCTTTATCCCCGCGTCATAATACTTGCCCACGCCGTATTCCGCCCGGCGGAAAAACTTGTCGGAGCTGGGGCCGATAATCTGGAGTTCCGGGTGCGCCTTCTGCAAATCCAGCGCAATCCGCATCTCCTTGGTGCAGCCCGTGGAAAAGGTGGAATCCTTGCCCGACCACACAGAGGGCACCTTGCGTCCCATAAGCGTGAAGCTCGTCTCTATATCCTCAACGGTCTGAAAACGCCAGATGTCCAGCAGCCCGCTCCTCTGCACCCTTTCCCACATAAACATCAGGTCGTCGCCGTCCATCCCCTCTTCAAAATACTCCGCCGGATTGATGATAAACGAGTTCTCCTGCCGCTCGCGCAAAAACCGCACAAAGGTGTCCACCACCCGTATAGCCGTGGATGTCTGCCCCGGAATGGACCCGATGATGGCACTGTAGAACATCACGCTCTTGCCGTGCCGCTTGGCATCACGCATGGCGTCAATAATCTCCTTGGCCTTGTCGTGCAGGTCCGCCTCGGCAAACTTGCGCACAGATTTGGCCCGCGGCTTGGCGTTCAGTATAAACTCCCCGCTCTCCGAGCGGTAAAAACACACGATATCCCGCGTAAATTCGTGGCTGCACCCTATCAGGTTCTGGTAGTTGCGCCCGCCCTTGGCGATGATGAGGTCGCACTCCTTCCAAGCCCGCGCAAAGGTCACGCTGGTCTTGTACAGATTAAGCTGCTCCCGGGTGCCATCGGAAATGACCAAAAAACGATGCTCGCGCAGCAGGCGCAGCAGTTCGTTCTTGCTCACGGTGTCATCGCTCAGAATATGCGCCCCTGCGGCGGCAGACTTAAGAACCGGATCGCTGTCCAGTTCCCACAGGGTGGGGGTATTGAAATAAAACCCTTCCTTCAGCGCCAGTATCACCTGATGCCCCTGCCGCATGAGCGCCCGTATGATCTCCAGATCAAAAACAAAGGCACCGCTCACGTCCGGCAGATAGAGCACCTTCTTGCGCTCCTCCCCCTGCGGGCCGAGCAGCAGCCGCAGGTGGCTGCACTCACCGCACGGCTTGCGCAGTTCTTTTTCCACTTCCAGGGGCGAAGGGTCGGCGTCCTGCCACAGGTCGGACATGGTGGAAAGATAGAGCAGGCGGCGCAGTTCAAGAAAATCCAGCTCCCAGCGCAGTTCCTTTATGTCGGTAATCCCCTCGCAGCCGGGCGGATTACCGTAGATGAGCCGCTCGGTGGAAGGCTTGCGCAAAAACTCCCCTGCCAGCCGGTTGGCCCTGCGCTTGCTATCCCGATACGGGTCCGGCTTGGCGCACTGGGTAAGCACAATGCTTATGAGCCGTTTGGCAAGCCGCGAGGGAATCATGATCTTGGAGGCCAGATGCAGCCGGAAACGGCGCTTGCAGAACTGTATGACCCGCCGCTCGTTGTACTTGTCAAACCCGTGCTGGCGGATAAGCCGCACAATGAACCGCCACGTGCGGTTATATTCCATCTGCAACGCTCTCGGGCGCTCCCTGCGCAGCAGCATGGTAAAGATATCGTCGGAACAGGGAATGTATACCTGCGCCTCGTCCAGCGCCACCATAAACCGCACCTGCTCATCCGTGGCCACATGCTCCGGGTTCATCAGGTGCTCTATGTTGTTTTCGGTCTTGAAGTGGTGCAGCCACGCATCAAGAAACGGGTCCTTGCCCCAGCGGACATCACGCACATACTTCAAATCCGGCAGCATACTCATGGGGTCCTCCGAAATCCGTATGAAAAGGCCGCAACGCGGCCTTCGCGTTTTCATTCCGCCCTGCCGGTTCCGTTCCCGCAGAGCCGCGCGGCCCTTCCCGCCGCCTGTCAAAGCCTGCTTCCGGCCTGCCGCCGCAGGCTGGGCTACCGCTGGTCTTTGTAGAATCCGCGCGTCCGCAAGCGGTCAAAATAGCTCGCGCACCCCAGTTCGGCAAATACCAGCCCGCCCGGTGCACTGGTCACACGAATGCGGTCGCCGCAGCGCAGCGCCACCCCTTCCTGCCCGTCCTGGGTCAGATGCAGGTCCGCGTCCGTATCGTGCACCACAAGAGAAAACTCCATGTCCCCGCGCAGCACAAAGGGCTTGAGCGCATTCATGAACGGGCAGATGGGCGTCACGGAAAAGGCGTCCAGATCCGGGTGCAGCAGCGGTCCGTTGGCAGATACCGCATACCCCGTCGATCCCGTGGGCGAAGAAACAATAAGCCCGTCCGCCCGCAAATCGCCCAGACGCTCGCCCTGCACAGCCAGTTCCAGCCGCACCACCCGCGCCAACGCTCCCCGGTGCACCACCACATCGTTCACCGCCACCCCGCTGTGCAGAAGGGTTCCCTCCCGCTCCACCGTGCAGGCAAGCGCCACGCGCCGCGCAAATCCGGCCCTGCCGTCCAGCAGGCGAACAAGCTGCTCCTGCCAGTGTTCGGAAGAAACCTCCGCCAGAAATCCCACCCGGCCCAGATTCACACCCAGCACCGGCACCCCGGTTCCCACAAGGCGGCGCGACACGCTCAGCATGGTGCCGTCGCCCCCCAGCACCAGCACAATGCCTTCCGGGGCAAAGGCAAGCTGCTTCCACGCCGCCGAGCCGTTTTCAAAGACATCGGCGACAATTCCCTGTCCACGAAACCATGCATGCATGCTTCCGGCAAGTTCCAAAGCCGCAGCCTGTCCGGCCTTGGTCACGATATATACGGACGATATGGTACGTTTCATCGCCATTCCCTAGTAAAATCCGGCGATTCATTCAAGGATGAAAGCCCTTCCGCCCCCATATTTTTCGCGCGCGCCAAATCCACACCCGCACACCGTTGTCAGCCGGACGCATTTAGGGTACTCGGTCAGGGATTAGGCCGCAAAGGGTGCAACACCTTGCGGCAGCACAGCAGAATGATTCGTCCAAAAAGACGCTTACAGCCTGCCAGAAACGGAGTCTGAAGATTCGATGACGGAAACCGCACGGAATATCGTTCTGGAACACGCCGCAGCGGGCGCACGCCTGCGCGAGGTATTTTTCGAAGCCAACGCGGACAAGGTGGTGCACCTTGCCAAGACCATGGCCCTGTGCCTCGCCCGGGGCGGCAAAATCCTCTTCTGCGGCAACGGCGGCAGCGCGGCGGACGCACAGCATCTGGCAGCGGAATTCGTAAACCGCTTCCTCATGGAACGCCCTCCCCTTCCCGCCATCGCCCTCACCACAGATACCTCCATCCTCACCGCCGTGGGCAACGACTACGGCTTTGATTTCATTTTCAGCAAGCAGGTGCAGGCGCTTGCGGCAGAAGGCGATATTCTGGTCGCCATATCCACCTCCGGCAACAGCGCCAATCTGGTGGAAGCCCTCAAGGCGGCGCGCGAACGCTGCGTCACCACCGTAGGCATCACGGGGCAGGGCGGCGGACGCATGGCCTCCCTGTGCGATCAACTGCTGGAGGTTCCGCACCGGCACACCCCCCTGATTCAGGAAGTGCAGCTCACGGTTGGCCACCTTCTGTGCCAGCTCACCGACCATTACCTGTTTGAAAACGTGATGGAACTGCAGCCGTACCTCAACGGTGCAGAAGCCGCCTGCGGAGAATAACGTCACACTCCGGCAGGGGAAGAAAGCGCCCCGGCGCGGTCTCCACGCCTTTGTTTGACGAATGCGCCATCACGCATTATCTCAAGCCGTGACCATTTCACGGAGGAAGAACATGCCCTTATACGAATACAAATGCGAAGAATGCGGCAAGATTTTTGAAGAACTCGTTTTCGGAGACGATGCCCCCGCCTGCCCCGGCTGCAACTCCACGGCCACGCACAAGCTGCTTTCCGCCGTCAAATTCCGCATGCCCGGCGGCTCCTCCTATGATTCGGGCGGCAGTTCCGGCACCAGTTCCGGCGGCTCGGGCTGCTCGGGCTGCTCAGGCGGCAACTGCTCCACCTGTCACTAACCCTGCCCTGCGGCACCAGCACGCGCGAACCCTCAAGCTCAAGCGGACGCCTCATGAAGAACATCGTCATCGCCACACGCGGCTCCAAGCTCGCCCTCTGGCAGGCAAACCATATCAAGGACTGTATAGAACGGCAGCACTCCGGAGCCGTTTCCGTAGACCTGCTCGTTCTCAAGACCAAGGGAGACATCATTCTGGATGTGCCTCTGGCCAAGGTGGGCGGCAAGGGGCTGTTCGTCAAGGAGATAGAGGAAGCCCTGCTGGACGGCCGCGCCGACCTCGCCGTGCACTCCATGAAGGACGTCCCCATGGAACTGCCGGAAGGGCTGGTGCTGGGCACCATTCCGCAGCGTGAAGACGCTTCGGACACCTTCCTCTCCGTGCACCACGATTCGCTGGACGCCCTGCCGCAGGGTGCCACCGTGGGCACCAGCAGCCTGCGCCGCCAGTCGCAACTGCTGACCCTGCGCCCGGACCTGAACGTGGTGTCCCTGCGCGGCAACGTGGATACGCGCCTGCGCAAACTCATGGAAAACCAGTTCGATGCCATCATCATGGCCACCTCCGGCCTGAAACGGCTGGGGCTCACCGCGCCCAGGCACGAAATTCTGGGGCCGCCGCGCTTCCTCCCCGCCGTGGGACAGGGCGCGCTGGGCATTGAATATCATGCGGAACGGGAAGACGTGCGCTCCCTGCTCGCGTTTCTGGAGCACACCCCCACCCGCATCTGCGTGGAGGCGGAACGCGGCTTCCTCTTCGGACTGCAGGGCGGCTGTCAGGTTCCCATCGCTGGCCACGCCGTCATGACCGGAGAAGAAACCTTCTCCCTCACCGGCTTTGTGGCCGACCTTGAAGGACGCCGCATCATCCGCCACACCGTTTCCGGTGCCGCGCAAGAGGCCCGTGCAGTTGGGCTGCGCCTTGCGGAAACCGTCAAGGCGGAAGGCGCAGGTGCCATACTGGAAGAAGTGTACGCGGCAGGCAATGCCGTGCGTCAGTAGAACCCTAGTAAACCCCGATTGAACCTTCATTGCTGCCGCAACAGGAACGCATGACCAGCACAGCCTATCCCCCCCTTGAGCATCTGGGCTGGGACACCTTTTTCCAAGCCCGGCTGCCGCAGCCGCTCCCCGCAGAGGACACCATCGTCCGGGTGGTGAGCGTGCACAGCATGGTCATGAACGTCATAGGCGCGCAGGGCAGACGCCAGCTTGCCATTCCGGGCAACTGGCTTTCCGGCCCTGCGGAATCCCGCCCCACCGTGGGCGACTGGCTGGTGCTGGACGATACAGCCCAGTGGCCCGTGCAGTTGCTGGACAGACGCACCCTCGTCACCCGCCGCGCCCCTACAGACATCACCGGGGTGCAGCTGGTGGCAGCCAATCTGGATACCCTGTTCATCGTCTCGTCGCTGAACGATGATTTCAATCCTTCCCGGCTGGAGCGGTATCTGGCCATCGCCTTCCAGTCCGGCGTGGAACCGGTGGTGGTGCTCACCAAGGCAGACCTCGTCACCCCGGAACACGCGCTCGCCTGCGCGGAAGAGGCACGCGGACTGTGCCCCGGCCTTGCCGTGCTGGTCGTCAACGCGCTGGACGAAACCACCGTGAACCTTCTCTTCCCGTGGGTCGCACCGGGCCGCACCGCCACCCTTGTGGGATCTTCCGGCGTGGGCAAGTCCACACTGGTGAACACCCTCAGCCGCGAGGAACGCACCCCCACCGGAGCCATACGTGATTCCGACGGCAGGGGACGCCACACCACCTCCAGCCGCACGCTATATACCCTGCCCAACGGCGGGCTCATCATGGACGTTCCCGGCTTCCGCGAACTCCGCCTGCCCCCCTGCCCTCAGGGACTCTCGCAGGTGTTCAGGGACATAGAGGAACTGGGTATCCGCTGCGGCTTTGCAGACTGCCGCCACGATGGCGAACCGGACTGTGCCGTGGAGAAAGCGGTCCGTCAGGGCACGCTTACGCAGCGGCGGGTGGAAAACTACCGTAAGCTGCTCAAGGAACAGGCCATGCAGGATGACGAGAAGCAACAGGCCAAAATCTACGCCCGCCAGCGCCGCGCCGCCGACAAGGTGCTTGGCCGCCCGGCCTCGAACAAACGTCGCAGAAAACGCTGATTCCGCCCTTGCGGTGCTGCGGCGTATGTCCGCCCCCCGGCACACGGTATTCCTCCAACTGCTCTCCGGTATTCTGGCGGAATCAAAGCGCTCCCGCTGACAGGCCATACCGATAACGCAACTGCAGGGAGATACAGGCACCTCCTTTGTCCCATCAGATCATCCGACTGCCACATCAGACTACCAGATCACCAAACTGCCAGATTATCAGACTTCCAGATCATCAGACTGGCGGACCATCGGTTAACAAAGGCGGAATACTGCAATGAGATTGTGACTCATTTCACAATCGTGTTGCATTTTTGCGTCATCCATCCCGCCTTTCCGTCTGCACTTCGTTCTTTTCTTCCCATGCTCCAAATGCGCTGACACCCATGCCCCCGCCGGGTATAATGATACTCTTTTTCTGGAGAGTTTTCGGGGGCAATCACGGCGAGATGCGTTCGCAACCATTCCTCCTGCCGCCATGGCGTTTCCTGCGGCTCTCCGTGTACGGGAATTCTATAATATGTCCCCGTTCACCACATGCAGTACCGTACGGTATAACCCTTTCCCTTGAGGAGAAACAGCATGCGTCTCATATGGAAGCTCTCCATCCCCCAGGTTCTGGTCGTGCTCGTGCTGGGGCTGATCAGCTACCTGACCATCCACGCCTCGTTTTCGGAAATGAAGCAGCGCTACGTCACAGACCTTGTGGATATCCGCTTCAAACGCATTGCGGCAGACGTGGAAACAGGGGCTGCGGCTGCCACCAATCTGGCGGCCATTTTCGCCCGCATCCCGGAAGTGCTGGATGCCTATGCCATTGCGCACAGCGGGAACATGGACGATGAAAACTCCCCCCATTCACAGGCAGCGCGCGAACAGTTGCGCACCGCCCTCGCTCCCATGCTTGACAGCTACAAGGAGTTCGCGGGAGAGGGCATGCAGCTGCACTACCACCTGCCCAACGGACGCAGCCTTGTCCGGCTGTGGCGCGACAAGCAGACCCGCGTGAAAAATGAGTGGGTAGACATCTCAGACGACCTTTCCGGATTCCGGCCCACCGTCATGGATGTGAACCGCAACGGCAGGGCCGTGCAGGGCATAGAGGTGGGCAGCGGCGGCTTTGTGGTGCGCGGTGTTGTTCCCGTGCGCACGGCGCAGGGCAAACACCTCGGCTCGGTGGAAATGCTGCACAACTTCGACGCCATCCTTGCCGCCGCCACAGAGGAAGGCATGAACGAGATGGTGCTCTACATGAACGCCGACCTGCTCCCCGTTGCCACCGCCATGCAGGATACCGCCAAGTTCCCCCATGTGGGCAACTTTGTGCGTGCCACCACGCCGCGTGATGCGGAAATTGAACAGATAGTCACCGCCGACCTGCTCACGCGCGGGCAGAAGGAACGCACCTTCGCCTTCCACGGCTCACTGGCGCTTGCCACCTCTCCCATCACCGACTACCGCGGTGCCCAGATAGGCGTGCTGGTCTGTGCGGTGCGCATGAACGCCCTCACGGCGCTGGCAGCCCGGGCGGATACCACCCTCGCGCTCATGCTGGCGGGCATGGCCCTTGTGCCCATGCTCATCTTGCTGGTGGGTCTGCGCATGCTGGTCACGCGCCCGCTCACTGCCATCAGAACCAAGATTCAGGATATAGCCGAAGACCGCGCAGACCTCTCGGAAAAAATCGTCTGCCGCCAGAAGGACGAAATAGGCGACCTTGCCAACTGGTTCAACACCCTCACCACCAAGCTCGCCTCCATGTTTGACAAGATGGAAGGCTACGTGAATGTGCTGAACACCGTGCCCGACCCCATCTTCGTGGTGGACGAAAACTACAAGATGCTGATGGCCAACAAGGCCACGCTGGACTTCTTGGGCATGAAGGAGTCCGACCTTGCTTCCTGCCGCTGCCATGAACAGTTCGATACCGCCGTCTGCAACACGCCGGGCTGCCCCATTGATCTCGTGAAAAAGCTGGGCAGGAAGGCAGAGGCAGAAATCATTGAACTGAAGCGCGACGGGCAGAGCGTGTTCATCAAACCCTCGGCCAACATGCTCAAGGATTCCAAGGGCAACAAAGTCGGCTACGTGGAAGTGGCCCGAGTGGTGACCGATCTTGTCCATTCAGAACGGGAAGTGAACGATAAGCTCGAGCGCATAGCCAAGGTCAATGCGGCCACCCGCGAGGCAGCGGCGCAGCTTACCGGAACCACCGGCGGACTGACCCGGCAGTTCGACGATGTGCAGAACGCACTGGAACGGCAGCAGAACCGCCTGCACGAGACCGTGGCCGCCATGGAACAGATGAACGCCGCCGTACAGCAGGTTGCCCGCAGTGCCTCAGATGCTGCGGAGCAGTCACAGTCCGCACGCCAGCAGGCACTGGAAGGTGCAGGCATCGTAGAGCAGTCCGTCAGCGCCATCCTGCAGGTGAGCGAGCAGGCTTCCGCCATGAAGGTGTCCATGCATCAGTTGGGCAAGCAGGCAGAAGAAATCGGCGCGGTGCTGGGCGTTATCTCCGACATTGCGGACCAGACCAACCTGCTGGCCCTGAATGCGGCCATAGAAGCCGCCCGCGCGGGCGAGGCAGGACGCGGATTTGCCGTGGTGGCGGACGAGGTGCGCAAGCTGGCGGAAAAGACCATGCAGGCCACCAGCGAGGTGGAAAGAGCCATTGCCTCCATCCAGCGCGGCGCGCAGGACTCCATCCGCATGGTGGACGACACGGGCGGACTGGTAGAAAACGCCAGCGGCCTTGCGGAACGCTCGGGCGAGGCGCTAAAATCCATTGTCGCGCTCGTCACCGCTTCGTCGGATCAGGTGCAGAGCATCGCCACGGCTGCGGAAGAGCAGTCCACCACCAGCGATCACATCAACCGCACGCTGGATGAGGTGGCGGATATGGCGGCCGATGTGGGCCACCGCATGGAAGACTCCTCGGTTTCCGTCAAGGAGCTTGCCACCCTGGCCACCCGGCTGGATACCCTCGCCGCCGGCTAAAGCCGGTATCCATCAAAAAATCAGCCGCCGGATGCCATGCACCCGGCGGCTTTTTTTGTCACAACGGTACGGTTCCCTATGGCCTACCGCACACCCTTGGAGCGCAGAAACTGCGAGTAGCGGCGGTCGGTGCCGTTTATGTGCTTCATGAGCCATTCCTTCAGGAACCGCATCACGTCCATGGTCACGGTCACCTTGCCGGACTTCAGCCCCTGCTCAAAATCCAGCACCTTGTCCACAAACTTCTTGTGCTGCGCCACATGCTCCTTGGTTTCCGCATAGCCGTAGCGGGCAAAGAGGTCTTCTTCGAACTTGAAGTGGGTAACGGTGTAATTCTTCAGTTCGTCCACAATGCGCTCAAGCTCGTTCTTGCTGCGCCGCTGCTTCATGGCCTTATGCAGGCTGTTGATGAGATGCACCAGCCGCTTGTGCTGATCGTCAATGGACGGAATGCTCAGGGAAAGATCGTTCGTCCACGTAAACAGCTCGTCCGATTCCCCGGTATTTACCCCCGTGGCCTTGCCTGCGGCAAGGGACTGGATAACCGTATCCAGTTCTTCCACCAGCCCGGAAATCTCCACAAGCGCACGGGCAGAAACCGCCATGCCCTCCGCCGTCTCAGAGGCAACCCGCGTCACTTCGGACACGGCGCGGTTTATCTGTTCCGATGCGGCAGACTGCTCTTCAGACGCCGTGGCAATGGAGGAAACCTGCATGGCGGTCTCATCCACTATATGCACAATCTCATCCATAAACCTGCCGGATTCGCTGGCAGCCTCCGTGGAAACCACAATATCCTGCGCAGCCAGTTCCACGGCCTGCACGTTTTCACGGGCGTGGCTCTGTATGCGCTGCACGGCATCGCCCACCTCCTTGGTGGCATGCATGGTCTTCTCCGCCAGCTTGCGCACCTCGTCCGCCACCACGGCAAACCCTCGCCCTGCCTCGCCCGCGCGGGCGGCTTCTATGGCCGCGTTCAAGGCCAGCAGGTTTGTCTGGTCGGCAATGTCGGAAATGGTGGTCATGATCTGGCTGATGGAATCCGCCTGCTTCCCAAGCTGCCCCATGGTCTCCTTCAGAGACATAATGCGCTGCTGAATCTTTTCTATGGAATCCACAGCCTTGCGCACGCCCTTCGCGCCCGTCTCCGCGTTATCCTTGGAGCGAGCGGCAGACTGCGCCGCGCTGGAGGCGTTCTGCGCCACCTCGTACACGGTGCCGTTCATCTGTTCCATGGCCGTGGCGGTTTCCGTCATGCGGTCGCGCTGCACGTCCACACCCTGATTCACTACCTCTATCTGGTGCGAAAGCTCCTCAACGGAGGCAAACACCTTCTGCGAAACGCCCTGTGCCTTGTTGGCCACGGCAGACATGGTGTCAAACAGCGTCTGTACCGTTTCGCGCTGGGTGCGGGCTTCTTCAAGGGCGGCCTGCGTCTCCTCGGCCCGCGTCTGGGCCTCCCGGCCATAGGCGTCCGCCTCGGCCATCTTGGCTTTCAGGTTGCCCACCATGACCTGCATGTCTTCCCGCAGCGAAAAGAGCTCATGCCGGTAGTCTCCTTCCGGCACGGCATCCAGATATCCCTTGGCCACGGCCTGAGAATAGGCGCGCAGCCTGTCCATGGGGCCGAACATATCCCTGCGCAGCCCGAACAGGATAAGCAGCAGCGCTATACCGCCCGCAGCGGCCACCACCGCCTGAAAAATCAGCAAGCCCTGTACCCGGCCTTCCGCGTCATGCTGCAGAATGACCACGGCTCGGTTCATGGCCGCCACCACCGCATCGCTCTGCGCGGGAATGGCCCCCCCTGCCTGCACGTCTCCGGCAAGGGCCTTTTCCACCGTATCACGCAGGCTGCGCCACGCCTCCTGCACCTGCCGCAACTGGGCTGCGGCCTGCTCGCCCGCTGCGGGCAGCTTGGCGGCAGGGCCGGACTGCGCCAGCGTGAGCGGTGCCGCCCCGCCGTTCAGCAGCGCCGCCTGCGAGGCATCAAACACACGCACGGCGTTGTTCATGGCGTCACGGTGCGCCGTGTTACGGGTAGACAGATACGCCAGCGCGTCCTTGGCAATGGTCTGGCTCAACATACGCTGGCGACCGGCAAGGTTTATGACCAGTCCGTCGTCCTTCTGCGCAGAAGTCACAACCCATGTCCCCAAAAACATGGCCACAGAAATCAGAATCAGCAGCACAACGGATGCGATAATTCTTGTCTTGATAGACATGGTTCCCCCAACTGAGTGTCTCGCACTGAGTGTCTCGGGCTCAGTGAATCGCAAAGACGAAATGTCTCTGCGTAGACGAATATAATGAGAGCAAATCTCATTAGCAACCTAAATCTCAAATTTCACAGAATAGATTAGTTGCAGTTGCAGAGAATGCACTATATCCTCCCGTGTGTCTTACCGTCGGTCTTATCGGCAGAGTCATGAATTGCAAATAGGTTACGGACAAAGCGGGATTGCATGATTGCCAGAGTTGCCTGTGCCGCCCTGTTGGGCATAGACGCCTTCCGGGTGGATTTGGAAGTGGACCTCGCGCGGCAAGGATTGCCCGCCTTCACCATGGTCGGCCTTGCAGAAGGAGCCGTGCGCGAAGCCAAGGAACGTGTCTTTGCCGCCCTGAAAAACTGCGGCCACAGACTGCCTCCTTCACGCATCACCGTAAACCTTGCCCCGGCAGACAGACGCAAGGGAGGCAGCGGCTACGACCTCCCCCTCGCACTCGCCCTGCTCGGTGCCGCAGGCGTGCTCCCGCAGGAAAAGCTGGAAGGCTGGCACGTGGTGGGCGAACTCTCGCTTACCGGAGAACTCAAGCCCATTCCCGGCATCCTGCCCATGGCCATCCTTGCCCGCAACGAAGGGGCAAAGGGATTCATCGTTCCGGCGGATAATGCCGCCGAAGCCGCGGTGGTGGAAGGCCTGAACGTCTACGGCGTCCGCACGCTGGGCGAGGTGGCGGGCTTTCTTTCCGGCGAAACGGCCCTCTCCCCCACAATTTCAGACCCCGCCGACCTGCGCTGCGAAGCCGCACTGAGCTTTCTGGACTTCTCCGAGGTCAAAGGGCAGGAACACGCCAAACGCGCCATAGAAATAGCCGCGGCAGGCGGCCACAACTTACTGTTCCTCGGCCCTCCCGGCAGCGGCAAGACCATGCTCGCCCAGCGCATCCCCACGGTGCTGCCCCCGCTCTCTTTCGAAGAGGCGCTGGAAGTCACCAAGATTTACTCCGTGGCAGATATGCTGGGGCACAACCAGTCGCTCATGACCACCCGCCCCTTCCGCTCGCCGCACCACACCATTTCCGATGTGGGCCTCATCGGCGGCGGAGCCTACCCGCGTCCCGGCGAGGTCTCGCTCTCCCACCGCGGGGTGCTGTTTCTGGACGAACTGCCGGAATTCAAAAAGCCCGCGCTGGAGGTCATGCGCCAGCCGCTGGAATCCGGCAGCGTCACCATTTCCCGTGCGGCCATCTCCCTCACCTACCCGGCAGACTTCATGCTGGTCGCCGCCATGAACCCCTGCCCCTGCGGCTACCAGACCGATGACCGCCACGCCTGCGTGTGCAGCGACTTCCAGATACAGCGCTACCGCGCGCGTCTTTCCGGCCCGCTTCTCGACCGCATAGACCTGCATGTGGAAGTGCCCGCCGTACCCTACGAAGACCTGCGCAACGAAAGCCCCGGCGTAACCTCCGCCCAGATGCGCACCCGCATAGAAGCCGCGCGCCGTCTGCAATCAGCCCGGTATGAGGGCACTCCCTGCGTGACCAATGCAGACCTCTCCGGCAGATGGCTGGAAGATTTCTGCCGTCTGGGCGCGGCAGAGCACACCTTTCTGGGCAAGGCGGTCAACGCCCTCGCCCTGTCCGCCCGCGCCTACACCCGCATTCTGCGCATCGCCCGCACCATAGCGGACCTTGCGGAAGAAGAATCCATCGCCGTTCCCCACATAGCGGAAGCCATAAACTGCCGCACGCTGGACAGGCAACACGCCGCCTGACCCGCCGGCAGAACGGCAGACACAGCAAAAAAACCCCGCCCGGTCAGAAACCGGACGGGGTGTATGCGTTCCAAAACAACGGCTGCCGTTACAGATCGTGCACAGACCTGCCTATGCGGTCCCAGCGTATGGAGCTTATGCCGTCCATGGACCAGTAAAGAATGAACGCCTTGCCCACAATGGCAGAACGATCCACAAATCCCCAGAAGCGGGAATCATACGATTCATCGCGGTTGTCACCAAGGCAGAAATACTTGCCGTCCGGCACCACTTCCGGCCCAAAGTCGTCACCGGGACCGGGAAAACTGCGCACATACTGCACATACGGCTCATCCTGCAACTCGCCGTTCACATACAGCTTCTTGTCGCGCACCTCCACCGTATCGCCGGGCAGTCCCACCACCCGCTTGATATAGTGGATGGACGGGTCCTTGGGATACTCAAACACCACTATTTCGCCCCGCTGGGGGTCGTTCATCTTCACAATCTCCGACCCGAGCACAAACGAATGGCGCGACCACCACGAATTGCCGGAAGGATTGGTCTCCTTCACGGCCAGCGGCAGCCTAATGCCGTAAGTAAACTTGTTCACCAGCAGGTAGTCACCTATCTGCAACGTCTGGAGCATGGACCCGGAAGGAATGGTAAAGGCCTGCACAATAAACGAGCGGATGAACAGGGCCAGCAGAATGGCTACAAACAGCGCCTCAAAGTATTCCGCAATGCCGCTTTTCGGATTTATATCAGACATGTATGCTTCCCAATGCGTACCGCCCGGCATGCGCCGGGCGGGGTGATGATGCCAAACAGGGCAGAGTACTAGTCCTCTCCCACCTTGAGGGCGGCGAGAAATGCCTCCTGCGGAAGCTCCACGTTGCCCATGCGCTTCATGCGCTTTTTGCCTTCTTTCTGCTTTTCCAGCAGCTTGCGCTTACGTGTAATGTCACCGCCATAGCATTTGGCGGTCACGTTCTTGCGCAGCGGGGCGTTGCGTTCCCGCGCAATAACCTTGGTGCCAATGGCTGCCTGAATCACCACCTCGAACATCTGCCGGGGAATGGTGCTCTTCAGCTTCAGCGCCACGGCACGCCCATGGTACTGGGCCTTGTCGCGGTGAACAATGATGGAGAGCGCGTCCACGGCTTCGCCGTTGATGAGCATATCCAGCTTCACAAGGTTGGAGGAACGGTAGTCTATGATCTCGTAGTCCATAGAAGCGTACCCGCGCGTGTACGATTTCAGTTTGTCAAAGAAATCATACACTATTTCCGCAAAGGGCAGCTCGTAGGTAATGATAACCCGGTTGGTGGTCAGATACTTCAGGTCCTTCTGAACGCCGCGCTTTTCTTCGCACAGCTTAAGCACGTTACCCACGTACTCGTCCGGCACGTGAATCTCGCAGCGCACAAAGGGCTCGAACAGGGTGTCTATCTTGGTGGGGTCCGGCAGCTTGGCGGGGCTGTCCACGTCCATGGTCTTGCCGTCCACGGTCTTCACCTTGTAGATAACGGAAGGCGCGGTGGCGATAAGGTCCACGTTGAATTCGCGCTCCAGCCGCTCCTGAATGATCTCCATATGCAGCAGCCCCAGAAATCCGCAGCGGAAGCCGAATCCCAGCGCCTGCGATGTTTCCGGCTCGTAGGAGAAGGCGGCGTCGTTGAGCTGCAGCTTTTCCAGCGCATACTTTAGCGGCTCGTATTCGTTGGCGTCCGAGGGGTACAACCCGCAAAAGACCATGGGCTTCACCACCTTGAAGCCGGGAACAGCCTCTGCGGCAGGATTGCTCACCAGCGTGACGGTATCGCCCACCTTGGCATCGCCCAGTTCCTTGATGGTGGCGCACAGATAGCCCACCTCGCCCGCAGAAAGACTCTTCATCTCCTTCATTTCCGGGCTGAAGGCACCCAGCTTGGTCACCTCGTAGTCCTTGCCCGTGGCCATAAGGCGAATCTTGTCCCCCTTGCGCACGGTGCCGTCCATGATGCGGAACATGATGACCACGCCCTGATAGGAATCGTACCACGAATCGAATATCAGCGCCTTGAGCGGCGCATCCGGCTCACCCTCGGGCGCGGGCAGCCGCTCCACAATGGCTTCCAGCACCTGCTCCACGTTCAGGCCGGTCTTGGCACTCACGCCAAGGGCGTTGGTGGTGTCCAGCCCTATAACTTCCTCAATCTCGGTCTTCACCCGGTCAATTTCCGCGCTGGCAAGGTCAATCTTGTTCAGCACGGGAATGACCTCAAGGTCGTGGTCCAGCGCAAGATACACGTTGGCAAGCGTCTGCGCTTCCACCCCCTGCGAGGCGTCCACCACCAGCAGCGCGCCTTCGCACGCCGCCAGCGAACGGGAAACCTCATACCCGAAGTCCACATGGCCGGGCGTGTCGATGAGGTTGAGAATATACTCGTTACCGTTCTTCGCCTTGTAGGGAATGCGCACCGCCTGCGCCTTGATGGTAATGCCGCGCTCGCGCTCTATGTCCATGCGGTCCAGATACTGCTCCCGCTTGTCACGGGCCTCCACAAGGCCGGTGATGTCCAGAATGCGGTCCGCAAGGGTGGACTTTCCATGGTCTATGTGCGCTATGATGCTGAAATTGCGTATGTGTTCCTGTTTCGCCATATCTCTCTCGGACAGCACTCCCGCAGGGTGCCGTACCTCCTGTTAATGTCGCCGTTATGTCGTCGTAACTCTCCGGCCCCGCCTGCGTCCCGGAACGCATCCCTGCGGAACTGACAAGACTGCCCGCACATCCCGCACCCATGTAGACGGGAACACCAGCAGAACATCCCTCTATACGCCATTCCGGTGCGAAAGTCTAACCCTGTCCACGGCCCTCCGCACCGGGGCATTCCGGCCATCGGATAAGCCCGCTCCGGCGTGCCCGGACGTCACAACAGGCACTGCAACCCGCCAAGACACCACGGGCAATGCCCGCAGGGCACGGTCACTCCGTGGCAGTCCGCCTCAAAGGGGCCCATCTCGCCGGTCATGTCGTCGCACGGCCCCATCGTGCAGGAGGAGCAGTCCGGGTAGTCATACGCGCACACCTCCTGCCGAAAACGACTGTACTCCGCCGACCGCCAGATATCTTCCAGCGGCTGCTCCCGCACGGAACCGAACCGCTGGGGCCGCACAATCTTGCGCTGCCCGTCCAGATGGCAGGAATAGGCGTGCCATAAAAAATAGCAGGGATGCACGCCCCCGTCGGAGGTAATGAAGACGCTGCCGTCCTCCACAAAATCGCATCGCCGCTCCGCCCGGGTGGAAACAGCGGGCAGCCGCACCTCCACGCCGCATTCTTCCCCGGCTTCGCGCGCCCGGTCAAACACCGCCGCCACCTCTTCATGGAGCAAGGTGTCCGCCCGCGCCTCACGCTCTATAAGGCGCTTCAGATGCAGATATATCCCCTGTTCGCTGGCCTCCTGCTGCATTGCCTGCACCAGCGCCACCAACCGCTTTTCCTCTTCGGTACGGTGAAAACGGCGGAAAATGGCATAATACTCGGCAAGGTTCAGCCCCTGCGCTGCCGCAGCATCCCGCCAGCGGCCATACAGGGCGCGGGCTTGCGGCGTATCCGGCGTAAAAACAGATTCCTCCGCAGCGTGGACGTCATAGGATAGCACATGGCTGGCAAGCAGAAACGATGCCCCCTGCTCCCCTGCCCAGCGCACCACGTCAGGCAGCTCATGCAGGTTCTTGCGCATGATGACAAACTCCGCCCCGATGCGAAAATCCTTCCTGCCCGTGTTCTCGCGCGCTTCGCGCAGCAGGCGGAAAGCACGCTCAAGCCCCGGCGTATTGCCGCCCCCGTGCAGCGTATCCCGCTCCCGCAGGGCAATGGAATCCACCGAAAGACACATGGTGTCCAGCCCCGCCCGCAACAGGTCCGCGGCAAGTCCGGCAGTCAGCATCAGCCCGTTGGACTGAAACCCTATCCACGCACCGGCGGGCATACGGCTGCGCGCACGGGCCACCATCTCAACCAAATCGGGATGCAGCAGCGGCTCGCCTATGCCGTTGAGCAGCAGGGCACGCACATGCGGCAGCACGGAATCCAGCCGCGCAAACGTCTCAAAGCTCATGTCGGCGTCTTCCAGGCAGTTGCCCTGCGTGTGCTTCATGCACATGGTGCAACGCAGGTTGCAGCGGGTGGTTGTCTCCACATACAGCCGTTCGGGATACTGCCCGGTATCAAACAATTCTGCGTCCGCAGAAGTCATAATGCTCACATATCCTCCGGTATCACAGCTCCGGCTGCGTGCAGGCGGGTCTTCCCGCCCGCAATGTCTCGGGCACCCCGTCCCGGCGTTAGCCATCTCGCCACGGGATTACCCGGCCACCCGCACACGCCGGATACCTGAAGGCATCCGGCTGCCGCAGTTGGGGAAATACACAATACACGGTGAAAACAGGTCCCGGCACGCCCTTCCTGCCTCAGCACCGTTCTGTCTGATAGGCACGGATGCCCCACAAGGCAAGCCTCGCCAAGTGACAAGAGGACAAGGGGACAAGGGGACAAGAAGACAAGAAAGCAGGGAGAGAACAGGAAGCCCAATACCGAAGATCAATAATTGATATTGACATTCATTACAAAC
The DNA here is from genome assembly GCF_013340305.1 of Desulfovibrio psychrotolerans. NCBI lineage: Bacteria > Pseudomonadati > Thermodesulfobacteriota > Desulfovibrionia > Desulfovibrionales > Desulfovibrionaceae > Desulfovibrio > Desulfovibrio psychrotolerans. Next base: position 149,852 of record NZ_BLVP01000007.1, read on the forward strand.
TCATTCACGCATACGCCATACCCGCCGAAAAACACCGAGTGCGACCCTTCAGGCCCCTACGCAGGCTGTGTCCGGCGGCATCTTCCCCCTACCGGCGGGATAAAGAGGAACACCAATGGCAAAAATCATCCGTTTCGCCCTGTCTCTCCTGTTTCCGGGGGTTGGACAAATGCTCGGGAACAACTGGAAAAAGGGAATCCTCTTCTTCCTTCCCATGGTGCTTGTAACGGCATTGGCAGGCGCTGCATCCCTCCACTCCGGCAATGATACAATACTGCTGCTCATGCTGCTATTGGTGCCCAACATTGTCTTCCGCATATGGGCTGCCTGCGATGCCGCAGCCAGCAGCGCCCTTCCCGATACACGCATACGTCCGACGCAAAAAGTTGCCATCATAACCTGCTGCATCGCGCTTTCTGTTGCGGTAAACGCGTACGGTGATGAAGAAAGGATCACATCCTTCAAGATGGCCGCCGGAAGCGAGATCATGGAACCGGTTCTCCCGGCAGGAGCCAGAATCCTTGCCTCAGGCCCCAATCACTGGAAGGATGATACGCATACCGGCGACTTCGTCATCGTCCGCGTCCGGAACGCGCACTCCCGAAATGACAATCATTTTGTGCTAAAAATCCACGGCGTGGCAGGCGAGCCGCGCCCTCTCTCCGCCACTCCGGGTACGCCGGACACGCCGGAAGGGCCGGAAAACATGATACCGGCGGGGCACTATCTGGTCGGTGCCACAGACCCCCAGCGATTCCACATCATTGTCCCTGAAGAGGATATCCGGGCAAAAGCGCTGTGCGTGTACTGGCCTCCGAACATTGCCGAAAAGCTGTGACCCCGGTCCGGAAACGCCTGCTCCGCGGCACAGCATGTACAACGTTTTTTTCATGCAGCGCCCCGCCCCCTCTTGGCTTTTCCGAAACAGGCATTAGGTATCACAAAGTTCTTCTGCGATGCACACCCCGCACACGCCGGAACACTGGACAAACGGGAAAAAAAATCGCAGTCTGAAAAGAACCGCACAAGGCAGCCCCTTTTTGCGGGCATTTCCGGCACCGCGCCGTGCCTGTCCTGTGTGTTTTCCTGCGGCTCACCACAAGCGCAGGAAACCGGCAAAGCAGTTGAGGCAACGCATACGGCACCCGCCGCCGCGTACCCACAAACCGACAACCTCCTAGACAGGAAAGGCCCATGGATTCTGCATCGGACATACCCGGCAGTCCGGTGGCATGGAACGGAGTATTCCTTACCGTGCCCAAGGACTGGACCCCCGCGACCATTGAACCCAGATATATCTCGTTCACACGCAACGCCACGGCCACGCTCGAATGCAAGTGGAGCCCGGAAACAGGCACCATCTCGCTGCCGCGTAAGCGCAAGGCCCTTGAAAGACAGATGAAGCGGGCAGAAGGATTCACCTTCGCCCCGCAAGCCATTCCGCCGCACTGGCTGCGCGCGCTGGAGCGGCTTTCCGCAGACTTCGAAATTCTTCCCTTTGCCCACGCGCTGGGCACCGGCGCGCTCTGTCTGCACCGGCCCACCAACACGTCCCTGCTCCTGAACTGCTACATCCGGCCGGATGAACCGCAACACGACCTGCATGCCGTTCTCGCCAGCCTCGGCGTTTCCGCCCCCGGCACCCCCGTCCCCTTTGCCATTCAGGACATGCAATTCACCGTTCCCGCAGGATACGTGCTGCAAAAAGCCGAATTCAACCCCGGCAACACCTGCCTGCGTTTCGCGCGTGAGCGGTGCACTCTTACCGTGCAGCGGCTCACCCCGGCCAACGTCGTGCTGCAGGGGCGGCCCTTCCGGGCGTGGATTCAGGAAACGCAGGATGTCCCGCTGTCTCACATCCGCAAAGACAAAACCACCCTGCCGCAAGGGGCGCACAAGCGCTACCTGTGGCGGACTACCCCGCGTCCCTCGCTGCTGCAACGGCTCACCAGCTTCAGGAACGGGCTCAAGTCCGCCCGCGCCATGCAGGGCACAGCATGGGTCGCGGACGAAGAGAACAAGCTGCTGCTGGTAACGCACGAATCAGCCACCACCAGCCACTGCGACGAACAGGCCTTCCGCACCCTGTGGCAGAGCGTGCGCGTGTTCTGATGCCGCGCCCTATTCCGGGGAACCGTCCCCCGGAGTCTCCTGCCCGAACAGCATGGCACGCAGTTCGGGCAGGCTGCGCCCTGTTTTGCGTGCAAAGGCAGCCATAGCCTCGTGCTCCGGCCGCGAGACCGCCACATCGCCCAGCGCATACTCCTTGGTCGCCAGCGGCCCGAGACTCGTCTCGCGTACCCCGCCGCGCCGCCGCACCAGCACGCGCTCCACGCGGGTGCGGCGTATGCCCAGCGTGTGCGTATGCCGGAAAAAGGACTCCTGCACCCCGGCCAGCCGCGCAGGCTCGCACAGCACCCGCAGCACGCCGCCGGGCCTGTTCTTCTTCATCACCCCCGGCAGATACAGCACATCCAGCGCCCCCGCGTCCATGAGCACCCCAAAGCAGTATCCCAGCTCCTCGCCGGAAAGGTGGTCAATATTGCTTTCCAGTTGCACCACCTCATCACGCTCCAATCCCTCCTCAGCACCGGCAACTCCGCAGGCAGCGCGGCATGGCTGCGCTTCCAGCAGCAACACCCGCAGGCCGCCGCCTGAATCACGGCTGCCGTAGCCCAGCCCGCTGCGCAGCAGCACCCCTTCCGGCCCGTCGGCAAACCGGTCCGCCATCGCATCCACCAGCAACGCCCCCGTGGGTGTTATCATCTCCTGCGTGAACCGGGTGGGATACACGGGCTTGCCCTCCAGCAGACGCAAGGTCGCAGGGGCAGGCAACGGCATGGTACCGTGGTCGCACTCCACAGTGCCCGTGAACCACGGCAGCGGCGAGCAGACCACCTCGCCAACCTCCAGTTGCTCCAATGCCCAGAAGCAGCCCGCCACATCCGCCAGCGTGTCTATGGCTCCCACCTCATGAAAATGCACCCGTTCCACGGGCACGCCGTGCACAGCCGCCTCCGCCTCTGCCAGACGGCGCAGTGCCGCAGCGGCACGTCCGCGCACAGCGGCAGAAAGGGGCATCCTCTCCAGAATATCCGTCAGGTCAGCCAGATGCCGCAACGGCTGCGCGTCATCCCACACCACATCCATGCGTCTGCCTGCCACTCCGCTCCTGCACACATCATGCACCTCCAGCCGGGCGGCTATGCCCGCCCCGTGCAGCATGTCCTGCAACGGGGCAAAATCCACACCCATATCCGCCAGTCCCGCCAGCACCATGTCTCCGCCCAGCCCGTAGGCACAATCCAGATAGAGTGAACGCATTCCTTTCCCCATTGTCTGCCAGCGGAAAAACCACTTCCTCAGACGGTCTGAATAATACAAGGGTCACAGTCCTCACACAAACCTGCCGCCCATATGCACCCCATACGGGCCTTCCATACACCCCATATGCGCAATACCTGCGCCCTGCATTCAAAAAAGCGCGCATGAGTGCGCACGGATACGCACGGGTACGCACGGGCACCGGAGCAATCCCCATCGACACGCAGAACAACCGCTCTCCCGCCGTCCGACACAACAGTGCCGCTACAGCCCCGATACAGCGCTGTGCGGCCGACAAAGGTGCCGGGCAAAGCATCAGGGCACGGCATCTGAGCAAAGCATCTGGGCACACCATCTGGGCAAAGCATCTGGGCACGGCATACTTGCCCATGCCCCCGTTTCTCCCGCTGAAAGGCGAGGAATTTATCTTGTTTGCCGCGCAAAAACGTGATTATACTAAACGTAAAGGAAATGAAACCAAAGGCATATGTGCCTATACCCGCAGCCTGTGCAGTTCCGCCGCGTTCCGCCGGACAACGTACCGGCGCAACCGGCTGACAACAGGAATTTTTTAGGAGGAACCCCATGCTTATCAGAGACTGGATGACCAGAAACGTCATCACCATAACCCCCGAAACGTCCATGATGAAGGCCTCCAAGCTGCTCAAGGAGCACGACATCAGCCGCCTGCCCGTAGTGGATGACGCGGGCCGCGTGGTGGGCATCGTTTCCGACCGGGACATCAAGGAGGCCTCGCCCTCCAAGGCTACCACCCTCGACGTACACGAACTCTACTACCTGCTGTCCGAAATCAAGGTCAAAGACATCATGACCGTAGACCCCTACTGCGCCAAGGAACTGGACACGGTAGAAAACGCGGCCGTGACCATGATCGGCAAAAAGATAGGCGGCATGCCTGTGGTGGACGAAAACGGCCACATTCAGGGAATCATAACCGACAGCGACATCTTCGAGGTTCTCATCACCATCACCGGCGTGCGGTACGGCGGCGTGCAGTTCGCGTTTGAACTGCCCAACGAACCCGGCACCCTCAAGCCCATCGTGGACGCCCTGCGCGAATACAACGCGCGCATCGTCTCCATTCTCACCTCCATGGGCAACCGCGAAGGCAGTGCAGCCTTCCGCGTGGTGAACATCCGCATCATGCCCATGGAACGGGCCATTGAGAACAAGATCGTGGAAGACCTGAAGTCCCGCTTCAAAATGCGCTTCTGGGCGCGGGACAACGTGCATCCCCTGAGCTAGAACTTTTGTGATAAACCAACGGGGCGCGGCACACGCGCCCCGTTTCTTGTGCGGCCCCACCTTCGCGCGCAAGGCCTCCCCCGCGCCGCCGACATTTCAGGGGTTGAAATTCCAATTTCTTTGTGGCATGTAAGTCTTCGTTCACAGCGGAGCAGGACGCCGCCTTCTCCCCCGCTTTCAGGGGAACAGGTCGAGTTCAATTTGTTGCCGTCAACCATTGACAAAACCCTTTGTCCGGTTTTAAGCAAACCATGGTTGGTATAGAACCACCGTCCTGCTCTTGAACGGATCCGTGTAATCATCTGTGTGGAAACAAGTAGCGGATAGCTACTTACTTTGGTTGCCGCGAGCTGAATGGCTTTCGGCATTGTATAGGCTCGATACATCGCTGAAGAGCATGTCCAAGGAGGACACAAATGGCTAATGTTTCTTTTAAAGGCAAAGATTTCGAAGTTGATGAAGACGGTTTCCTCTTGCGCTTTGAAGAATGGTCCCCCGAGTGGGTTGACTTCGTGAAGGAATCCGAAGGCATCGCAGAAATCACCGAAGACCATCAGAAGATTCTCGACTTCCTGCAGGACTACTACAAGAAGAACGGCATCGCACCCATGGTGCGTATCCTTTCCAAGAACACCGGCTTCAAGCTGAAGCAGGTATACGAACTGTTCCCCTCCGGCCCCGGCAAGGGAGCATGTAAGATGGCTGGCCTGCCCAAGCCCACCGGCTGCGTGTAGTACGCAACGGCCTTCATGCGATTGCACGGCGGGAGCTTCGGCTCCCGCCTTTTTTCTTTTCCGCTGTCTGGCCGCAGACGCAAAACACCCCCGGCATTCCAATCAGTGCCGGGGGTGTTTGCACGCATCCCGCCGCATCAGCAATATGTCCGGCGAAATACGTTCGGTGTCATACGTCGTACGCAGGTCCGGAGCGGTCAGTGTTCAGCTGTCAGTAAATGCACAGCTTTCAGTGCTCAGCCTTCAGTGCCCGACGATCAGCGATCAGTGCTCTGTGCCGGAATCCGTCTCCAGCAACAGCCTGTTCCACTCTCTCTCCCGCGAAAGATGTTCGTTCTGCAACGCCGTTTTCACAGAATCCTGCGTACGGCGTACCGTGCCGAAAAGTTCCTCCACGTGCCCCACCAGCGAAACCATGACATCAGGCGGCACAATAAAATGCCCCTCTTCCGTCCGTTCCACATCCCTCAGGGTACCGGCAAACTCCGCAAAATTGCGCCCTAATCTCTCCAACATCTCGTCCATGGAATTTTTCACCACGGCTCCTCCTGAAAATACAATATCGTTCGGCAGTCCCTGTCGTGCCGCTCGGAAAACAGCGTAACGCCGGGCGCATGCGGCGGAACATTCAGACCGGGCAGCCATGAAAAGGCAGTTCTGCAAGCCCCTCTTCCGGCAGCCTGCTCCGTGCCATCGTGCACCTGTCCGAGACCCTAGTCAGGAGAGGTCGGACCAACAAGTATATTTTTTTCCCCACCTGCGGCCAAAGTTAGGAACATTCCCAAACATCCCGACAGGCGGGGCTATGAAAAAAACATCCGTCACTTGCGCAGCACATTGTCCAGCCACCCCTGCTCCAGCGCCTCCAGCCACTGGGCGGGAATCTCAGGCACTGCCACCGCTCCCAGAACCTCGGTTCCCAGCGTTGCCGCGCCAAGGTCCACCGCGGCAAAACGCGCCGCCTCTTCCGGCGCAAGCCGCTCCATGTCTATGGCGGGAAAATCCCCCCAGTTCGCAGGGTCCAGCTTGGAAACCTGCGCGTCGGGCGAAAGCAGAAAATTCATCACCACCAGAGCCCCGTTCACATTGGGCGCATTGAACGGAACAGCGGTAAAATGGGTGTTGAATATGGACCCTTCCCGCATGACAAACGTCCGCGTCGTAGCCGGATACGTCCCTTCCAGAATTCTGGACTGCGCATGCACCGGATGGTACGCCATCATAAAATCCACCTCTCCGCGCGCAAAGAGCAGTGCCTGTGCCGCAGGGTCTTTGGGGTACGTCTGCCCGCCCTGCCACAGATACGGTTCAATCTCATTCAGGTACGCCCACAGTCTGGGGGCGTTCCGGTCATACAGCTCCTGACTGAACCCCTCCATGTATTGCTCGTGTCCGCCCGTCAGGGCGTAAAACGCCTGCCGCACAAACGCAGACCCCGTGAAATCCGGCGGCTGCGGATAGGTGAACCTGCCGGGATTCACGCGCACCCACTCCTTCAACGCCTCCAGGGAATCGGGCGGAGTCGCCGTGCGCGAGCTGTCATATTCCAGAACGAACTGTGCCCTGCCGTATGGCGCCTCATAGCCGTCCACAGGATAGCCGAAGTCCGTAGCCGCCTCCGCAGGGTCCGCATAAGCCGCAAAATTGGGCAAAAGATGTGTCACCGGGCCGTATAACAGGTCCGCTTCGCGGGCATTGCGAAAGTTCTCCCCGTTTATCCATAACAGGTCCATGGTCCCCTGCGCCCTGCCCGCCGCCTTCTCCGCAAGCAGCTTGTTCACAAAAACCGGGGCGTCCATGGGCACACGTTCAAGCGTAATCCCGTACCGCCTGAGCACTTCGGGTGCCACATACTCGTCCACCCAGCGGTTGGCGTTGGCCATGCCGCCATACATATACCACGCCACCCGGCTGCCGCGCGCCTTCTCCAGAATCTCCTCCCAGCTCCCCCCTTCCGGGGCTGCCGCCTGCGGGCGCGCCTTGTCCTCGTCCGCGCCGCACCCGCCCACCAGCAGGCTGCCCGCCACCAGCAGGCACAGCAGAACCTTCTTCATCAGCATCCGGATACCCTCCCGTTTTTCCGTGGAACAAATAAAAAAAGCATGGCCCGGCACCTGTATGCCCCTGCCTTGCTCTACCAACACTTCCGGCATTTCCCGACATTTCCCGGCACTTCCCCGCACGTCCTCCCACATCCTCTCACGTCGAAGCACATCAGTGCACATCGGTGTAAACCGGGGACACCGGGGACACCGGGGTACATGTCACACATCAACGATTCAGAGTACGGCAGAGACCCGCCTCACCCCATTGGCAACCACCAATCAATGCCACAAATAGGCGACATCGGGCAACATAATAGATAGGCCCAAGAAATCCCGCCCGCACACCGGCACAGGAACTCCCCGGGGCACAGGAACTCCCCGGATCTCAGCGTCAGGCGTTACGCTGATACGGCAGGCGAATGGTGAACCGTGTTCCCCTGCCGGGAACTGTATCCAGACTCACCGACCCGCGATGATTATTGGTGATGATGAAGTAGGAAACAGAAAGCCCCAGCCCCGTGCCCTCTCCGGCCCGCTTGGTGGTAAAGAACGGCTCGAACACACGCCGGGCCACGGTCTTGGGCATGCCGGGTCCGTTGTCTTCCACCTCAAACACGGCCATGTCGTCCTGCACCATGGTCCGCACGGTAATGACGGGGTTCTCTATGGGGGGCGAAGCATCGCCCATGGCCTGAGCGGCATTTTTGAACAGATTCAGGGCCACCTGCTCTATCTCGGTGCGCACGCAGTGCACAGGGGGCATATCCTCCGCATACTCGCGGACAATGGTCACGGACTTAAAATCATACCGCTTGTTCAGGTCATAATCGGCCATGGCAAGGTCCAGCGCCCTGTCCAGCAGCTCATCAAGCCGGGCAGCCAGATAGACAGACTCCCCCCTGCGGCTGAAATCCAGCATGTTGGACGTTATCCGCGCCGCCCGTTCCGCACACTCCCGGATACCCGATAAAAACCGCAGAATTCCACGTTCTTCCAAATATTTCCGCACATCGTCCAGCGAAACGCCCACCTGCTCGGCGGCAGTCCTGTTCGCGGGCAGCTCCGGGTCGAGCCTGCGATGAACATTCTGATATCCCTGAAGAATACCGCCAAGCGGATTATTTATCTCGTGGGCCATCCCTGCCGCCAGACCACCCACAGAAGCCATTTTCTCACTCTGCACCATCATGTCTTCCATGCGCTGGCGCTCCGTTATATCCAGCGCAAACGAAACAATCTGCGGCAGCCCTTCCGCACTGGACATGAGCGAACAATGCACCAGCACGGTGCGCAGTTCATCGTCCTTTCGCCGCATGGTCCACTCGCGGCTCGCGTCCTCGCCTTCCTGCAGGAAAAGATGCAAGAATCTGGTGAATTCACTCAGATCTTCGTCCCGGAACAGCAAAGAAAAAGCCGTTCCCGGCATCTCCTGCGGCGCATACCCGAACAGGGCTGCAAACGCCGGATTCACATACACAAAACGCCCTGTGGCATCGCATATGGAAAGAGCAACGGGCGCCTTTTCCACAATACTGCGCAGATGCTGTTCGCTCCTCGCCAGCGCAGCTTCCACCTGCTTGCGCCGCGTAACATCGTAAAGTGACAGGAACAACCGTGTGCTTCCGTCCATTTCAATGGGCGCGGCATGCACCTCCACATCCTTCTCCTGCCCGTCCGCCGTGCGTTGCCGTGTTTCCAGAACATGCCCGCATGTACGCAGGGCGCGCCGGTACAAGGCCCGCACGGCAGCCTCGCCTGCCACGTGCAGGTCCCACAGGCTCATATTCAGCAGCGCGCTCCTGTCATGGCCAAAAAATTCCACCGCCGCGATGTTGGCGTCCAGAATGTCTCCCGTCTGCGGGTCAGCCAGCAGCTTGGCAAACCCCACATTCTCAAACATGCCCCGGTACAGCGACTCCTGCACATGCAGGGCCTCTTCCATCCGCTTGTGGCTGATGATGCGCGAAAGGGCAAACGCCGCCTGCTCAAACAGCGTCTCAAGTGCCTCGTCGTCATAGGCTTCCGCTGCAGAATTGTCATTGCGGGCAAAAAAAGCGCCGAATACAAGCCTGTTGTCCGGTTCGACAAAAGGCACAAAGCAGCCACGGCCCACAAGCCTTTCCACCTCTCTATCCCCCCCGAAAACAAGGGGATACGCCGCCACATCCGGCATCCGGAGCGGCTCGGCAAGGGTGCGCACATATTCAGTGTGCAAGGCGTGCTCAATGCCTGCCCTGAGCGGGTCATAGGTCTGCCCGCCTTCAAGGTGCCAGTGAATATCCGGTCGCGAACGCTTCTCCATGGTAACAGATACCGTGCACAGGTCCGGTGCGGCAGGCACTCCCGCCGTTCCACCACCATCCTGCCTCCTGTCCCCGTGTACACCTACGGGACACGAGGGCGAAAGCCCGAACAAGGCAACCACAACAACCGGAGCCTGAACAAATCCACTCGCATTCTTCAGGAAGACAGCCACCACCTCGTCCACGGTTTCCCTTTCACCCGCCTGCACCACGGTTTCCCGCAGCATCTGCATCTGGCGCGCAAACAGTTCACTGCCGCGCAGGGCTTCCACAGCCTCCATGCGCCTGCGCGAAAGCTGCACCACAAGCAGCAGGCAGCCGCCGGTCACAACAGAAAGCAACGCGGCTATCCACAACGCGTTTATCCTGTTCCGTTCCCATCCCGCCAGCAATGACTCCAGCGGATACGCGGCGGCAAAATGCACGGGCCAAACGCCCTCAACGGGCATAACGGCGATAACGTGGGTTTCCACATCCGTCACCGTGGCCCCTCCCAGTTCCAGAAACTCACGCGGTATGCGGGAAAAAGGGTAGACATCGCGCAGCAGAACAGAGGGAAGGACTGGGGCAGCCTGCCACACGGCATACAGGACGCCTCCGGTTCGTGAGGGCACCCGGTTTTGTTGCGAAAGACTCGCCCCTCCCGCCTTGAACAGCGCGGCAAAGGACAGCTCAGGGCCAAGCACGCTGCCGGCATGAACGCCCATGGGGGCCAACTGCAGTTCTGCCACAGCCACTCCCCGCGTTCCGCCCCTGCCGGCGAGGGTATTGTCCATCCGCACCGTCCGCCAGACAAGAACAGCGGGCTGCCCGTCATGCCGGTCCGCATCCCACGTCTCGGGACAGGCAAGCAGGCGCGTTTCACCTTCGTCGCCACCGTCATCGGGATCAATCCGGGCAAGGTCCGCGCAGGGCTGGCGCGTGGGCACCATGCTGTACAAGATAACGCCCTCTTCCCCGACCACATAAAAATTTCTCAGCCGGGAAAATTGCATTACACTGAAATGCATGGAAATTTCTTGAAGAAACACAGCAAGGGCACGGTCTGCGCCCCCTTCTGCATCGTTTGCCGGCTGGTTCCCCAGTGTCTCGGGAAGCTGCGCCAGCAGCATCTGGGCATGGCTCAAGTCGCGCGCAAGGTCCGCTGCCACATGCGCAGCATGAGCCTGCGCCCGGGCCTGCGCCTCCGCCACAATCCGGCCGCGTTCTGTCCGGGCATCTTGCACGGCATACCACGAGGCGCAGGCAAAAAAGCCCATGCCCGCCAGAAGCGCCAGAAAGATGCTGCTACCTCGATGCATACTCGCCGCTCCTCCCCCAAGCCGCAACCGCCCCTGCCCGCGCCCTGTCCGCCCTGTCCGCCCTGTCCGCCCTGTCCGACCTGTCCGACCTGTCCGGGCTGTCCGGGCTGCCCGTGCTGTTCCCGCAATGTGCCTGTCAGCGCAGAAGGCACCAGGACCATATCATATGCCTTTCACGATACGCCAAACAGCATCGCATGTCACCCGCCACACAGAAACATGAAGACACCAAGCCCCGCACGCGGCCAAGTGCCGGAAACAGTACATGAGCAGCCGTTTAAAAACGATCCGGCAGGTGCACTTCCAATACGGCAGACGGGCAGCAGGCGGCTGGCAGATACGGCAGATACGGCAGAATAAAACAGCCCGCTAATGGCCCAATTCTTTCAGGGCCAGCTGCTCCACATAGGCAATATGATCGTGCATTTCCCGGAAGGCGGCATCCGGGTCCCTCTCCTGCAACGCTTTAAGAATGCGTTCGTGCGTTTCTATGGCCCAGTCCCGCCTGTGGTCGTTCTGCAGGGTAAAGTCACGGCTCTCTTCCACAAGGTCATGAATACGGCTCACCATTTCCAGCAGCACGCTGTTCCCTGTGGCTGCCGCGATAAGCTTATGAAATTCGCAGTCCGCTTCAGACCCGGAGTTCCCCCCGCGTATTTCCGCTATCTGCACGTCCAGTTGCGCCCGCAGCCCCGCCAGTTGGGCATCCGTTACGTGGCGGGCGGCAAGCGAGGCTATCTGGGGTTCTATCAGCTTACGCAGCTCAAGCACCTCGGCCAGCTTTCCCCTGCACTTCTCCAGAGCAGTGGCCAGCGGTTCTATGACCTGCTCTTCCTTCTTCTCCAGCACATAGGTGCCGTCGCCCAGCCTGCTGGTCACTATCTGCTGCTGCTCCAGAGCCCGTATGGCCTCCCGCACCGAATGGCGCGAAACGCGGAATATTTCCGCAAGTCTCCGTTCGGCGGGCAACCTGTCGCCGGACTTGAGCTCACCCCGTTCGATCAGTTCGCGTATCTGGGCCACAATCTCCTCGTGCAGCCTGACCCGCCTCACCGTCTTGGGCGTCTCTTCTGTTCCCGGTTTCATCGCTTTCCTTCCTGTGCACCGGCAAGCATGCCCGGCCTTGCAATCTGCCGCAGCACGCCCGTGTGCCTTCTCGAATTGGTCCAACCGATATGGAGCGCAAAAATAAAGCCTGTCAATGGCAATTCGACATGCGCGAGCAGTATGCGACATATCCCCTGCCATCACAAGAGAATCCGATGACAAACGCAGAAATGTGAATTACAATTCACAAACAGGCCGCGCGACTCTGCAGGCACCTCCCTCTGGTTGCGGCGCTGGCTTCATGGTAAACAGAAAAGAAAATGCGGCACGGTGAAACCGGACCCCCTGTCCTCCCGACTATGCCACGAGGAACAACACGCATGAACATACCCTTCTCAAAGAAACTGCTCATTCTTCCGGCCATCGGCATAGGCATTGTCATCTTCATAATTCTGGCCCGCACGGCGCGGGAACCGGAGCGGACAGAGTATTCCGAGCGCGCAGCCGCTGTACGGGTCATGCCCGTGCAGCGGCTTGCCGTTGTGCCCCGGGTCATCGGCTACGGCTATATCCAGGCCGGGCAGGAGTGGCAGGCGGTCACAGAGGTCGCGGGGCAGATAGTGGAAATGCACCCCAACCTCAAAAAAGGCGCTCTGCTTTCCAAAGACACGGTTCTGGTGCGCATAGACCCGGCCAAGCGGCTCACCGCCCGCGAACAATCCACGGCAGACGTGAACAGCCTCCTGGCCCAACTCCGGGAACTGGAGCAGACAGAACTGGATACCCGCCGCTCCTTTGAGGTGGAAAACAAGTCGCTGGAACTCTACCGCAAAGATTTTGAACGCATGAGCAAGCTCATGGAATCCGGCACCATCTCCCGCTCGGAAATGGACGCCACGGAACGGCAGCTGCTGACGCAGGAAAACAAGGTGCAGAGTTACAGGGCCACGCTGAACAACCTGCCTTCCCAGCGGCAGTCCCTGCTGGCAAATATCACCGCCAGCCGCAGCCGCCTGCAGGAAGCGGAGATAGACCTCTCCAAAACCGTCATCACCGCCCCCTTCGACAGCCGCATAACGGAGGTCACCATAGAGCGCGGGCAGGCCGTCTCGCAGGGGCAGACCATCGTAAGGGCAGACTCCATAGGCCTTTCCGAGGCAGTGGCCCAGATGCCGCTGTACATGTTCCGCCATGTGGTGCCGCGCGGCGGCAATCCCATAGCGCAGGACGGCAAACTGAGTGCCGAGGCGTTCCAGCGGTTCATGCGGCTCAGCGCCAAGGTCCGCATAGACCTTGGCAGCGACAGGGTTACATGGACGGGCCACGTCACGCGCATGAACGATTCTGTCGATGCCGCCACCCGCACCATAGCCATCTATGTGGCGGTGGAAGATTCCTACATCAAGGCCGAACCGGGCAAACGCCCGCCCCTGCTGCCCAACATGTTCTGCGAGGTGGAACTGCAGGGCGAACCGCTGGAGCCCTCCGTCACCATTCCCCGCTCCGCCCTGCACGGCAACGTGGTCTACGTGATGACGGCAGAAAACCGCCTGCAACGCCGCACGGTGGAAACAGATTTCGCGCAGGGCAACTTTGTGGTGGTGCGTTCCGGGCTTGAGGAGGGCGAAACCATCATCCTGTCCGACATCATTCCCGCTGCGGAAGGCATGCTGCTCTCCCCCACAGAAGACCGGGAAGCCACTGCCGCCATGACCCGCGAAGCGCTGGGCGAGGGGAGCGTCCGATGAAGCGCATTCTTGAATACTTTGCCGCGCACCCCACAGCGGCCAACCTGCTCATGGGGGCCTTTCTGCTCATGGGCCTGCTGGCTGCCCCCAAACTGCTGCGGGAAACCTTTCCCCGCTTCACCCCCACACAGGTGCAGGTTTCCGTGGCCTATCCCGGGGCCACCGCGCAGGATGCGGAAGAGGCCATCTGTGAACGGGTGGAAGAGGCGCTGGAATCCATTGCAGACGTGGCAGAAGTCACCTGCGAGGCGCGCGAAGGTCAGGCGACCATCGTGGCGGAAATGGTGGAAGGCGGCAATATGGACCGCTTCCTCAATGACGTGAAAACGGAAGTGGAAGCCATTAACGACTTTCCCGAAAAGGTTGAAGATCCCATCATCTCACAACTCAACCGCATGGATTTTGTCATGTCCGTGGCCGTATACGGCCCCATGTCGCCCACGGACCTGAAGGCGTACTGCGAGCAACTCAAAAAACGGCTCATGACCGCCACGGAGATAACCCAGATAACCATCGCCGGGTTCTCCGATCATCAGATACGCATAGAGGTTCCCGCCCGCGCCCTCATGCAGTACGGCCTTTCGGTGGCGGACATTGCCTCCACCATTGCCTCCCAGAGCGTGGACCTGCCCGGCGGCACCCTGCAGACGGAATCCGGCGACCTTCTCATCCGCTTCATGGACCAGCGCAGAACCATAGCGGAGTTTGAAGACCTCATCGTGGTGGCGGGCAGTTCCGGCGCAGAGGTGCGCCTTGGCGATATCGCCTCCATCACCGACAGGTTCGAGGTGGACGAGGACAAGGTCATCTTCAACGGACAGCGTGCGGGCATCCTGCAAATAAACAAAACAGAAAATCAGGACGCCCTGCGTCTGGTGGAACAGGCACAGACCGTGCTGGAGCGTGAACGGCAGGAAGCACCTCCCGGAACAGGCATCGTCATCACCCGCAACGTCTCGGACATCGTGGGTGACAGGCTGAACATGCTGCTGGAAAACGGCATGCAGGGGCTGGTGCTGGTCTTTCTCACCATGTGGCTCTTCTTCAGCTTCCGGTATGCATTCTGGGTTGCCATGGGTCTGCCTGTCTCCTTTCTTGCCGCGCTCTACGGTATGCAGATCACGGGCATGACAGTAAACATGATGACCATGGTGGGCCTGCTGCTGGCCACGGGCCTCATCATGGACGACGCCATCGTCATTGCGGAGAACATAGCCGCCCACATCCGCCGCGGCAAACGCCCTTTCGAGGCGGTGGTGGACGGCACAGCAGAGGTAGCCGCAGGCGTCATAGCCTCCTTCGCCACCACCGTGGTCATCTTCGGCACACTGGCCGTGTTCATGGAGGGTAATATCGGCAAGGTGCTGTGGGTCATGCCTTTCGTGCTCATTCTCGCGCTGGCCGTCAGTCTGGTGGAAGCCTTCCTCATCCTTCCGCACCACCTCGCGCACTCGCTCGAAGGCATGCGCGCAGAGCGGCAGTCGCGGTTCCGGCAGGCCTTCGACCGGCGGTTCGAAGCCTTCCGCGAACAGGTTCTGGGCCGGTTGGTGGATACGGCCGTGACGTGGCGCTATCTGTTCGTGGGCGCGGTCATCGCCCTGTTCATTGTCAGCGTGGGCATGCTGGCGGGGGGGCGGCTCAAGTTCAAGGTCTTTCCCGCGCTGGAAGGAGACCAGATAGAAGCCCGCGTGCTGCTGCCGCAGGGCACCCCCCTTGCCCGCACAGAAGCCGTAGCGGAACAGCTGGTCGCCGCCATGCGCGAACTGGATGCCGAATACACGCCCGCGCAGCCGCAGGGCCTGCCGCTGGTGAAAAACATAGCCGTTTACTACAACAAGAACTCCGACGCCAACGAAACCGGCCCCCATGTGGTCACCGTTTCCGTGGATCTGCTGGCCTCGGACCTGCGCACCATGCGGCTGGATGAACTCACCGCAAAGTGGCGTGAACGCACGGGCACTGTACCCGACGTCATCTCCATGGTGTGGAAGGAACCCGTGCTTGGCCCCGGCGGCATGGCACTCAGCTTCCGGCTCATCGGCGAAGATCTGGAACAGCTCAAGGCCGCCTCACTGGACCTGCAGCACTGGCTCAGCCAGTATACAGGCGTAGTGGACCTGCAGGACGACCTGCGCCCCGGCAAGCCGGAACTGCGGGCCACCCTGAAAAGCGGAGCCACCGCACTGGGCATGGACGCCAAGACCATCAGTTCCCAGTTGCGTGCCGCCTTCTTCGGCACCACGGCAACGGAGCTGCAATACAGGGGAGAATCCTACGAGGTGGATGTACGCCTTGCGCCGGAAGACAAGAACAGTCTGGCCGACCTGGACTACTTCCACATCACCGACAAGTCAGGCAACCAGATTCCGCTGGGCAACGTGGCCAATCTGGAGCACGGGCGCGGCTGGGCCCGCATTGCGCGCACCAACGGCCTGCGTACCGTCACCGTGGAAGGCGATGTGGACTCCGCCGTAGCCAACGCCAACCAGATACGATCCGACACCACGCGCCACTTTATGCCGCAGTTACTGGAAAAATACCCCGGCGTGCGCACCTCCCTGCAAGGCGAGGCCAAGGAAGGCGCAAAAACAGGCGGTTCCATGCAGACGGCGTTTCTGGTGGGCATTGTGGGGGTATTCATCCTGCTGAGCTTCCAGTTCAGCAGCTATGCCGAACCCATATGCGTGCTCACCGCCATTCCCATGGCCCTTGTGGGAGTCATATGGGGCCACCTGCTCATGGGGCTGGACCTCACCATCCCTTCGGTCATGGGGTTCATCTCACTGGCGGGCATTGTGGTGAACGATTCCATCCTGCTGGTGGAATTCCTCAAAATGCGCATGACAGAGGGCATGGAACCTCTGCGGGCCGCGCCTGCCGCCAGCCGCAACAGGCTGCGGGCGGTGCTGCTCACCTCGCTTACCACCATTGCCGGTCTTGCCCCCCTGCTGGCGGAAACCAGCGTGCAGGCGCAGTTGCTCATCCCGCTGGCGTGCAGCATCATCTTCGGGCTGGCCATGTCCACGGTCATGGTGCTGCTGCTGGTGCCCGCGCTGTACTGCATTCTGGACGACTGCGGCCTTACCGTGCGCTCGCGCGAACGCAGGCGGCAGCAGCGGCTTGACGCGCAGCAGGCCATCTGAAAAAACGGGCCGCCGGATGCACCGGCGGCCCGCCTCAAGCCATACTGTTACCCGTTCACCCTGCGCCAAAAATCCGGCCACTGGGCCAGCAGGGCGCGCAGGGCCTTGCCCCGGTGAGAACGCCTGTTCTTCTCGTCCTTGGGCAGTTCTGCGGAATGCCTGCCGTCGGCGGGGTCGATGAACAGCGGGTCATACCCGAATCCGTTACCCCCCTTGAAATCGCGGGCAATACGCCCCTCCCACGCGCCTTCGGCCACAATATGCGCGCCGTCCGGTGCGCAGGCTGACATGACGCACCGGAACCGCCCGGTGCGCTCTGCCTCCTGCACAGGGGCAAGAGCCTCCAGCAGCTTCTGGTTGTTCCGGTCATCGATTGAAGGACCGGGCAGATCGGGCCTGTCGTCGCTGTACCGGGCAGAATACACGCCGGGTGCGCCTCCAAGGGCATCCACCTCCAGACCGGAATCGTCGGCCACGGCGATATGCCCGGTCAGCTCGGCCACGGTACGCGCCTTTTTCAGCGAATTTTCCTCAAAGGTTACCCCGTCCTCCTCAATTTCCCCTATCTCCGGAAAGGCATCCAGCCCCAGCACGGTCAGTCCGTATCCGGCAAGCAGGTGCTCAAGCTCAGCTATTTTTCCCTTGTTCCGGGTCGCCAGCACTATGGTCGTCATGCACATCCTCTGTTGTTATCGGGCAGGCAGACGGCACGGGGCCGTTACCGCCGTTCTTCTTCCCTTCCGCTCCGCCGGTCGAAATTTTTCCCGCCCCGGCACCACGGTTTGCTGCATTACCGTTGGCAGCCGTTAGTACTTCACCGCCTACATGGGCCAAAATCTGTTCGTCTGTCACAAAATCCCTGTCCGCGTCCTTCACCGCCAGCACCGGAAGCAGATGCAGGGTTATGGAGGTACCCACTCCCTCTTTGCTGACCAGCTCCACAAAGCCGCCCATCTCTTCCACAATCTTCTTGGTCATGGCAAGTCCCAGACCGGCTCCCTTGTCCTTGGTGGAAAAGAAAGGCGAAAAAACCTTCTCCCGCAGCGCGTCCGGTATGCCGTGCCCGGTATCCTGCACGGTCACAAACACATGGGTCTGCGTCATGCCCGTGGTCACAGTCAACGTTCCGCCCGTGATCATGGCTTCTATGGCGTTCTTCACCAAATTGATGAGACACTGCTTGAACATGTCAGGATCGCCTTTGGCCTTGGGCAGCGATTCCCCCAAATTAACAAAAAAGCGCAACCCCCTGTCGTCGCAGCCTATACGCATAAGCTCCAATGTTTCGGATGTTATGCGGTTCAGGTCCACCTCGCTTATGGAGGCGTCTGTGGGGCGGGCAAAATTGAGCGTGGTCTTGAGTATGGCGTCCAGCCGCTTCGATTCCTTGAGGATGATGTCCACCTTCTCCCGCGCCGCCTCGTCCAGCGATGCCGACCGCAGCAACGAGTTGGCAAATCCGCCTATGGCGAACAGCGGGTTGCGTATCTCGTGGGCAATGTAGGTGGAAAGCTCGCCTATGGCGGCCATCTTCTCCGCCTGTTGCAGCCGCTGTTCCATATGCGTGCGGTGGGTTATATCCCGCCGCATCTCGATAATGCGGTTTATGTCGCCGTCCTGCCCGAACACGGGATAGGTGTAGATGCGGTAAAACCGCACCTTGCCGTCTTCCGTCACCTTGGTGTGTATGCGTTCCGCCTTGTGCCCGGTCTGCAAGGTCTCGCGGAAGGTACAGCCCCCCTTTTCAGGCGGACAACAAAAACTGCCGCCGTCCAGTTGCCAGCAGCAAAGACCTATGTAGTCATCTTTCGTGCCACCGCGCTGGACCACAAGCGAACGGTTCACATCCACAATGCGCCCGTCCGTGTCCATAAGCAGAATATCCTCGTCCACCTGATCAATGAGCGTGGCAAAAAGGTCCTGCGCCTCCCGCAGATCCGTCATGCAGGTGCGGCACAGCTTTTCGGAAAGCAGCAGTTCCCATATAAGCCCCGCCGCATCTCCGTGCAGCACGGAACACCCTTCCGGGGCATCCCGTCGCAGGGCACTCATGTAGGTTCCGTCATCGGAAAGGTCTATGGCAAGGTTGACATCCGGCAGCGCCTGAAATAGGGCCGTGTGAGTCGCAAATCTGGGCAGACCGGCAAATCCCGGCACCTCTTCCAGCACCTCATCCGGCACATGGGCAAGCCCTGCAACGGCTATCCACGGGAATCCTTCAGCAAAATCGGGGCGGCTCACAAGCTGCGCAAACGGTCCGAACGGCTTGCCCCCCCCTACGATAGCCACCAGAAACACCCTTGCACTTTCCTGCCCGCTGCCATATTGCGCGAGTTTGATTACCATACAGCCTCCACTTGTGGCACACTGCGGTAGAAGAACATTCACAGCCTGCAAGACGGACACCCCCGCCACCCGCAGCCCCCGCGCTGCCCCTGCGGAGACGTTTGCACGCACTATACCCGGATTACACGCACATGATAAGCATTTATTCTGTAAGCCTCGGATGTCCCAAGAACAGGGTAGACACGGAATGGCTGCTTGGCGCCGTGCCCGGCCCCGTCACCGCCGTAAACCGTCCCGAAGAGGCTGATCTGGTGCTCATAAACACCTGCGGCTTCATCCGTCCCGCCGTGGAAGAATCGGTACGCACCATCGTGCAGGCCATAGACGATGTGGACACCGCCTCCAAACGTCCCTTGCTGGCCGTCACCGGCTGCCTTGTGGGCCGCTACGGGCAGGAGGGACTGGCTGCGGAACTGCCCGAGGTGGACCTGTGGCTCACCAATCTGGACATGGTCCGCTGGCCTGTCATGGTCGCACAGGCATTGGGCAGGGCACCCAACACAAACCCCATGCGCCTGCTCTCCACCGGTCCCTCATATGCCTACCTGAAAATCAGCGATGGCTGCGACCACAACTGCGCCTTCTGCACCATTCCTTCCATACGGGGCAGTCTTGCCAGCACCCCGGCTGAAACGGTGGAGCGCGATGCGCGGCACCTTCTGGCGCAGGGCGTCAAGGAACTGGTCTTCGTGGCGCAGGACGTAACCGCCTACGGACGCGAAACAGGCCTCAAACACGGCCTGCGGGAACTGCTGGACCGCATTCTGCCGCTGGAAGGCCTGGCCCGCCTGCGCCTCATGTACCTGTACCCCGCCGGGCTGACCAAAGATTTTCTGCACTACCTGCGCGATGCGGGCAGCCCCTTCGTGCCTTACTTCGATGTCCCCCTGCAGCATGCCCACCCCGACGTACTCTCCCGCATGGGCCGCCCCTTTGCGCGCAACCCGCGCGAGGTGACAGACCGCATCCGCGAGGTATTCCCCCACGCGGCCCTGCGCACCAGCTTCATCGTGGGCTACCCCGGAGAAACGCAGGAACACTGGGAATACCTGCGCACGTTCATTGAGGAAACCCGCTTCCACCATATGGGCGTGTTCGCCTACATGGCAGAGGAAGGCACCCCCGCCGCCGACATGCCGGACCAGAGACCGGACGCGGAAAAAGAATGGCGGCGCGATGCACTCATGGAAATGCAGGCGGAGATAAGCGAAGACATCCTCTCCGCCCACGAAGGTGACCGCATGGAGATTCTGGTGGACGCCGGGCACGAAGAATGGCCGGGCCTGCACGTGGGCCGCACGTGGTTTCAGGCACCGGAGGTGGACGGCGTGACCTACATAAGCGGTCCGGAAGTAGCACCCGGTGCCCTTGTGGAAGCCGACATCGTGGAAACCCGCGAATACGATCTCGTGGCGCTGGCCTGACCGGCTGTTGAAAACGCTGCTGCGCAATGGTCCAACCCATCGCGCATGCCTCCATGCGCCCCCCGGAAGCAGACCGGAACATTTCTTGCGTCCTGCGTCGTCCATTTGTGAGCGGCCGGAAAAAATATTTTATCCGCGGCTGGCACGTGCAACCATACGGGGTTGCAGGGAATGGACGGCATGCCCTGAGCGCACACTCGCACATATCGAAAAACTGCGGCTGCAAATGCGCAGCAGCGGGCTTTTCCGGTTGAGTTTCCTTGCGCAATCTGCTAATACACCCAATCCCGACATAAAGGCCGGGAAATTTTTGTTGGTTGGAGGATTTCGTATGGAAACCATGGAAAATAACAATTTCGACGCTGACATCAGTTTCGAAGCTGCCCTTGAGGACTACCTCAGCTCCGATTTCGGCGATCTGGACGAAGGCTCCATCGTCAAGGGTGAAGTTGTCCGCGTGAGCGGCGACTACATCCTCGTCGATGTGAACTTCAAGTCCGAAGGGCAGATCCCTGCCGCCGAATTCGTCGGTCCCGACGGGACCGTCACCATCAAGGTCGGCGACAAGGTCGACGTCTTTGTCGTTCGCAAGAACGAAATGGACGGCACCATCACCCTCTCCTTCGATAAGGCGAAGCGCATGCAGCTCTTCGACCAGCTCGAAGAAGTTCAAGAAAAAGAGACCACAATCAAGGGCCGCATCATGCGCCGCATCAAGGGCGGATACACGGTGGATCTCGGCGGGGTGGAAGCCTTCCTGCCCGGCTCCCACGTGGACCTGCGCCCCGTGCCGGACATGGATGCCCTTGTTAACGAAGAATTCGAATTCCGCGTTCTCAAGATCAACCGCCGCCGCAGCAACGTCATCGTATCCCGCCGCGTGCTGCTCGAAGAAGAACGCGATTCCAAGCGTTCGGAACTGCTGGTTAATCTCGATGAAGGCCAGATAGTGAAGGGCAAAGCCAAGAACATCACCGAATACGGCGTGTTCGTGGACCTTGGCGGTCTGGACGGCCTGCTGCACATCACCGACATGTCGTGGAAGCGCATCCGTCACCCCAAGGAACTGGTCTCCCTCGGACAGGAACTGGAACTGAAGATCCTCAGCTTCGACAAGGAAAACCAGAAGGTTTCCCTCGGCCTCAAGCAGCTGGTCTCTGACCCGTGGCAGGACATCACCTCCAAGTTCCCCGAAGGCGAACGCCTGAACGGCAAGGTGACCAACCTTGTGGATTACGGCGCGTTCGTGGAGCTGGAACCCGGCGTGGAAGGTCTTGTGCACATTTCTGAAATGTCATGGACCCGTAAGCTGCGTCATCCTTCCCAGATGGTTCGCGTGGGCGATGAAGTGGAAGTCGTCATCCTCGGTGTGGATGAAGACAAGAAGCGCATCTCCCTGGGCATGAAGCAGATCAAGCCCAATCCGTGGGAAGTGGTTGCCGAAAAGTACCCCGAAGGCACCGTGCTGGAAGGCGTTATCAAGAACATCACCGAATTCGGCATGTTCATCGGCATAGAGGACGGCATAGACGGCCTCATCCACGTTTCCGACATCAGCTGGACCAAGAAAATCCGCCACCCCAACGAAATGTACAACGTGGGCGACACGGTACAGGCCAAGGTGCTCACCGTGGATCAGGAGAACGAAAAGTTCACCCTGGGCGTGAAGCAGCTTACCGAAGACCCGTGGACCAAGGTGCCCACCAACTACCCCGTGGGTGGCATCATCGAAGGTCTGGTGACCAACATCACCGACTTCGGCCTGTTCGTGGAAGTGGAAGAAGGCATCGAAGGCCTTGTCCATGTCTCCGAAATCAGCCAGAAGAAGGTCAAGTCTCCGAACGAAATGTTCAAGGAAGGCGTGACCATTCAGGCTAAGGTCATCCATGTCAGCGCAGAAGAGCGCCGCCTCGGCCTCTCCATCAAGCAGCTCAAGGACGAAGAGGATCGCAAGAAGCCCCGCGATTTCCGCACCGGCTCCTCTGAAGCCGGACAGAACCTCGGCGACCTGCTGAAGCAGAAGTTCGAAGAGGATGCAGCCGAATAAGCTGTCTTTCCAGCAGAAGCACCCGCTTCTGTTCGCCCTTATGCTCATATTGGCGGCCGTGGCCCTTTTTTCAGGGGTCATGGCCGCTTTGCGTCATTCAGGCACCAGCGCACGGGGCGGCCTCTTCCGGGAGGACCGCCTCGGCCTGTGCCGCATAGAAGGCTTCATCGCCGATTCCGCAAAGGTAAACGACTGGCTGCGCGAACTGCGTGAAGACCCCGCCATCATCGGCGTCATGCTGCGCATAGACTCCCCCGGCGGTGCCGTGGCTCCCTCGCAGGAAATCTACAATGCCGTGCGCCGTCTTGCGCAGATCAAGCCCGTGGTCGTCTCCATGGGCACCGTTGCCGCCAGCGGCGGCTACTACATCGCGGCTGCGGCAGACCATATCGTGGCCAATCCTTCCACCCTCACCGGCTCCATAGGCGTGAAGATGGAACTGGCGAACATGGAAGGCCTCATGGACAAGCTCGGCATCGCGCACGATGCCCTGACCAGCGGCGACCTGAAAAACGCCGGAAGCCCCTTCAAACCCATGACGGATAAAGAGCGCGCCTACCTGCAAGGTCTTGTCTCGGACATGCACGAGCAGTTTCTGGAAGCCATTGCAGCGGGCCGCAACATGGATCTGGAAGAAGTGCGCAAATCGGCGGACGGACGCGCCCTGACAGGCAGACAAGCCATGCAGCTCGGGCTTGTGGACTCTCTGGGCGATTTGGAAACCGCCTTTGAACGACTGGCCGAACTGTGCAACGCAACGCAGTCAGCCCCCCTGCCGTATGTGGAAGGCCCGCCCAAGGAGAAAAGCTTTCTGCGTGACCTGCTCAGCTCCTATCTGGGCATAGAACTGGACTCCTCCCTGCGACGACGATCGGAAATACGGTTCCTCTACCTGTAGCCTTCCGTCTGTCCGCAGTCCCGCCCGCGATTCCAGTCACACCGGAATATGCGGCCATACAGCAACTCTCCCGCCTTTGCCGCCCCTGCTGTCGCCGTTTGCCATACAACGCAGCAACGGGCACAGCCTGCGGGCGCAGCAACGGGTAGCCCGCCGTGCCATACCGCACGCCGGCTGTACAGGAGCTTCAGCATGTCCCTTCCGCTCCCCGCCCCTTCCGCAAGCACAGAAGAAATCCTCGCCCTAGAACACGCCTCCCTGTGCGCATGGCCCGCGCTTGCAACCGCCGCGGCAGGCCCCTTTCTCCTGCGGCATGCCAACGGATTCACCAGACGCGCCAACAGTGCTGTGCTCGCCTTCCCGCTTCCCTCCCTGTCCGTTGTCTCCGGGGCTGATTGCAATGCTGCACCCGGTCTTGGATCTGACATTACGCCCGGCACTCCTCCAGGCACAGCCAAGACAGAACCACCGCAGAACGGCTTGCAGGCACGTGTGCAGCAAAAAGGGCCACACGAAGATGCAGCCACCCCCATCCTGCCCGATGCACTGTTCCGCGACATATGCGCGTGGTATGCCGCGCGCAACCTCCCTCCTCTCTTCCGCATACCGCAGGCGGCCGACCGGGGACTGGATGCCGCCCTTGCCGCGCGCGGCTGTCCCGTTCAGGAAGTCTCGCTGGTCATGAGCCGCCCTCTCCATGCCTTTGCGCATCCCCAGCCCTGCCCTCCCGGCACCGCCTTCGGCGAAATGCCTCAACGCCAGACCGCTCCCGACTGGCAGGTTGCCTCCCTTTCCCGCGAGGAATGGCTCAACGCCGCCCGGCACCTGCTCACGGAAACACCTCTGGCGCAGGCCACGCTGGAACGCATGCTCGCCCTGCACACCGGACATTGCGACTTTCACGCCATACACCACGGCAGCGCGATTGTTTCCTGCGCACTGGGAGTATTTATGGAGGGCATGTACGGCCTCTACAGCATCCGCACGGCGGAATCGTGCCGCAGGCAGGGGTGCGCCACAGCCCTTGTGTCCGCCATGATGCAGCACGCGCGGCAGCTTGGCGCGCACACAGCGTGGCTGCAGGTGCTTGCCGCCAACGCCCCGGCCATCCGGCTGTATGAACGATTCGGATTCGTGCCCCGGTACCGTTACTGGTACCGCTCGGCCTGATCCCTTCCACCGCCCACACCTGCCGGCACCGCACCTGCCTGAACAGACCTGAACCGATCTGAACCGGCACCGCCCCGCACCTGCCTGCGCCTTGCCGCTGGCGGGCCATGCAGGGCTGTGCTAGATTACACGGGCATGGAACCCATGAATGCCCCTTCACGGGCACGCATGCGCCAATGCTCACGCTTTCCCGGAGGACTTCATGTTCACGCGCGCCAGCGGTCTGCTTCTGCACATCACCTCGCTTCCGTCCCGATACGGCATCGGCGACATGGGCCCCGCCGCCCATGCCTTTGCCCGCCTGCTCCGCGAAACCGGCCAGTTGTACTGGCAGTTCCTGCCTCTCGGCCCCACCTCTCCCGCCATCGGCAATTCTCCTTACTCCGGCTGTTCGGCCTTTGCGGGCAATCCGCTGCTCATCAGCCCGGAAAAAATGGTGGAAGACGGCCTCATCTCATGGGCAGATGTAGACTTCCCCGCTCTGGGCACCCCCGGCAGGGCAGACTACGCAGCAGCGGAGCTATGCCGCAGCAGGATTCTGCGCGCCGCCTTTGAGCGCAACCGCCACCGGCTGGAAAGCGATCATGATTTCACATCGTTCCGCGCCCGCAACAGCTGGTTGCAGGAATACACCCGCTTCGTCACCATAAAAAGCTACCACGGTGGCGCCATGTGGTCGCAATGGCCGGATTCGCTGCGCTTCCGCGACGAGCAGGCCCTTGCCCGGTGGGATGAAAGCCACGCGCAGGAAATTCTGTACGAAACCTTCATCCAATACGTTTTCTTCCGCCAGTGGCAGGCCCTGCACGACTATTGCAAAAATCTGGGCGTGCGGCTGGTGGGCGATGTGCCCATCTACGTCACCTACGACAGCGCAGACGTATGGGCCAACCCCCAATTCTTCAAGCTGGACGAGCAACTGGCTCCCGTCAGCGTGGCCGGTGTGCCGCCGGACTACTTCAGCAAAACCGGCCAACGCTGGGGCAACCCCGTCTATGACTGGGAAGCACTGGCGAAAGACGGCTTTGCGTGGTGGGTTCAACGCATGGCGCATAACTTCGCCATGGCAGATGTGGTGCGCGTAGACCACTTCCGGGGCTTTGCCGGATACTGGGAAATTCCCGCCGATGAGGAAACCGCCATCAACGGCCAGTGGGTGGATGCGCCGGGCATGGCCCTGTTTTCCGCCCTTAGCCGCCATTTCACCGCCCTGCCGCTCATCGCGGAAGACCTGGGAGTCATCACGGCGGACGTGCGGGAACTGAAAAATGCCTTCCACCTGCCGGGAATGAAGGTGCTGCAATTCGGCTTCGGCGGCGACCGGCTCATTGAGAACCCGGACTCCCCCATGAACCACGAACGCCACTGCGTGCTCTACACGGGCACGCACGACAACCCCACCATGCGCGAATGGTTTGCGCGTGATGCGGGCGAACAGGGCCGCTCAAACTTTTCCACCTTCGCAGGCTGCGCGGTGGACGAATCCACCGTGGCAGAGGTGGCCATGCGCATGGTTATGTCCAGCGTGGCAAACACGGTCATCCTGCCCGTGCAGGACGTGCTGGGTCTCGGCGAAGAGGCGCGCATGAACACGCCTTCCGTTCCTGCGGGCAATTGGGAATGGCGTCTGCGCCCGGAGGAAATGGAACCGGCATTCTATCGCCAGCTTGCCCGCATGACCACATTCTATGGCCGCCACACGTAGCGTGCCACAAAAGCTGCCCCTGCGCACACACGGAGGATAACATGGACAAACTCTATATCGCCATGGTCGGCCTGCCCGCACGGGGCAAGACCACGGTTGCCTCCAAGTTGCAGGAAGGCCTTGCGCAGGAAGGCCTGAACGTGCGCATCTTCAACAACGGCGACCTGCGGCGCGAGATTCTGGGCGCAGCCTCCTCGCGTCCGGAATTCTACCACCCGGATAATCAGGACGGACGGGAGGCCCGTGATGAACTGGCGCGCATGAACATGGAGCGCGCACAGGCCTTTCTTGCGGCGGACGGCCATGTGGCCATTCTGGACGCCACCAATGTGAGCACCCAGCGCAGACGCATGCTGGAATCGGCGCAGGAAGATCACACGGTGCTCTGGGTGGAGTGCGTCAACGATGATCAGGAACTGGTGGACGCCAGCATCCTCCGCAAGACAAGGCTGCCGGAATTTTCCGGCCTCACGGAGCAGCAGGCCATAGCCAGCTTCAAACGGCGCATAACCTATTATGAGGATATCTACGCCCCGCTGGGGCGTGAACGGTTCTGGGTGCGGGTGGATTCGCTGACCAACCGCATCATCGACGAACAGGTGTTCCATTCTGTGCCGTACTACGTGACCATCCGCGACATCCTTGTCTCGGACTGGATACGCAACCTCTATCTGGTTCGGCACGGGCAGACCCTGTATAATCAGGAGGGACGCATCGGCGGCGATTCAGACCTCACCCCGGAAGGCTTCGAGCAGGCAGAGGCGCTGGGCCGCCACTTCCACGGCTTCAGCATTCCCTACGTCTTCACCAGCACCCGCAAACGCTCGCACCAGACAGCCGCCCCCATCCGCAAGGGGCAGACCCGCTGCACGGTTACCGCCCTGCCGGACTTCGACGAAATAAACGCCGGCGTCTGTGAGCATATGCGCTACGAAGACATCAAAAACACCCTGCCGGAGGAATATCGCAGCCGCCAGCGCGACAAATACAACTACGTGTATCCCGGCGGCGAAGGCTACGTCACGCTCAAGCCCCGCGTGGACAGGGGACTGAAAAAGGCCCTGTTCCTGTCTGGAAACGCAGAAGCGCTCATGATTGTGGGGCATCAGGCTATAAACCGGATGATTCTCTCGCACTTCCTCTTCCGCAGAACGGAAGACGTGCCCTACATCTACATTCCGCAGGACCAGTACTTCCACATCACATCCACGCAGAAGAAGAAGCTGTTCGAGCAGATCCGCTTCACGGGCAGGCGCGAACAACACAGCCCATCCGCGACCTAGCGCAGTGAGCGTGTGATCGCGGTGAGCGCAGTGATATGGCCGATCGTAACCCTATGGGTCGTTTCACCCGGCCGGAATCAGAACACCTTGCCGGGATTGAGCACGCCGTTGGGGTCAAACACGCGGCGGATGCCCCGCTGCAGACGGATGGACTCCGGCGAAAGCTCCATGGGCAGCAGCCCCTTTTTGGCCTCGCCTATGCCGTGCTCACCGGAAAGCGTTCCGCCCATATCCAGCACCTGCTGCACAATAGCGCGGATGCCGTCATCCACACGGTGTTTTTCACTGCGTTCCGGCGCGGTGACAATAAGATGAATGTTGCCGTCTCCCGCATGCCCGAAACAGAAAATATCCAGGCCGAACTCCTCCTCAAATCCCGGCACCAGTTCAATGAACGGGGCAATGCGCCCTATGGGCACGGCAATATCCTCGGAGATGGTGATGGGAGCATGCGCCCGAATACGGGTAGAGGTGCGCCTGCGCACGCCCCATATGCGCTCCCGCTCTTCTTCCGTGCCTCCGGGCATGGTGTGGGTGGCTCCCGTGGCAACACATATGCCCTTCACCGCTTCCATTTCAGCGGTTATCTGGTCGCGCGCTCCGTCCAGTTCCACAATCAGCAACGAGGCAGTGCAGCCCGGAACGCTGAACGGCAGATCATCTCCCGCCAGTTGCAGGCACTTGTGGTCAAGAAATTCCAAGGCAGAAGGCAGATGCCCGGCAGTAAGAATGGCGGTCACGGCGCGCATGGCGTCCGCCATGGAGGCAAAAACCGCCGCCAGCCCCACCGTGGCGGCAGGCAACGGAATGAGCTTGAGCGTCAGCCCGGTAATAACCCCAAGGGTTCCTTCAGAACCGCACAGCAGGTGCGCCATGTCATAGCCCACCACGCCCTTGCGGGTCTGCACCCCGGCACGTATGCGCTCGCCCGTGGGCGTAACCGCCTCCACCCCCAGCACGTAATCGCGGGTCACGCCGTACTTCACACAGGCAGGACCGCCTGCGTTGGTCGCCACGTTTCCCCCGATGGTAGAAGCATCCATGCCCGCAGGGTCCGGCGGATAAAACAGCCCCTTGGCTGCTGCGGCGTCACGCAGGGTCTGGGTAATCACACCCGGCTCCACCACCGCCACCAAATTTTCCGTATGAATGGACACAATGCGGTTCATGCGCTCCAGCGAGAGCACCACCCCGCCGCCCAAAGCCACGCAGCCGCCGGAGGTTCCGGTGCCGCCTCCGCGGGGAATCACGGCAAACCCATGCTCGTTGGCAAGGCGCATAACCTGCTGCACATCCTCCACGCACTCGGCCAGCACCACAAGGTCCGGCACCGCCGTGTAGCTGGAGGAATCGCGGTCATAAGGCTCGCCGGGGTTTTCCAGAATCTTGGCGGCACCAAGGGCGGCAACAAGCGCCGCCCGCGCCCTGCTGTCCGGGGAAAGGGAGGGAGAAGAAGTCATGAGCGCACTCCTGCGGCTGACGCAAAAACGGGTAAAAAGCTACTTCTGGCGTCCGAAACCCGGAATGTACAGGGCATCCTCGATACGCTTCAGCAGCCACGTGGCAATGGAGACAAGAAACAGGTAATACAGGGCCAGCACCATAAAGACCTCGGCAAAACGAAAGGTCTTGGCGGCAATGGCGCGTGCCTCGCCCGTCACTTCCATGCAGGAAATAAGGTAGGCAAGCGAAGAATACTTGATAAGGTAGATAATCTCGTTCCCGCATCCCGGCAGTGCCCTGCGAAAAGCCTGCGGCACCACTATCCAGGCCACGGTCTGCACCCGGCTCATGCCCAGTGCCGCCCCGGCCTTAAGCTGCCCGTCGCGGATGGAATGCAGCGCCCCCCGGATGTATTCCGAGTGATACGCCGCGCTGCACAGGATGAAGCAGGTGACTGAAGCACCATACGCTTCAAAATAGATGCCGAAGGCCGGAAGCCCGAAATAAAAGATGAACAGCTGCACCATGAGCGGCACCCCCCGGAACAGGGCGGTATACCCGTCAAAGAAGCGGCGCACTGCCGTGCCCCCGAACACACGCAGCGTTCCCACCACAACGCCCAGCAGCGTGCCGAACACGGCAGAGGGCACTATCAGCTTGGCGCTCATCCACAGCCCCTTGTTCAGGGCGGGCAGGAGCATATCCAGAAACTCGGCGTCCACTAGCACATCTCCTGATACAGGTCGGAAAGACGGCTGCAAAAATCCGCCGTGCGCGTTCCGGAGCCTGCGGCAAGCAGTGCGGCGGGACTCCCCTGCTCAATGATGGCTCCCTGCTGCATAAAGACAATCTCATCCGCCAGCGCACGGGCAAAATCCATCTGGTGCGTTGCCATAACCATGGTCAGCCCGCTCTGGGCAAGGTCGCGGATAACTGCCAGCACCTCGCCCACCAGTTCCGGGTCCAGAGCAGAAGTAGGCTCATCCAGCAACAACACGTTGGGGTCCATGGCAAGGGCGCGGGCAATGGCCACACGCTGCTTCTGCCCGCCGGAAAGCTCCGCCGGATACAGGTGCATCCTGTTACCCAGCCCCACCCGTTCCAGCTCTGCCACGGCGCGTTCCTGCGCCTGTTTGCGGCTCATGCCCTTAACCTTGCGCAGGGCTATGGAAACGTTGTCCACGGCGCGCAGATGGTCAAAGAGATTGAAGTCCTGAAAAATCATGCCCACATGCTGGCGATACTCGAAAAGCCGCCTCTTATGGTCCATATCCACCTTTTCGCCATCCAGCCATATCTCCCCGGAATCCGGATGGATAAGACAGTTTATACTTTGCAGAAAGGTAGACTTTCCCGCACCGGAGGGGCCTATAAGCACCTTCAGCTCCCCTTTGTTCACGGACAGGGAAACATCCTTCAGAATACTCTTGCCCCCAAGGGTCACACGAATATTTTCAACACGCAGAACAGGCGTCTGTGTCATGCTATGCATCCTTACTGGGTATAACCGGGAATACGGACTTTCTTCTCAAGGGCGAGCAGCAGCTTCACGCCCACAAGGGTGATGATGAAGTAGAGCACCCCCGCGTTGATGAACAATGCCAGATGCTCATACGTGCGTGAGGCCACGAAATGCGTGCGCGTAAAAATATCCATGGCGCCCACCACGTAGGCAAGCGCAGAATCCTTGAGAATTATGGAATACTCGTTGGACCAGGCGGGAATGGAAAGCCGCAGTGCCTGCGGCAGGATTATGGAAACAATGCCCTGCCTGTCGCTCATGCCCAGTGCCCGTGCAGCCTTGAGCTGTCCCTGCGGCAGCGACTGGATGGCCCCCCGGAATATCTGCGATTGATACGCGGCACTGGTGAGTCCCAGCACCAGCGAAACGGCGGAAATGGCGTTCAGGTCCAGATCCAGCAGATCAAAGATGCCGAAATAGAACAGGAACATCAGCACCAGAATGGGTACGCCGCGGAAAAACCACACGTACAGGCCGATGAGCCAGCGCACCGGGGCAGGACCATACACCAGCCCCACCGCCATGGGCACGCCCATAAGCAGACCCAGCCCCATGGAAAAGCAGACTATGGCCAGAGAAACGCCTGCCCCCTGCAAAATGAAGGGCAGGGCGTCCATGATTACGGAAAGTTGCTGCATGATTCGTTGTGTGGAAAACCGCGCCACGCGGAAAAAACGGCTTTCGCGCTCCGTGCTTGTATCGTTGTGCGTGCACGGACGCTATACAGAAAAAAAGGCCGGAAGGCGACAGGAAATCTCCCCCACCTTCCGGCCCGAAAAACTGCAAAACTCAGGAATTAGTGGGAGCCGTCCTTCAGGTGCTTGGCCTTCAGTTCTTCCCAGTAGGGGTCAGCCATGAGCAGCTTAAGCCCCTTGTTGATGGTCTCAAGCAGTTCGGCATCGTCCTTGCGCACTGCCACGCCAAAGAACTCGGGTTCGCCGAACTCACCCGCAATCTCAATGTCCTTGCCGTGGGCAATAGCGTCATTGGCAGGGGCAATGTCCATGGCGGCTGCGGGAACGCGGCCGTTCAGGATATCCATAATGGCGAGCGGGGCGGAATCATAGTACTTCAGATCATAGCTGTAGCCGTCCTTGCCCACCATGTTCTGCAGGGAATCCGCTTCGGAGGTGCCGGACTGCACGCCTAGAGCTTTGCCGCCCTTCATCGCGCCGTCAACGGTAAGGCCGGAGTCCTTCTTGGCCACGATAACCTGCGCGACCTTCCAGTAGGGGTCGGAGAAGTTTACCTGCTTGGCGCGTTCTTCCGTGATGGACATGCCGGAGTACACAAGGTCAATCTTCTTGGAAACCAGGCTCTGCACGATGGTGGACCATTCCATGGGCTTGTGCTCCACGGTAAAGCCCATCTTCTCGGCAATCCAGTTCAGGGAATCCACATCAAATCCGGCGGGCTTGCCGCTGGCGTCAATGTAGCCGAAGGGAGGGTAGTTGGCGTCAATGCCGTTCACATAATGCTTCTGTGCAAAGGCCATGGAACCAAAGAGCAGAACAAAACTGAGGGCGGCAACAAGCAAAGTGCTTTTTCTGAGCATATCCTTCTTCCTTCCTGAAAAATGGTGACGTCCAAAAGGGACCGGACGGCTGGCAAAAATTCACTGAACCGCCCGAAAATCCTGTACATCAGAATCCGCTAGCAGAAACCCGCACAGCACGCAAGCATCGCAGGCGACAAATTTGGCAATTTGGGATATCCGTGGTATGCAGCGCCATGAGCGCGTGCCCGAAGGGCATGGCAAAGGTAACGCCCCCGCAGGCTGCCGTGGCACCATCACCACATTTGTCCTTTTTTCGCCACACGATTATGCTACGGATACAGCGCGCTGTTCGGCATGCCCCCTGAAGACCGTCCGGAATCCCGTTTCCTAAGGAGATAGCAAGATGAAGACATCCATCGGTGCCAAAACCATAGCCTACCCCGCCCCTCTCTTCCTCGTGGGTTCCTATGACCGGGAAAACCGCCCGAACATCATGGCCGCCGCATGGGGCGGCATCTGCTGCTCCAAGCCGCCCAGCGTGGCTGTTTCGCTGCGCGCTGCCACCTACACCCACGGCAGTATCATGGAACGCGGCGCGTTCACGGTTAACATCACCCCCCGCGCCTTTCTGGAACAGGCGGACTACGCAGGCATTTTTTCAGGAAGAGATGAGGATAAGTTCGCCGCGCTGGGGCTTACCCCCATCAAGGCAGAATTTGTGGACGCCCCCTACGTGAACGAGTTTCCCGTGGTGCTGGAATGCGCCCTGACCCAGACCGTGGAAGTGGGACTGCACACCCAGTTCATCGGCGAAATCAAAGACGTAAAGGTAGAAAAGGGCGTACTGCGCGAAGACGGTCTGCCGGACCTGCTCAAGGTAGACCCCGTCATCTTCACCCCTGTCAGCCGCGAATATTACGCCGTGGGCGATTTTCTGGGCAAGGCCTTCTCCATGGGCAAACGGCTCAAGCGCTGAAAGACTGTACGTTGCGCGCAGCCGCATGCAGCGACTCCTGACCGTGCTGACCGTGCCGCCCAAGTAGCCTGAGTAACCCGGATATCCACTACAATCATGCGTCGCACTCCGAAAAGTGCGGCGCATTTCTCATTGCTCCGGACCAACAACCCTGTATGATGGCGACAAACGACATCATACGGAGGAATTCTCATGGCCGAACTGCTGGAGCAATACGGCGACACACTGGTCCTGTGGGCCGCCAAAAATGGCACAAACTTCGTTGTTGCGCTGCTCATCCTCATCATCGGCAACTGGATAGCCAGACGCCTTGCCAACCTGCTGCGCAAGGCCATGGAACTGAAGGCGCTGGACCTGCTGCTCATCAACTTTCTGCGCGGCGTGGCCTACTACGTGCTCATGGCCACGGTGCTCATCGCGGCAGCCTCGCAGGTCGGCATAGACACCACCTCGTTCATCGCCATTCTGGGTACTGTGGGTCTGGCTGTCGGTCTGGCCATGAAGGACAATCTGGGCAACTTCTCCTCCGGCGTCATGCTGGTGCTCTTCCGCCCCTTCACCTTCGGCGACTTCGTTCAGGTAGCCGGCATATCCGGCTCCGTGGTGTCCATAAACCTGTTCAACACGGTGCTCAAATCGCCGGATAACCAGCGAATCATCATTCCCAACAGCCTCATCATGGGGCAGGTCATCACCAACGTCACCGGCAACGACACCCGGCGCATAGACCTGACACTGGGCATCGGATACGCAGACGACACGGCCAAGGCGCGCGAGGTCATCACCGCCGTGCTGGATGCAGAGCCAAAAATTCTCAAGGACCCTGCCTACACCGTGGCACTTGCGGAACTGGCAGACTCCAGCGTCAACTTTGTCATCCGCCCGTGGGTGAACACATCAGATTACTGGGATGTGCGGTTCCGCCTGACAGAGGCCCTCAAGCTGGCACTGGACGCCAACGGCATCAGCATCCCCTTCCCGCAGCGCGACGTGCACATCTACCAGCACAGTGCCGCAAAAGAGGCTTAGAGCGGGGCACCACAAAACCCCGGAAGCGGGATGGCATCTTGCAGCGTGAAGCTATTACGGACACTCACTCCACCCAGAGCATCCGTTCCCGCGTTTTGGGATCAGGAACAATGCCCCAGCGGGCCATCTCCCTTTTGCTGAACACCAGAACGGGCTGTGTCGTTTGCGGCACAGCCCCACCTTGATTGCCCTCAAGCAATACACGGGCAAGTACCGCTGCCGCCCGCCCCTGTTCCTCACCCCGCATGACAAAGCCTCCGGCAGCCTTACCCGCTCCTATGCTGAAATCCCACAGCGCAAAATAAGGCACCGGAGAATGGGCATGCATCCACGACATCACAGCCTCGTCCGCCACCACATCCCCGTCCTGTTCATGCAACGTGAAATACGTTCCCAGCAAAATGGCATCGTACCCGTTTTCCGCACTGTGCAGCACCATCTCCTGCCATTCATGGTAAGAGGCCACCAAGTGCATCCTGCATTCGGCGTTTTCCACATAAAAATGCTCTTCGCCGTCCAGCAGCTCCACCAGTACGGCGGCAGCCGTAGGGCTTGCGTCAAACAAGGCAAGTACCTTGCGAAGCCCCGGATGCAGTTCCGATAGCAACAACACAGAACGTTTAACGAGTGGGCGCTCCAGCACCCCCAGCACGTTGGGTGCCCCGTAAAGGCCGTACCCGCGCGGATTTCCGGTCACTCCAAGGTAGACCACAGGCACTCCCTCGTTCACGAGACGACTGCCCAACATGGCTGCCGCGTTGTCGTCCCCAATAATCACGAGGTCGGGCTTCAATTCGTGGTAAAAGGCAAGCGCGGCTTCCGCTTGTTCCAAAAACCGCTCTCGCGGTAGCCGCTTGGTGTCCATCTGAAAAGAGTGCAGGTCCACTCCGTCGCCCAGTCCGGCACGGATGCCTGCAAGATAGGATTTATCCCATTGAAATTCGGCGTGGTAACTCTCTATGACCAATACGATCGAACGATTGGCCCCGTCCGGTTCGCCTTGCCCGCCCATGTCAACCCGTTCATCCTGCTCACCCGGTTGCGCCTCATGGGTTCCGTTTCTGGGCGCATAGGCGCCCTCGGCACCAGCCATCGCCACTCCGGCCCAGCACACTGTACTCAACAGCATCGCTACCAGCCATATCGGTTGCCGCCCAATTCCTTGCCCGAACAGCTTCTTCACGGTTCCTCCCGGCTGTCTCAAGACCCGCCTCACCTCATGACGTGCCTAGCCGAATGATACCACATCCGCTGCGGGGTACAATCCGCCAGCCAGATTCGTTCTCCCCGTTTCCGGCAGAAACATTCTTTCGTCTTCCGCCCCTCTCTCCTCCGTCTCCTTCTACGCCGGCCCCCTGTTTCTTCCGATGAGCGGACGCAGCAGGGGGCCGTCTTGTGCTGGCCTGCCCACCAGTTGCGGCAGATACCGGCGCAGAAACACCACGGCAGGCACGCAGCAGGCCAGACTCAGCACCGTAAAGCCGCTTCCCGCCGCCGTGACCGTGACCGGATTAACGGGCAGGCTTGCCATAAACCATTCGGCAAACGGCCCGTTGAAGAAATGATAAAACACCCCGTTCAGACAGAAGAAAATAAGCGTATTCTCTCCCAGATACCGCAGCGATCTGCTGTTACCGCACAAAGAGCCTGCCAGCAGAAGCATCACGCTCCCCGCCAGCGCCGTAAAGGGAAACCAGAATAGATGCCCGTGCCCGCCCAGCACAATGACCACGGCATCAAAGAACCGGAACGGCCCCTTGTTCAGGGTAAAGGTCAGTGCCACGACAAACGCGCATGCGGCAATCCCTCCCAGCAATGCGGAAACAGAAGGCCTGCGCAATAAAAACCCCTTCCTGCGCAAAAACACCCCTGCCAGATAAAAGGCATACACCACAGGCGCTTCATATACGAACCACAGGTTCGCTCCCGGAAAGAACTGCACCTTCAGGGTCAGGTAATAGCCGCCTATATAAAAAAGCACGGCAGCCGCCAGCAGCCTGAAATCCGTGTTCAAAAACCTGCCCGTCCCGTAATGCAGCAGCTCCACGGCAAACAGGCTTACAAAAAACCAGAGCGGAATGTTGAAAACGGGAAAGCCCAGCAAGGTGGTGAGCATCCCTTTCATGTATCCCTGTGCCGAGGTCACGTCTGCCAGCACAAAATGCCCCGGCAGCACAAGACTCATCAGTATCAGCAAGGCAGAAAAGAACAGATACGGGACCAGCCGCGATGCCGCCTGCCGCCTGAGAAACAGCCGCAGAGGCAGATGCCCCTTGCCCGCGTCCGCCACATACCCCGCCAGCAGAAAAAAGAACGGCATGTGGAACGAATAGATGAGCTTGTAGTGCATAGTCGCCGTGGGGTCATGCAGATACATCACCCGTTCTATGATATGCCCGTAATACACCAGAACAATGCCCAGAAAACGGGCAATATCCGGCATGGGCATACGCTGGTTCAGCGCAGT
Source organism: Desulfovibrio psychrotolerans (assembly GCF_013340305.1). NCBI lineage: Bacteria > Pseudomonadati > Thermodesulfobacteriota > Desulfovibrionia > Desulfovibrionales > Desulfovibrionaceae > Desulfovibrio > Desulfovibrio psychrotolerans. Next base: position 186,571 of record NZ_BLVP01000007.1, read on the forward strand.
TATCCCGTTCATGGCGGCAGACAGGCTCCCGCCCTGCCCGGCGGTACGTGTAGCGTGATCAGTGCTCATTGCAGGCTCCTTTTCCTTCATGCGCCCGGCCGTTTTCCGGTTCCGCAGCATCGCAGAAACCCGAAACACGCCTGCGGACGACAAAGACGGGATGAATCGTGTTGCAGAAGCGGAATACGGTAAAGATTGACCGACACCATATCCTAATGCGGCAGAGACACAAGCCCCGTATGGTCGGCACTCTCTGCACGCAACGAGCATCCTGCGCAAACAACCGCTCCACCCGACACAAGGACACTTTTTGTAATCTATGGTTCACATTGGCACCCTGCACGTGGCAAAAGAGACTCATTCTTACGCATACAAACAGATATGGTGCAAAATCAAGATTATGATTTTTTCACATTGAAATTTCGCCGTTCGTGGCTACTATGTCCTATCGCGCGAACTACATTTTCATCATTCCCCATCAGGAGATCTCATGAAATTCGAACTGGAAAAGGAACAGAAGCAGTTGGAACGCAAGCTCACCTCGCTCCGCAAGAAAGATTTCCTGCCTGCCGCCCTGCTCGACATCGTTTCCGACACCGCCGCGCTGCAACTGGCTTCGCGCGCCGCCGTCAGCGTGCAGTTACCCGAGCATCTCGCCACGCCGGACGCCCATGTGCAGGGGCTGCCCCTGCTCCCCCGCGAACAGTTTCCCTACGATGCCAAGCAGACAGCCATTCTCTTCGGCAAGCTGCTGGCGTTGATGGAGGCTTCCGGCGGCCCGCTGGCCCAATCCGCCGTTATCGTACGCAAGGCACTGGAAGACGGCAGCTTCCAGCTCGCCGATGCCTGCACCGCCTTTCTGCACGACAGCTCCGAATTTTTCGCAGACTGGGCCGCACGCCTGCCGGACGCCCCCAGCCTTGTCCGCTTTCTCGTGCAGGGCAGCATCACGCCTTCGCTGCAAGCCACAGGCCTGCTTCTCGCAGAACTGCACAATAATGACGAACCGTGGGCGTTCGGGCACTGTCCGTGCTGCGGATCCATGCCCATCATGGCTTCGCTGCACGAAAAAGAAGGCTTCCGCCACCTCACCTGTTCGTTCTGTCGGGCGGAATACCGTGCCAAGCGCCTGCAGTGCGCGTTCTGCGGCGAAGAAGACCACAAGAAGCTGGAATACTTCAAGGCAGAAGGCGAAACAGGCTTTGAGGTGCACGTATGCAGAACCTGCAACTGCTACATCAAAACAACCGATTTCCGGGAACTGGACGCTGTAAGCATTCCCGTACTCGACGATCTGGAATCGCTCACACTGGACATACTCGCCCGGGAGCAAGGACTCTCCCGGCCCACACTTTCCGCCTGGGGGTTCTGACATGCCTACCGAAACCATTTCCGGCCTGCAGGGGGGTCCTGCCGCTGCACCGCGGGAAGAGGCCATAAGCCGCTTCCGTGACGGCCTTTGGGAACAGTGCGGCGACATCGTAAGCCGCGAGGTTCCCGTTCTCGTCCATACCGACTTTGCCCCGCCTAAACGCCTGTGGGCCTGGCCCTGCGACCTGCCGGACCTTGCCCTCGGCCACGTTCTGCTGGATATGGGCGGCATGGGCCGCGCCGCGTCCGTGGAACCTCTGGCCGAAACAGAATTCCGCGTCCGGCTCGGCGAACAGCTCTCCCGCACGGAACTGCCGGTTCCCAGCGTTCCCGCGCAGCAACTTCTGGACGCCATGGCCCTGTTCATGGGCAGCGAAGGCCTGTGGGACGATACCGGCTGCTTCCACAGGGCAGGCATTCTGGATGCAGGCAGCATGCGCATTCTGCACCGCACAGAAGACATAGGCAGGCACAACTGTCTGGACAGGCTTGCAGGCTGGGCCAGCCGGAATAACGTCACCTGTTCCGGCGCGGTCATGCTGGTTTCGGCCCGTGTCACTGCCAGCTTGTGTGCCAAGGCGCTCCGGGCAGGTTTCCGGTTCATCGTCAGCCGCTCGGCTGTTACCACGGCCTCCGTGGATATGGCCCGTGAGCACGGAGCCACGCTCGTAGGCTTTGCCCGTGACCGCGAAACCCGTTTCTCCGTCTTCGAAGACAAGGCGGGCAGGGTACTCAGGTGAACGCCTCGCGCCCTGCCAACGGCATAACGGGCGTGGTGCTTGCGGGCGGCCTGAGCACCCGTCTCGGCAACGACAAAACAGCCATACGGCTGTACGGCGAAACAGAACCGGACATGCTCACCCGCTCCTGCGCATTGCTTGCGGAAGTGGCGGACGAGGTCTGGATATCCGGCCGGGCACATAAACCGCACGCTCCGGGCTATTTGTGGCTGTGTGATGAGCAGGAAGGATTTGGCCCTATCGGGGGTGTCATGACCGCATTACGCGCCGCGCAGGGGCCGGTCATGGTTCTGTCCTGCGACCTGCCCTTCATGGACACCGAAACCCTGCGCAAGCTGATCGCAAGGCGTAATGACCGCACAGAGACAACCCTTATGACCACCTTCCTGCAGGTGGAAACAGGCTTCATAGAATCGCTGGTGGCCATATACGAATTCGCCGCCCTGCCCTATTTCGAGCAGGCAGTAAAAAACGATGTCTATAAACTCAGCCGGGTCATTGACGCATCGGCCAGATTATACATACCGTACACCAGCAGGGAGTCGCTTCCTTTCTTCAACATCAACTATCCGGCGGATCTGGAAATGGCCCGCCGCATCATAGCCGCATTATGACCAAAACCACGTCCGCCACCCCTCTGGTTCCCGCTGCGCAAGGCGTTGCAGATGCCCACGGACGCAGCGTGAACTACCTGCGGTTTTCTGTCACCGACCGCTGCAACCTGCGCTGCCTGTATTGCTGGAGCGGCGGAGAGCCACAGTTCCTTCGCCATGACAATATCCTCAGCTATGAGGAGATGATCAGGCTGGTGGATATCGCCGTGGACATGGGCATCTCCAAGGTCCGGCTCACCGGCGGCGAACCGTTTGTACGCAAAAATCTGCTCCACCTCATCGGGCAGCTTCTCAATCGCCACCCGGCGCTGGACCTGCGCATCACCACCAATGCCACCATGCTTTCCGGCAAGATACGCCCCCTGCGGGATATGGGGGTGCGCCACCTGAACATCTCGCTCGATACCTTCGACAGGGCCAAGTTCCAGCACATCACAGGTCGGGACATGCTGCGCAACGTCACCCGCGCCATTGACGAATGTCTGGAAGAAGGCATGCGCGTTAAGCTGAACGCCGTGGCCCTGAGAGGCATCAACGACGATGAGCTGCCGGTGTTCGTCAACTTTGCCCGCCATAATCCCGTGGACGTGCGCTTCATCGAGTTCATGCCCATGGGCCAGTGCAACCGCTGGACACAGGATAATTTCTGGGCCGCTGCGGATATTCTGGAGTCCGCGCGCTCCCTCGCCACGCTCACCACCCTTGCCCCCGGCGAACGCAGGGCCGGTCCCGCCCGTCTCTACGGCATAGAAGGCGGTCTCGGGCGTCTTGGCTTCATCTCTCCCATGTCCAACCACTTCTGCGCCGAATGCAACCGCCTGCGCATCACATCGGACGGCAAACTGCGCACCTGCCTCTTTTCCGATAAGGAATACCGTCTGCGGCCGCTGCTCAGAAACCCCAAAATCTCCCCGGCCCAGATACGCCGCGTGCTGGAAACAGCCAACCGCAGCAAACCGCTGGGCTACAAACTGCTTCAGCACATGCGGGAGCACACCGTTGCAGACAAACGCATGAACGCCATAGGCGGCTAACAACGAACAAGCCCCCGCGTGGGGGGCTTTGTCAGCATGCTAAAAAACCCGGTCCTCGCGGACCGGGTTTTCTATCGTCGTCTGTCAAACGCGGTTCGCTTAGAAGCCGAAACCGTCGTCTCCGGAACCGGAGGCTCCGAAACCGAAGGTATCCGGCACAGCACCGCTGCTGTCGGTGGAACCAAAGTCGTCAGCAGGAGCGGCTGCCTCAGCAGCCACAGCACCGGCTGCGGCACCCGCAACGGCTGCGCCCACGGGCAGGTTGGCAAGAGCTTCCTTCACAGCCTTGGAAACCATATCCTTCACGGACGATTCGATTTCCTTTTCGCTGATGGCAACCTTGCCGTCAAAGGTCTTCAGTTCCTTCTGTGCGGCAGTCAGGTCAGCCTTGGACTTGTCCAGCTTGCCGTTCAGATCGGCAACCTGCTTTTCAAGGGTCGCGGTCTTGCCTTCAAAGGGAGCCAGTGCGGCCACTTTGGCCTTCAGATCGGCAATTTCTCCTGCCTGGGCCGCAATGGCGGCCTTGGAGTCCGCCATCTTGTCCAGCACAACGGAAATTCCGGACATTTCGGCTGCGGGAATGGGTTCAATGGAAACATTGTCGCCCAGTTCGGCGGCCTGCTTCTGTGCCCACTCTTCAAACGCCACGTTCTCGGAATACTCACACTTCATGAAACGCGGCTCAAGGCTGTACAGCCATCCCTTGGCAATGGGAGCCACGGCACCCAATTCTTCCGGGGAAAGGTCGCGCTGCGAAAGATAGCCGAGCAGATCGGCAACATCGGCACCGCTTTTACCGGCGATGACACCAAGAATGGTTTCCATCTTGAAAACCCTGCGTGCTTCTTCAGACATTTGGGCCTCCTATACTCAAGGAAAGATTATTTTCTGTAAGAGTCGTTCAAAGCGCGCTCCCGCCGTGCGGGAGCGCGCTGTCGTTCCTAACGGCGTCCCATGTGACGTACATAGGTAAGCGCGGCGGTGCGATACACCAGATGCCCCAGCTTGGACCACGGCAGGTATGCAAAGAGCATCCACACCGTGACCAGATGCAGGTAGTACACAACGTACGCAATCTGGGGAATGCCTGCCAGGCGGGTCAGTTGGGAAAGCACGCCGGTCAGGGCGACAGCCCAGATGACATTAAGCAGGTACCAGTCGTAATAGTTGGACTTGGTCTTGGCGTCGTCCTGGCTGCGGCGGTTGTTGGTCAGAATGGCCAGACCCACGATCAGCATGATCGCGCCCACGTTCGCCAGAATCTTCACCGGGTTGGTAAGATTCAGGGGGGTGTGCAGCAGGTCTATGGCCGGAATAACCTTTCCGCCCCAGTGGGCAACCGCGATAAGGCCGGTAACCACCATCAGGGCAAGGAAGGCGTAGAAGACCAGCATGTGCCCGGCCTTGCGGTCGGAACGGTCATCGCCGCAGTCCTTGAACTTCTTGTGGGTCATCACTTCTTCAAGCAGCACGTCCTTCAGGCACATGAGCAGCGGCTTCTGCTTGCCCAGAACCAGTGTCGTCCCCTCAGGTTTGAAGGAGTCAATAAGGTTCTTCGTGCCTTTGAAGAAGCAGAACACCATGCCGAAGAAGGTCGCCATGAAAATGGGGTCAATGGTGAAGTCGCCCGGGAAAAGCAGCCCGAACACAATGTCACCGGACGGAGTGACCGGGAACGCGGTACCAAGCTGCGATGCGCGGATGAACCACACAATCGCCCATATGATCGCCGGAATGGCGATGAGATGAATCAGATACTTGGGGCTGCTCATCCACTTCCCTATGGCCGGGAAGAGGTTCACGCGCTGGTACGCCATGTTGCGCAGGGCGCTGAGCAGGTCACCGGGCTTGGCACCCCGCGGGCACAGGTCGGAGCAGGTGCCGCAGTTGTGGCAGAGCCAGATGTCGGGGTTGTTTATGAGTTTTTCCTTGAGCCCCCAGGAGGCCCATACCATTTCCTTGCGGGGGTACGGGTTGCTCGCAGGAGAGATGGGGCAGGCCACACTGCAGGTAGCGCACTGATAGCACTTTTTCAGCGAGTCCCCACCAACAGCTTGCAACTCTTTTACAAACTGAAGATCAGGTTCTATTCTTACGGGCTGAGCCATGTTCCGTCTCCTCCTAGTAGCCCTTGAACGGGTTCGGACCCTTTTCGAAGATCATATTCATGAACTCTTCGATCATATCCGGCACCTTGTCGTACTCGTCTATGGCGACTTCGTACTGTTCCACGCGGTCAGGTTCCACGCCGAGACGGTTAAGCGTTTCGGCAATGTTGTCCTTGCGGCGGTTGCAGATTTCCGATCCCTTGACAAAGTGGCACTGGTAGTCGTCACCGTATTTGCAACCGAGCATCATCACGCCGTCTATGCCCTTGGACATGGCATCCGCAACCCAGATGGCATTCACGGAGCCAAGGCAGCGCACGGGAATAATACGCACGTAGGGGCTCCACTTCTTGCCGCGGATAGCGGCCATATCCAGCGCGGGATATGCGTCGTTCTCGCAGGCGAGGATGATGACGCGCGGACCGCCGGTCTCCATGTTGTCCGGAACGTATACTTCGCGGATCATGGTGCCTATCTGGTCGACGTTGTAGTTGTCGAAGGAGATAACGCGCTCGGGGCAGGCACCCATACAGGTACCGCAACGGCGGCAGCGGCTGTAGTTGGGCAGCGGCGTTCCCTTTTCGTCGTCATCCAGTGCGCCGAAGGGACATTCTTCCGTGCAGCGCTTGCACTGGGTGCAGCGCACAAAGTTGAACACCGGGTAGCTCAGGTCGCCGGAACGCGGATGCACAGCCACGCCGCGGTTGGCAGACTCAATGCACTGAATGGCCTTCAGGGTGGCGCCTATGGCGTCTTCTTCGGCTGCATCCAGCATCATGGGCTGACGTACGCAACCGGCGGCATACACCCCGGTGCGGCGGGTTTCGTAGGGGAAGCAGATATAGTTGGAATCCGCATACCCTTCAAACAGTTCCAGATCCGGGAAGTTCGGTCCCTGACGGTACACGAAGTTCATAATGGGATCCTTTGCCGTGGCGGGCACTATACCCGTGGGCAGAACCACCATATCCACCGGAATATCCACATCGCCGCCCATAAGCGTGTTGGCTGCGGAAACGAGAACGCCATCGCCTTCGGCGGTAACGCTCTTGATGTCCGCCTTGGACATCATAATGCCCAGACGGTTCTGGGCAGCCTTGTAGTAGCGCTCATGAATGCCCTGCACCACCATGGAATCATAGAGTATGAAGGCCTGTCCGTCTTCAAAGGTATCGCACACATAGTTGGCCTGCTTCAGGGCAACCACGGAGCTGATGGCGTTGGAGATGGGCAGGTGACGTACGGACTCAAGGTCCTTGTGCACATACTTGGGAGCTTCTTCCTCGCCTTCTTTCTTGGCTGCCGGCTCGGCTTCCTCAGCGCACACGGGGGCGTAAATGTCACCACCGTCCACAAGGCTCGTGTTCAGGATAAAGGCCACGCGCTTGGCGGAAAGGGTTCCTTCCTTGGCCATCTTCTCAAACTCGGCGGCGGTTACCACGTTGGGTACCGAGCCGTAGCCCAGCGGGCCGAGCACCTTGGTATTCTGCGGAACCCAGCCGGCGGCCAGCACCACGGCACCCACAGAATATTGCTCACCCTTGACGGTGGCGGTGTACTGTCCGGGCAGACCTTCCAGCATTTCAAGACGCGCGCCGGTAATAACCTTGATCTTGGAATTCTCGGTCACAGCGGCAATCTTGTTTTCTATGCCTGTGGCATGGGCGTCGGTGTAGGGATATTCCAGCGGAACGGTCTTGAGCATGCCCTTGGCGCGGCCGCCCAGTTCAGCCTCCTTCTCCACCACAATCACGTCATACCCGTAGTCCGCCGCCTGCTTGGCAGCGGTCAGGCCCGCCCAGCCGCCGCCGACAACGAGAATGGTCTTCACCGTCTCGAACTCGGGCGGAGTGGGAATTCCGGTCTTCTGCATCTTGAAGATGCCCATGTTCACATAGTCTTTTGCCATGAGCATGAGCAGTTCGGGGGCATCGTCACCGGCCTCGGGCACGGAGCCGTCTGCGTCGCGGAACGACATGACACACTGCTCGCGCAGGTTCACGCGGTCGACGATCACCCCTTCAAAGTTGTAGATATCCCAGTCAACGCGGGGAGAAGAACCGCACAGCAGCACGCCGTTCAGCCCGTTCTCTTCTATGTCCGCGCGGATTTCCGCACGGGCACTTTCCGCGGCAAGCACCGGGAAGACCTTCACGGCGGGACATGCACCGCCGAACTTCTTGGAAACGTGTGCAGCAAGCTCCTCGCCGTCAATGATGCCGAGAGCCGACTGGTCAAAGTATACGCCAATTTTATCGGCCATTATGAACTACCTCCCTCGCACCGTCTGGATAGCTTTAAGCGCGGCACTTGTGCCGGATTGCGCGGTGCGCATGACATCCAGGGGCTTCGTGGCGCAGCCGGCTGCGAAAATACCCTTGGCCTCGCCGCCGATAACGAAACCATCTTCATCAAGCTGGACGCCGAACGGATTCTTTTCACCTGCCAGACTGGGCTGCATGCCGGTGGCAAGCACAACCATATCGTGGCGAACTTTCTTCTTCTCGCCCTTCACGGCGTCTTCCACTTCAACAATCACATCGCCGGTGGCGGCATCGCTCTCCACGCCGGCAACCTTGCCCTTGACCAGATGAATCATCTCGTCGGCGGTCACCTTGCGCATGAACTTGTCGTAGCGTCCGGGGGTGCGCAGGTCGATGTAGTAGATGGTGACTTCCGCATCGGGATACTGTTCACGAACATACAGAGCCTGCTTCAGGGAGGCCATGCAGCAGATGTAGGAACAGAAATTCAGGTGATTCTGGTCACGGGAGCCCGCACACTGCACAAAGGCGATCTTTTTGGGAGCCTTGCCGTCTGTGCGACGGGTGATCTTTCCGTCGGTGGGGCCGTTGGGAGAAGCCAGACGCTCAAGCTGCATGTTGGAAACGCAGTTCTTGATCTTGCCTGCCCCAAGGTTGGAAAGCCGGGTCACGTCGTAGGGCTTCCATCCCGTGGCAAGCACAATGCTGCCCACGTTCAGCACCACGTTCTTTTCCGATTCGTTCAGGTCACAGTGCGCATTGGAGCCTATCTTCAGCTTGTCAGCCTTGGAAAGGTTGTCCTTTTCCAGCACATAGCGGTTGGGGAATCCGAAAGGGGTGTCCATGTACAGAGGCTTGCGGGTGGAGAGGCCGAAGTTGAAGGCATCGCTCACTTCCCCTTCAAGGCTTTCTGCAAGTTCGCCAAGGTTGGCGCTGCTGGGAGCGGTGCAGCGGGGGGCGACATTCAGTGTCACCGTAAAATTGCCCGCCTCGCCCGCCACGGATTCCACCGTGGCCTGGGTAAAGAATTTCACATTGGGGTTTTTCTTGATGCGCTGGAACTGGATTTCCAGGCCACAGGACGGAGGGCAGAGCTTGGGAAAATATTTGTTCAGCTGTGCCACCCGGCCGCCAAGAAATGGGCTTTTCTCGACGATGTACACTTCGTAGCCGAGTTCCGCAGCCTCCAGCGCGGCTGTAATACCGCTGAAGCCGCCGCCGACGACGAGTATGGAGTTCGACATTCTTGCAATCCTCCCTACGGATGTTTCAGGCCTCTTCATCAAAACGGCCTAAGCCCAGACAATAAGGCGCATTTACTTACTGCCCCGGCTTAGACCGTCTGGGTCAGGGAAGGAAAAGGGCGGTTGCGGTTTCCCGCAACCGCCCGGGGGTTCTCTAGCCTACTTCAGATGATTAGGCAGTGGGAATGATCTGGTAGTAGGGCTTCTTGAAGATGGTGGTTTCACCGGTCTTCACGTCGTACCTGGAGTTCACGAAGCACTTCCACTTGGCATCGTCCAGACCCATGAAGTCTGCGCGATAGTAGAAGCCGGGGTAACGGGATTCCGTCCGGAAGGAGATGTGCTGCATGTGCAGGCGCACGGTCCACAGACGGTGGTAGTTTTCCCAGCAACGGAGCAGTTCGTGCAGGTCGCGGGCGGCCAGCTTCAGGGAGTCTTCTTCCAGCATGTCCATCAGATGGAAGCCGGTGTTCAGAGCTGCTTCGGAAGTGGTGTAGTAGGTACCCACGCCACCGCCGTATTCGTCGGTGCACTTCATGAGACGCATCATGAAGTTCTTGGGCGAGATGTACTCGGGGTTCACCACGGGGCAGGTGGAAGCGTCCTTGCCAGCCATGTAGTTCTTGTAGGGGCGGTAGATCAGGTCAGCCAGAGCCTTGGAATCTTCAGCTATGGTGGGCTTGAAGTCCTTGTGGTCTACGCACCAGCGCACCATCTGCTTGCCGCAGATACGGCCTTCAGCATGGGAACCGGAGGAGAACTTGTGGCCGGAAGCGCCAACGCCGTCTGCGCAGGTCCACAGGCCCATAACGGTGGTCATACGGTTGTACACCTTACCGTTGGCAGCGCGAACCTTGTAGTCTTCGGGCACCCAGGGCTCGTCGGGGCCGGAGGCCCAGATACCGCAGCAACCGGAGTGGGAACCGAGCAGGTAAGGTTCGGTGGGCATGATTTCAGAACCGGTTTCTTCGGGCTGAATGTTCATACAAGCCCAAAGGTTGGCCTGCCCCACGCACATGTCGAGGAAGTCTTCCCATGCTTCGGCTTCGAGGTGCTTCTGCTGAGCAGGAGTCATGGTCTCGAAGGTGGACTGCAGGGCGGTCTTGGTGTCCATGTAGATGGGACCGCGACCTTCGCGCATTTCGCGAAGCATCATGTGGTTACGCAGGCAGGTGGGAATAACGTGACCCTTAGCGTAGCCACGATCTTCGTAGGGCTTCAGCATTGCGCGGTTGGTTGCGCAGTAGTCTTCACCCTTGTAGTTGGTGGCTTTGGCCTTGAAGAGCAGGAACCATGCGCCAACCGGGCCGTAACCGTCCTTGAAGCGGGCGGGCACGAAGCGGTTTTCCATCATGGTCATTTCTGCGCCGACCTGTGCGCACATGGTGTAGGTGGAACCTGCGTTCCAAACGGGGTACCATGCACGACCCAGGCCTTCACCGGTGGAGCGGGGCTTGTACACGTTAACGGCGCCGCCGCAAGCCACAACCATGGCGTTGGTGCGGAAGATGTGCACTTCGTTGGCGCGCAGGTTAAAGCCCACGGCACCGGCGATGCGGTTTTCTTCCTTGGCGTCGAGCAGCAGCTTCACAACAAAGATGCGCTCCATGATGCGGGATTCGCCCAGAACGTTCTTGGCGGCTTCTGCAACGATACACTTGTAGGACTCACCGTTGATCATCATCTGCCAACGGCCGGAACGAACGCATTCGTCGCCGTTACGCAGGGACTTGCCGGCTGCCTTGGCGGCTGCGCCGTCCAGGTTGTGGCCGTGCTCGTCCTTGATCCAGCAGGGCAGGCCCCACTCTTCGAACAGGTGAACGGAATCGTCAACGTGACGGCCAAGGTCGAAGATAAGGTCTTCGCGAACCAGGCCCATCAGGTCGGTACGAACCATGCGGACGTAATCGTCGGCATTGTTCTTGCCAAGGTAGGTGTTGATGGCGGAAAGGCCCTGTGCAACGGCACCGGAACGCTCAAGAGCGGCCTTGTCCACAAGCAGGATCTTCAGGTCGGGAGCAAACTTGTCTGCCCAGCGCACAGCTTCGAAAGCTGCGCCGCAGTTACCCATACCACCACCAACCATCAGGATGTCAACGTCGTGTTCCTTGATCACCGGTTCGGCAATCGCAACACCACGGGGCTGTTCCTTAACGGGAATCATCGGCATGATAATATCTCCTGTAGGAAATTTTTTCGTTTGTTACGCTACGCTGCGATTAAACAGCGGAAGCCTTCTTGACCATGGTGATGTCGGCTTCAGCGACTTCAAACTTCTGGCACAGGGCTTCGATGGGCTTTACAAGTTCCTTTTCGGTGAACAGCAGTTCGTCGTCCAGGTTGGTCGGCTCCGGCTTGCCTTCGAAGGGCTTGAGGGAACCTTCGGGGGTGGTGCGGATGGGGAACTTGAAGCGCTTGACGTTGCCGTTACGGAACTTGACGGTCCACATGATGGAATCAGCGGAGCGCATGGGAATACAAGTGCCGCCCATGGGAGCGAAGTCAGCGTAGGGGCGAGCGGTGATTGCGCCCTGAGGACAAATCTTCACGCAGGAGTAGCATTCCCAGCATGCTTCGGGCTCCTGGTTGAATGCACGCATGGCTTCGGGGTCCAGGATCATGAGGTCATTGGGGCAGATGTACATGCAGGCGGTCTTTTCGCCACCCTTGCAGCCATCGCACTTAGACGGGTCTACATAAGTCGGCATACCTTAATCCTCCAACACAACGAAATTAAAGGTTTTACCTAAAAGCCTTTTTCCCATTTCAGGGTCCATCTTTCCGATGGAGACTAAAAAGCAGGTACGAACTGTGTCCCCCTGCCTTTTGGGGCTCCATCGAAAACTCAAACCGCTACGGGCGACTACTCCGCAGCATTTGTGAGAGATTTAACAAAGCAGGCGGCATCTGGTCAAGAGGCTTGTGCGTTTTTTTCACAAACACCTCCAGCACCCAATCAACCACATGGAATAATACAACTTTGCCCATCTCCGAAGACCCAAAACCCTACGGCTGATGCCGGATGGTCCATAGGCATTTACATGGATTGAGCAAAGGTTGCAAGCAACTCTGGCATCCAAATGCATATTTTCACGAAATGGAAGCACATCTGACATATCTAGACTTTTTCACGACGCCCCTTCCTTTTTTGCCATCTGTCTTTCGGAACACCCTGAGCGCTCAATCAAACTTGCCTTTTCTTTCCCCCACATACGTAACCAGAACACCTTTCAGGCGCCTGCCACCGTGCCCGCCCACGCAAGCACTTCCCCGAAAAACCTCGCCGCCCGGCCATTGTGATTTTTGTCACATACCCTATCCCTTGCCACTCCTGCGCCGCGGACAGATATCATATATACTTGCACGCCCCCTGTTACACGGTCATGCTCGCACCATGGCAACCCCGTGGCACCGATTATTCTTCTTGCGGGTCAAACGGTTTCACGCTACGGGAACGCCACACAAACCAATGCAAGGCACCACGTGATGATAAAAAAGAATATTACGCTCGTCGAAGAGATCAGCGAACTCGATGTGGAACTGATGAAGCTTCTGGCCCGTCGTTCCAAGCTCCTGCAAAAGACCCGCCGCCCCAAAAAGGAAGGCTCCGGCACCTCCGGCATCGCCAGCGAAAAGCAGCTGCGCCTGCTTTGGGAAGCCAATGCCACCAAGTTCAGCAAGGACCCGCGCCTTGCCCGCCAGCTTTTCACCCTGATTCAGGATATAGATTTCACCACCAAGGCCGCGTCGGATGAGCAGACGGAATTCGTTCTCTCCCCAAACCGCAAACCCGTACAGGTAGACCTGCCCGGACCGGCATCGTTGCGCGCGTCCCGGCTCTGGATGACCCTTGCCGCCTCCTCCGGCACCTCCTGCAGGCTGCGCAGCGTCCCTACCGCCGACCCGGTCCATGAACTGGTTAAGGCACTCAATCAGGCGGGTGCTTCCCTGCATCGGCAGGATGACGACATAGTTTCGCGCGATGCCAGCGTTCTGGAATTCGCGGACAAAGTTATTTTTGCCGGGGACGATGCTCTCAACTTCTACCTGCTTGCCCTCATGGCTGCGGGCCGCCACGGCACCCTTAAATTTACGGGCGGCTCCGTCCTCAAGGATGCAGACCTCACGGCCTTCCGCCATTTCCTGCCGCAGATAGGAGCACGCATGGCCCACGTGGTGCCCCGCTCCAACGGGCTGCCCGTCCGGCTGGAATGCTCCGGCGTTATCCCTGATGCCATCGCCCTTCCGGCCGACCTTCCGGCAGAGGCTGTGTGTGCCTGCCTCGTGGCTGCCACAACGTGGGACCTGCGGGTCACCCTGAACCTGATCAACAATCCCCACGGCGAATCCTGCCTGCTCGAAGTGCGCAAAATGCTCGAACAGTGCGGCATACAGGCAGAAGGTACCGCCAGTGCCTTCACCATTTATCCCGGCCCCGCCGCCCTGCCCGCAGAACCCGGCCTCACACTGGACCCGAGCATCAGCGTCAACCTGCTTGCCCTGCCGGTGTTCGCTGCCGGAACGGTACGCCTGAGCGGTGTCTGGCCTTCCGGCACCGCAGAAGGTGACGACGCCCTCAACCTGCTCCGCTCCGCAGGCCTGCGCGTCGAGGTAACCGCCACTTCGGTCACTTCTTCGCACACCCCCGAAGTGGCACGTGCCATCGGGCTTGAAACAGGCAGCCTGCCTGCCCGCTATCTGCCGCTGTCCATAGCCATGGCCTGCGCGCGGGCAAAGGCCACCGGCACCCCCGTGCCCCTTCCCCCGCTCCCGGCAGACATGGATACCGTACTGGTGGACGGTTTCGTGGCACAGGCGAACATGCTGCTGGACGAGGGCAAGGTGTTTCCCTCAGCCGATGTTCCAGCTGCCGCAGTCTGGTCCAGTCCCGATGCCTTCTGGACTATGGCTGTTGCCATGCTGGCCTTTCTGCGCCGTTCCATCAAGCTTTCCAACCCCGGCAGTGTAACAGACCTGATGCCGTCCTTCTGGACGCTCTACAATGGTCTGCCGACTCCCGACATGTCCCGCAAACCACGGCAGGAGATCACAGATGAGCAGCCCAAACGCCGCAGAATTATTGCCGGATAACATTCCCGCGCTGCAGGAGTTTATCACCTCCTTCGACCGGCAGTTGCAGGAGCTTGATGCCGAACTGAAGCGCCTATTCGCTATGGAAGACCCGGCAAAAGGCATTTTCTTCTCACAGGAGATCCACCTGAACCGGCAGCAGAAGAACCAACTGCAGGTCCACAGGCAGTTTGCGCAAGTGCGCTTAAACCGCCTGCGGCTGGAAGCCTCTCCGTTCTAACCCGCCATGCACCACGTAAAAAAGCCTTCGGCTCCCTGCCGAAGGCTTTTCACGTTGCGCCCGCCACGCGCATCTCTGCGCGCATTATTTCAGCCAGAGCACAAAAATATACCACCTGAAGCCCTTCCTTTTCAGCACCGCTTTTCTCCGCGTGTCATTTTTGTGACATTTTGACATATCCAGCGAAGCGAGTGCTCACAAGGAGATGTTTCTCAACCTTATGTCATGAAACAACAGTCTGAAATAAAACAGTAAAATTGACTTTTACGACGAAATTGTCGCCATAAAAGGATGCGTAAAAAAAATTTGACTCCCCCCCCTTGCGACACATTGCCTTTGGCAGTATAGCTCGTCTTCAGGAAGGTTAACGGTCACCCGCGTCAGGACCGCACACACAGTAAAAGAAGGAAGGATTACAATTATGAATCGCATCATTACTCTGATGCTCGCCCTCTGTCTGGTTTTCGGTGCTGTCGCCAACAGCTCCGCTGCCGACATCAAGGCCAAGGGCTCGTTCGCCATGGAATATGGCTGGATGGACAACACCAACTTCGAGAAGGGCTCCTCCACCGGTGGTGACGGCACTTCCGAAGACGACTTTGTCGCCCAGCAGCGTTTCCGCACCCAGATCGACATCGTTGCCAGCGAAAACCTGTCCGGTGTCGTGTTCTTTGAAATCGACAACGTATGGGGCCGCAACGACGCTGGCGATACCAAGGTCAAGGGCGGCGCCCTCGGTGCCGACGGTATCAACATCGAAACCAAGCGCGCCTTCATCGACTGGACCGTGCCGAACACCGACCTGGCGTTCCGCATGGGTATCCAGGGCGTAGCCCTGCCCGGCGCAGTTGCCGGTTCCCCCATCCTGAACGACGACGTGGCTGCCATCCTCGCCACCTACAAGTTCAACGACATGTTCACCCTGAACGCCTTCTGGGCACGTCCCTATGATGCCCGTCAGAGTGACACTCTGTCCGGCGTTGGCCGTAACCACAACGACGAAATCGACCTGTTCGGTCTCATCGCTGGCGTCAAGCTGGACGGTATGAAGATCAACCCCTGGGCCATGTACGGCGCAGTGGGCGGCGGTGCTCAGGCCGTTGGTGGCTTGCAGTCCCTGTTCGCAGCCAACGTGCCCAGCGGGGTCATCTCTGGCAACGCTACCAACAACTGGGGTCCGGCTACCCACACTGCCCTCCCCGCCTTCATTTACAATTCCTACAACGGCACTGAGAACATCGACAACCATCGCGCATGGTGGCTCGGCCTCGGCTATGAACTGAACATGTTTGATCCCATCGTGTTCAAGTTCGACGCCGTATACGGCAAGGTTGACGGCGGCGATCTGAACTACCGCCTGACCGGTGTCAACGGCACTGATCCCGCGAACGCTTTCGCGAACGGTACCGTCTTCCACACCGACAGCGACATCCTTGACCGCGAAGGCTGGGCCCTTGCTGCCAAGCTGAGCTACAAGATGGACATGCTCACCCCCGGCGTGATCGGCTGGTACGGTTCCGGTGAAGACGACGACATCACCAACGGTTCCGAGCGCCTGCCCTTCATCAAGGGTGCCTTTGCTCCCACCTCCTTCGGCTACTACGGCTACAGCGGCGGCTTCACCGTGGGTACCGGCGAAATGATGGGCGCAACCATGGACGGCAAGTGGGGCGCAGGCCTCCTGCTGGAAGACATCAAGGTCATCGAAGACCTGACCTCCCAGGTCCGCGTCGTGTACATGGAAGGTACCAACGATCACGACGTGCTGGACAGCCTGGTCAAGTACACCTCTACCTCCAAGGCCACCTTCCTGCGCAACAACGTTGGCAAGTTCATGACAGACAAGGACCATGCTTGGGAAGTGAACTTCGACCACAAGTACATGATCTATGAAAACCTGGCCATGATCGTCGAACTGGGCTACATCAACCTGGACCTCGACGACTCCACCTGGGGCCTGAACGGCGCCAATGCCGTCAAGTACGACGAAGATGCTTGGAAGGCCAACGTGATCTTCCAGTACACCTTCTAAGGCGTACTGCGCATAAGCACACTGCGGCAAACCTGACGCTTTGACAGCCGGGGGCTCAGGCCCCCGGCTTTATATTTTCCCAAGGATTTTCCGGGCACCAACTCACCCCTGACGACCCACCCCCTGACTCAAAACCTGACTCTGGCCTTGGCTCTGCAGAGCGCGCTTAAGCATGCCGGAAACAAGGGCATCCGTTCAGGCTAGCCCCGGCCATTCTCCTCACATCATCCATCCGCCCAGTTCCTGCAGACGGCTTACAAGCACTCCCGTCTGGCGGCTCGCACTCGACTTTTCCGCCGCGCTCCTATAAGGATACGCCCATACCGAAACACCACAAGGAGCCGCCATGCCCTGTCGCCTTCTACACTACCGGTCCGCGCAGGACGGCATTCCCCTGCGCGGCATGCTCGCCGGGCGGGACGATCCCGGCAATTCCGTGGAACCGGTCGTGCGGGACATCCTCGCCGCCGTGGCCTCGGACGGAGACGCGGCTCTTATCGAGTACACCCGCCGCTTCGACTGCCCCGATTTTTCAGCGGATATGCTCCGGGTAGCCCCGGAGTCTCTGGCCCAAGCCGCGAAAGAGGTGCCTGCCGACGACCTCGCCATCATTCTGGAAGCCGCGCAGAACATCCGCGAATTCCATGAACGCCAGAAACAGAACTCGTGGTTCACCACCCGGCCGGACGGCACGGTGCTGGGCCAGATGGTCCGCCCGGTAGACCGCGTGGGCCTCTACGTGCCCGGCGGGCAGGGCGGCAACACCCCCCTCATTTCCAGCATGCTCATGAACGCCATCCCCGCACAGGTGGCCGGGGTTCCCGCCATCGCCGTGGTCTCTCCGCCCAGCGGGGACGGCTCACCCAATCCATATATTCTCGCCGCGGCACACGCACTGGGCCTTAACGAGGTATACGCCTGTGGCAGCGCATGGGCTGTGGCCGCCCTTGCCTACGGCACCGGCACCATCGCGCCGGTAGATGTCATCGCCGGTCCCGGCAACATCTTTGTCGCCACGGCAAAACGCATGCTCATCGGCAAGGTCGGCATAGACATGATCGCAGGCCCCAGCGAAATCCTCATCCTTGCCGACAAAACAGCCCGTGCCGAGCACATCGCGGCAGACATGCTCTCGCAGGCAGAGCACGATGCTCTGGCCTCCGCCATTCTCGTTACGGACCACCCCCCCCTTGCGGATGCCGTCCTTGCCGCGCTGGAGGCGCAACTGGCAACCCTGCCCCGTGCGGACATCGCCCGCAAGGCTCTCTCCGACTGGGGTGCCGTGGTCGTGGCAAACTCCATGGAACTGGCGCTGGAACTCTCCAACGCCATCGCCCCGGAGCATCTGGAGATCATAACGGCAGACCCGTGGTCCATGCTCCCGGCCATCCGCAACGCGGGGGCCATTTTCCTCGGCACGCACTCACCGGAACCTGTGGGCGACTATTTCGCCGGTCCCAACCATGTGCTGCCCACCAACGGCACGGCGCGGTTCTCCTCCGCCCTGTCCGTGGACACCTTTACCAAAAAGTCCAGCATCATAGCGGCATCTGCGGCGTTCACGCAGCACAGCGCCGCAAAAATAGCCCGCCTTGCCCGCCTTGAAGGGCTGGAAGCCCACGCCCGTTCGGCAGAATCGCGCTCCAACACGCAACATCAGGAGTAATCCCATGCAGGTTGTCACCAAAACAGAGATTACCGAGTATCCCCTCCTCTCCAGAGGCAAGGTTCGCGACATTTACGCCATTGACGACCAGACCCTGCTGCTCGTCACCACAGACCGCATGTCCGCCTTTGATGTCATCATGAACGAGCCTATCCCCTACAAGGGCGTGGTGCTCAATCAGATAACCCTGTTCTGGATGGAAAAATTCAAGGATATCCTGCCCAACCACCTCATCGCCTCGGAAGTGAAGGATTTCCCCACCCCGCTGCACAAATACGCCCCGCAGCTTGAAGGCCGCTCCGTGCTGGTGCACAGAGCCAAGCCCCTGCCCGTGGAGTGCATTGTCCGCGGCCACATTACCGGCTCCGGCTGGAAGGACTACAAGACAACCGGAACCGTGTGCGGCCACGCCCTGCCCACAGGGCTTGTGGAGTCGCAGAAACTGGAAAACCCGCTGTTCACCCCGTCCACCAAGGCGGAACTGGGCGAGCATGACGAAAACATCACGGTGGAACAGGCGGCAGCCCTGCTTGGTCAGGAACTCGCCCGCAAGGTGGAGGCCGTTTCCATAGAAATCTTCAGCAGGGGCCGGGAATATGCGGAAGGCTGCGGCATCATCATTGCCGACACCAAATTCGAATTCGGCCTGCTGAACGGCAACCTCATCCTTATTGACGAGGTGCTCACCCCGGATTCCTCCCGCTTCTGGCCCATGCAGGGCTACACCCCCGGCAAGGGGCAGCCCAGCTTTGACAAGCAGTATCTGCGCGACTGGCTCTCGGCCCAGCCGTGGGACAAAACCCCGCCTCCGCCCACTCTTCCGGAGGATGTGATCGCGCAGACCCGTAAAAAATACGAAGAAGCATATTCCATTTTGACGGGCAGGGCACTTCCCTGCTAGTGTAAGCATTGCTCTCACATCACCCTAAACCGCAGAACAGCCCGCACAACACGCCAAAAGGCGTTTTCCGGGCCTGAACCAACAATTCGGAGAACTACATGCTGCTTGAAGGCAAAAGAGCCCTCATCTTCGGTGTGGCGAACAACAAAAGCATCGCGTACGGCATTGCCAAGGAATTTAAGGCACAGGGCGCACGTCTTGCTTTCAACTTTCTCGGCGATGCGCTGAAAAAGCGGGTGGAACCCATTGCCGAAGAACTCGGCGGCGACTTCATCTTCCAGTGTGACGTGACGAGCGACGAAGAAATCGCCGCCGCCGTGGAGCGCGTGAAGCAGGAATGGGGCGGCGTGGATATCCTCATCCACTCCGTGGGATTCGCCAACCGCGACGACCTGCAGGGCCGCTACATAGACACCTCCCGCGACGGCTACAAGCTGGCGCTGGACATATCCGCCTATTCGCTCACCGCACTGTGCAAGGCGTATGAAGAACTGCTCACAGATAACGCCTCCGTCATCACCCTTACCTACTACGGTGCGGAAAAGGTTATCACCAATTACAACGTCATGGGCGTTGCCAAGGCAGCGCTGGAGGCAAGCGTCCGATACCTTGCGGTGGACCTCGGCACCCGCAACGTACGCATAAACGGCATCAGCGCCGGCCCCATCAAGACGCTGGCGGCTTCCGGCATATCCGGTTTCCGCAGCATCCTCACTTACATTGAAGAGCAGGCCCCCCTGCGTCGCAACGTCACCATAGAAGATGTGGGCCGCAGCGCCGTCTATCTTGCCAGCGACCTGTCCAGCGGCGTCACGGGAGAAATTCTCCATGTAGACAGCGGCTACAACGTCATGGGTATAGGCCTGTAAAGACTCCCGGAGGGTGCTACCATGCTCGGCGTCATCATTTCCGTAGTGGGCTTCATCGTCCTTGCGCTCATCTGCATCAAGGTGGTGCCCAAGGACTACGTGCCCAAGGGCGGCTGAATCCCCACATTCGACGGACGGGGAGGTTCCTCGTCGGGCGGCTGTGCGTGCGGTGCCGGGCTGCGTAAGCAAAAAGGCTGCAACAAATGAAACAACGGGGCGGTGCCGAAAGGCCCGCCCCGTATCCTTTCAGACTCCCCGCGTATCAGAACGTTCCGGCTCGCACGCAAAAGCTGTGCGGCACTGCATTTCTCCTTGCCAAGCATTCCCCCTTCTGCTAGGTACTCCCTTCCTGAAGTGGTGAGGTGTCCGAGTCCGGCCGAAGGAGCACGATTGGAAATCGTGTGTACCTTAACAGGGTACCGAGAGTTCGAATCTCTCCCTCACCGCCATTTTCCCCTCTTGGGGCAGGAAACCGGGAGTCGGGCGGCGGACACGCTGCCAACCCGGTCAGGTCTGAAAAGAAGCAGCCGTAACAGTTGTTTCCGGGTGCCCGACTCCCAGAAGGCGCAAATTCCACGAATTTGCGCCTTCATCATTTCGGGCTTGCGCAAATCAAACCACCTGCACCTTCATCCCCATCTGTGGTAATGTATGGCAACGTGTGGCCATATGTGGCCATGCATCACAGGCTTAGGCTCGCACCTTACGCAATACCATTTCTCCCGCAGCCCCTGCCATCCCCCGCATTCCGCCCTCCATACACCTCATATCCACGCTTTTGCGTATTTTTCTCTTGCAAAGCCTACGCCCCTTTGCTAGCTATCACTCCGCGTTGGTGAGGTGTCCGAGTCCGGCCGAAGGAGCACGATTGGAAATCGTGTGTACCTTAACAGGGTACCGAGAGTTCGAATCTCTCCCTCACCGCCACACAAAAGCAGAAGCGGCGCAATCGTCAGATTGCGCCGCTTTTTCCTTAGTATTTCAGCTTACTATTGAAAAAACTACCACTCAGGCTCTTTTTCCTCATCCAGCTTGCAGGCAATCCAGCAGGTCAGGCGTTTCAGCGGGGCAAACAGCAGACACGCCGCCACTCCCACCACAAACCCCTGAAAAGCCAATCCCGGCAGGGGCACAACTCCCAGCTTGTGGAAAGCAGCGCCGGAGAAAATGGCAATGCCCACGCCCAGCGCAAGCAGCCACGCCGCGCGCAGCCCCACCTCAGCACCCTGCCGCAACGTTGCCAGCATCCATCCATACAGCCCCGCAGCCGCAACAAAGGCGACTGCGGCAATGGCACCGGCATACGGCCCGGTGTACAGAAACATCAGCAGCAATACGGCGGCAACACCGCACAGCCACAGGCCGGTCTGAATGTTCATGCCTGTTTCGCGGTCAAGACGGCGCAAAAGCAGCGCCAGCAGCAACCCTGCGCTCACAAGGCATCCCAGCACCACAGACCATTTCCCCGGCAGCACAAAGGCCGCACCGGCCAGCCCGAAGGAAAGGATGGCCATCCCCGCACTGCCGGGAACAAACCGTCCGTCACCTGTGCGGAACTCCGAAACAGCGCCCAGCATAAGCGCAAAAATACATCCCAGCACACCGCCCAGCCCTATGACCACAAAGGAAGCCCCGCCCGTCACCAGAGCCGTGAGCAGCAGAACGCCGCATACGCCCCAGCGCAACCAAAACGCGCCGTCCCTGCTCTCCAAAACCTGCCGCACCGCATCTCTGCGTCCGGCCAGCCTGCTACGAATCGTCATGTCATCTCCCGTCAGTAAGCCGTACAGCCCATGACTGTCCGGCCTGTTTCCAGCGCCGCAGCGCTCCGCCCCCGCTAAATGCAGGAGTCCGCAAGCAGCTTTTCCAGCAATCGCTGGTCTATGTCCATGCCGTTGCGGAAACACACCCCGAAGGATTCTTCCCCCACCCACGCCACCACGGCATGGGCATTGGTTATCACTCCGTCCAGTTGCACCGGCGGGTCCACAATGGTCAGCACATCCCCTTCGCGCACGCGCACGTTGCGTTCGCCGGGCGGCAGCGCCACCTGCGCCCCTTTAAGGCTCACATCGCGCAGCAGGCAGTATACCTCCGCACCATCCACCATGCGGATGGTGGCAAAAACGGGGCAATC
Source organism: Desulfovibrio psychrotolerans (assembly GCF_013340305.1). Taxonomy (NCBI): domain Bacteria; kingdom Pseudomonadati; phylum Thermodesulfobacteriota; class Desulfovibrionia; order Desulfovibrionales; family Desulfovibrionaceae; genus Desulfovibrio; species Desulfovibrio psychrotolerans. Next base: position 208,862 of record NZ_BLVP01000007.1, read on the forward strand.
CAGCGGCACACGCGGGTCCTTTCGTCTTTCAACCATTTCCGTCTCCTTGCAGGCTCCGACACTCAATGGAAATCAACCCCACTTTCCGCCCCGTCATCCCGCGCTGGAGGCGTCCAGATACCTCAAAAACCGGCGCGCCACCTCAAGCTCCGGGTTCACCTCCAGAGCCTGATACAGCATCCCGCGCGCCTCGTTGAACTTTCCCATTTCAAAATACGCCCGCGCCAGATTGAACATGATGTGATCGTTCCCGCTGTCCAGCACAAGCGCCTTCTGGTAGTAGGTCACGGCGGCTTCAAAGTTGCGCTTCTTGCGCAGTTCAATGGCGGCGTCCGTGATAACCCGCTGATACTCAAACACCAGATTCTTCGTCTGCCGCATGGCATCCAGCATGGTGCGCACAGACAGCATGTCGGCATCGGAAGGAGGAATATCGGGCTTGGCATGCAAAAAAGCCATAAGCCCCCTGAAAAGCATGGCCTCCTCGCGCGGCAACGTCTTCACTGCAAGCACAGAGTCCATGCCGTTCATCCTGTCCCGCAACGCATTCACCACGCCGCGCAGCGACTCGTCATACACCTGCGGCACCGGGTGGTAGCCGGAAAGGAACACGTCCCTCTCCACCGGCTGCACAAACCCCGAGGGCAGATGCTGGTCCGTAAGCGGCTGACACGCGATATCCCCCCCGGGCATCTGCGCGGCAAACCAGAGAATCCGCAGGTCCGTGGTCTGGCGCGTTGTTCCCGTGCCCACCGTATCGGTCTTCTGCGATTCGTACACTCCAAGCACTATGGGAATCATTCATTTCCTCAGTCAAAAAACCACAGGTTGCATAATGAGAACCATATGGTTCCCCCCCTCTGCCATTGTCTGAATAGACCCGCAAACCCCAAGAAAGTCAAACCTGTCACCGCTCCCCGAATCAGCATGATTTCCTTGGCGAAAACCGCTTAATGCGTCATAGTGGCAACCATACTTGTTACACATCCGGCACGGCGGAGCAGGGCAACGGTTTTACGGCAGGCAGCAAACAGGGCACACGGAAGCAGCATGAGCACGCGCAGCAATCCCTTTCAAAGCAAGCAGGAACTGGAAACGGTCTTCGCTCTGGTAAACAGGCGCATCGCCGAAAAGGTCGGCGATTACAAACGGTACGACTTCAGCCAGAACCAGTCCCGGGCATTCAACGTCTTTTTCGACCTCGCTCAGGAATTCGACCTGCTGGAAGACCTGCTCACGCTGGCGGTGCTGACCCTGCGCTCCCTGTTCCACATCCACGCAGAAATTTACGTGCTCACCCGTTCCGCCAGCCTGCTGCGTTACTGCTGTTCCACCGGGGCAGACTGCACCATCCCCCCCATGGATACGGAAGGCCTGCCCCTTACCGACGGTCCGTTCATTCACGAAGGCCGCTACTGCATCCCCATCCGCGGCAAAAAGATGGATGTGGAACTGCTGCCCATAACCCCGGTGGGCGAAACGCTGGGGCTGCTTGTTCTGCACCCGCGCCTGCCGCTTTCCCCCAAGAAGCAGCTTTTTTACGAAAAATTCGCCAACCGCGTGGGCTACCAACTGCATAACAGACTTGTGGCCTGCAAGCACCGCGAGCATCTGGAATTCATCAAGAGCCTCGTGCACGATATCGGCCACAACGTCATCGTGCCCAACATGTACTTCAAGCTGCTGTTCCGGCAACTGGACGGCAAAATGAAATCCATGCGCCACGCCATAGAAGACCTGCTGGAAACCTCCGAGTGCTCAAACGCCCTCGCCCAGCTCAACTATATCCAGAACCGCATGGACGAGCAGTATCAGGAGGTCTACAAGCACTTCCAGCAGACAAGCCTTTTTCTGGAAACCCTGCTCCGGCAGAGCCATTTCGAAAAAGGACGCTACGTGCTGCACAAAACAGTGGTCCACCTGCACGACAGGATAATGGCCCCGCAACTGGAGCGGTTCAAAACCCGCTTCGACGAAAAGGACATCGCCCTCGTGCCCTTCTGCGATGCCTCCGCAGCCACGGAAAAAGACATCACCGTCACCGCAGACGTAGGCCTCATCAGTCAGGTGCTGGCCAACCTCTTCTCCAACGCCGTCAAGTATACGCGCCCCTCACCAGCCCCCGAAGACGCAAAAGGCCACGCACTTTCGGGCATGCCCGCAAAATTCCTCTGCTACGGCATATCCCGCCTGCGCGGCTACCTTGAAGGCGACCGGGATGCCGCGCGCATAGACATCATCACCTCCGGCCCCCATCTGGACAGCGACGATGCCCCCCGCATTTTCGATGCCGACTACCGCGGCAAAGACGTCGGGCAGGAATACGGCACGGGGCACGGCCTTTTCTTCGTGCAGGAAATAACCCGCCTGCACGGAGGCGATGCGGGGTACGAACAGCACCCCAAGGGCAACTGCTTCTACATCATCCTTCCCTGCGACGATTCTGAACCAAAACAGCCTTTTTGACGGGCAGACTGAAGGAACCATCACCATATTGCACATTTGTAAAAATATTCCGCAATAACCGCACAAACATTGCAAGTTTGAAGCATCCCGCCCGCCCTTTCCGGCACCTGCACCCGCATTCCCCAAAATTCCCCCTTAAATACTGGCCGGGTAGCGTCTTTCATCAGACTTTCCCCCGATATTTCAGCCAAAACGCAGCAGACAATATTGTAAACCGTCCAGTTTTTCGTTGCCCCATTGCAACCTTTTTTGGTAGCACCCTTGTGCGGGATTGAGGCATCCCGCGCCTATGCCATTACTGGGAGAATCATGTGATCCGTTTTGAACAGGTGAATAAGTGGTACGGCAGCGACCATCATGTGCTCAAGGACGTCAACCTTGAAATTGCCCAAGGCGAGGTCGTGGTCATCTGCGGCCCTTCCGGCTCCGGCAAAAGCACACTCATCCGCTGCATCAACAAGCTGGAACCGATCCAGAAGGGGCGCATCATCGTGGACGGGCTGGACCTCCACGACCCCCGGCTCAATCTTACCAGCCTGCGCGCCGAGATAGGCTTCGTTTTCCAGCAGTTCAACCTGTATCCGCACATGACGGTTCTGGAGAACATCACCCTCGCCCCCACCATGGTGCGCAATACCCCGCGCGCCGAGGCGGACAGGCTGGCCATGGAACTGCTGGAAAAGGTGAACATCCCCGACAAGGCGGGTGCCTACCCCAGCCAGCTCTCCGGCGGCCAGCAGCAGCGCGTGGCCATTGCGCGCGGCCTTGCCATGAAGCCGAAGATCATGCTCTTCGACGAACCCACCTCCGCCCTCGACCCCGAAATGATCAACGAAGTGCTCGACGTCATGAAAGCCCTTGCCCGCGAGGGCATGACCATGGCCTGCGTGACGCACGAGATGGGCTTCGCGCGTGAGGTGGCGGACCGGGTCATTTTCATGGATTTCGGCGAACTCATAGAGGAAAACACCCCCAACGAGTTCTTCAACAATCCCAAGCAGGACCGCACCAAGGATTTTCTCAGCAAGATTCTCTCGCACTAGCATGGACACCGGGCACCGGCCTGCGCCGGAGCCTTCCGTATGTTGAGGCGTGCACCGGGGCACCGGGCACAGAGGAAACTGAAAACACTGGGAGTAGAACATGCGTATCGGAAGAATTATCGCCCTCGCGCTGGCCATCACCATGGTGGCGTCGGCCGCGTTTGCAGGCCCGGTCTATGACCGCATCATGCAGGAAAAGAAAATCCGCATCGGCATCATGACCGACTCCATCCCCGGCGCCTTCTTTGACGAAAAGGGCGAATGGACCGGCTTTGACTACGACATCTCCACCGAACTTGCCAAGCGCATGGGCGTGGAACTTGAGCGCGTAAAGGTCAACAACAAGACCCGCATCGCCTTCATCCAGCAGAACCGCATAGACGTGTCCGTTGCCAACATGACCCACACCCGTGAACGCGACAAGTCCATCGACTTCTCCATCACCTACTTCTTCGACGGCCAGAAGGTGCTTGCCAAGAAGGGTGCCTTCGCCTCTCTGGAAGACATGAAGGACAAGAAGATCGCCACCATGCAGGGCACCACGTCCGAAATCAACATCAAGAACGCCCTCAAGGCCCTTGGTGTTGCCAACCCCGATGCCAACGTCATCTCCTTCCAGAAGGAATCCGAGTGCTTCCAGGCACTAGAAATGGGCCGCGTGGCCGGCTGGACCACCGACGCAACCATCCTCCTCGGCTATGCCGCCAAGAAGCCCGGCGAATTTGAACTCGTAGGCGATTTCCTCTCCGACGAACCCTACGGCATGGGCCTGCCCCAGGACGATTCCGCCCTGCGTGACGCAGTGAACTTCGCCCTGCAGGATATGTGGCTCGACGGCACCTACATGGCCATTTACAACAAGTGGTACGGTCCTGAGACCCCCTACGCCATGCCCATGACCGACCAGATCGAAATCTGGCCCTAACCGTCTGCTGAAATCCGTTTCGACAGGCCGTTCAACAATGGCAGAATGCAGGGCGCGCAAAATGTTCAGTTCCAAAGCGTATGCAGGCATACGCGAAGATAGGAACGTTTCGCTGCAACACAGCAGACCGCCTTTCCCCAACGGCCGCATACCATCTGGTTGCTATTGATAATCGCCGTGCGCCCGGCTCAGCCGGGCGCACGCTTGTCTGCACCAGATAACGGGCCATGCGCCCGTCCGCGCACCTCAACACAATGGTTTGCTGTTCATGATACGCTTCTGGCTGGAAAAGAACTGGGTCCAAAACGCCGTGCTGTTCACGCTTGCGGCACTCATGGTCTATTACTGGGGCTGGGTTTTCGACTTCGGCTACAAGTTCGAATGGTCCATGCTCTACACGGTGAACGAGACCTACCAGATCAATCTGGGCTACGAGATCCTCCGCGGCCTGTGGGTCACGGTAAAAATCACCGCCGTCAGCGCCGCCATCGGTCTTGTTCTGGGCACCGCCCTCGGCCTCTCCCGGCTTTCAGACTTCAAGCCCCTGCGCTACACCGCCACCTGCATCATAGAATTTTTCCGCAACACCCCGCTTCTGGTGGTGCTGTTCTTCTTCTATTTCGCCCTGCCCCGTGCCCTGCCGGACACCCTGCGCGAATGGGTGTTCAGCATGCAGTTCGAATTCTGGACAGCCGCCGTGGCCGTGGGCATGTACACCAGCGCCTTCATGGCAGAAGTCATCCGGGCGGGCCTGCAATCCATCCCCAAGGGCATACTGGAAGCATCCTACTCTTCGGGCCTCTCCTACGTACAGGTGCTGCGCACCATCATCCTGCCCCTGGCCTTCCGCGAAATCATCCCCCCGCTGGGCAGCGAGTTCCTCAACAACATGAAGAACACCTCGCTGGCCATGTTCGTGGGCGTGGCAGATATGACATGGCAGGCCCAGCAGGCAGAGGCACTCACCTTCAAGGGGTTCGAGGCCACAACCGCCGCATCGGTCATGTACCTCTCCTTCTCGCTGATCATTTCTTTTGTGCTGAACGGCGTAAACTCCCGCCTGCGCACCGTGGGCAACACCGGAACCTCCGTCCCGGCACTCTTCGTCAATGCGCTCTGCTGGCCTTTCGGAACAGCCAGCCGCCTGCTGCTCAACCCGGTGGGGCGTTTCCTGCGTGCCCGCAAACGCAGGCAGGCAGCAAGCACCTATCTTTCCAGCACCCGCGCCGCATGGCTGGCCACGCTGCGCCGGGGCAGGCAGGCACTCATCCTTGCTTCCAAGGCAGCCTTTCTGGCCTTTCTCGCCGCCTGCCTCTATACCGTGGTCAAGGGCGTGCTCGGCTTTGACTGGGCAGTCGTCGCCCGCGAATTTTCCAATCTCATCCTCTGGCAGTTTCCCAACGAGGTGGCAGACCCCTTCCTCGGTCTCGGCGGGTTCGCACTCTCGTTCATCATCGCCGTGGTCGCCATTGCGGCCAGCTTTGTCATCGGGCTGCTGGTGGGCCTCGGCCGTTGCTCAACCAACCGCATTTTCCGCATTCCCAGCCTGCTGTACATAGAAATCATCCGCGGCAACCCGCTCATAATCGTCATCTACTGGGTCTATTTCCTCATTCCGGTGCTGTTTAACACCTTCTTCAACACGGTCTGGTCCGCCTCCATCGCGCTCACCCTGTTCACCGCGGCCTACCTTGCGGAAATCGTGCGCAGCGGCATCCAGAACATCCCGCCCGGACAGGTGGAAGCCGCCACCGCTTCCGGCCTTTCCTACTGGCAGACCATGCGCAAGATCATCCTGCCGCAGGCCCTCAAGCAGATGATTCCGCCCATCGTGGGCCTGTTTATCGCCATTTTCAAGGATACCTCGCTGGTCTCCATCCTCGGCGTCATGGAACTCACCTCCGTAGCCAAGGCCGTGGATAACCGCCTTATGGTCAACTCCATGGAAATCTGGACCCTCGCCGCCCTGCTCTACTTTGTCCCCTGCTTCTTCATGTCCAAATACGCAGACGCGCTGGAGCGGCGGCTCAGCCCGGAAAAAGTGAACCTCAAAATGTAGGGTTTCCCCTTCCCGGCACACACGGCCCCCGGACATCTCTCCGGGGGCCTTCTTTTACGCTTGCCTCCATCTCCCGCAGCCCTTCTAAGGACATAGAAATTTATTGCGACGCAAACGCATACGAATTTTAAAATTGTAACAACGAAACATAAAATGCCCCATTTTTATCAAGTCAAAAAAAATAAAAATAGTTGCAACACAAATTCCAGGCATGATAATCACATTAGGTAATTCATAAAAAAATCTCGCGCAGTTCCTTCTCACTTATAGCGATCAACGCAGCACTACCTATAATATCACATTATCTTTAGGCGGCAATAATTCATGCACGTTACCAAACAGCGTTTGTACATTTAAAAATGGAACTACTATGAAAAACGTTTCAATAAAGACAAAACTTATAGGTGGCTTTGTAAGCCTTCTCCTTCTTGTGTGCTCCGGAGTCGGATACATAGCATATGACAGAGCATTTCAGTCGTCGCTTGAGCAGGTGCAGGAGAATATTCCAAGCATCGCGGTAGATGGCGCAAAGCTTGTACGAAGCAGATTGGACTACTACATGCTTGCCTTGGAGGGTGTCGCCAACAGGCATGTGATCCGTTCCATGGATTGGGGGCAGCAACAGCCCGCCCTCGTTGCTGAAAATTCACGGCTGGGCATGCAGCAAATGGCCTTTGTCACGCCGGATGGGCATGCAAAGCTCCATGACGGAACAGAAGCGAATGTCAGTGAACGAGAGTATTTCAAGCAGGCAATGAATGGTAAGACGACTTTTTCCGATGTCATCATTCATAAAGTCCTCAACAAGCCGATTATGGTTGTCGCGTCTCCTGTCAAAGACGAAAACGGCAAGGTTGCAGGCGTAGTCTTCGGCATTTTGGATGCTGTAATGCTCAGTGAAGTCACTGACGGAATCCGGTACGGAAGATCGGGTTACTCGTACATTATCGATGGAAAAGGCGCGCTTATCGCACACGCAAATCGACAGTTCGTGCTCGACCAACGCAACTTTATTGAAGAATCCAGAACGAACAATGACTTTAAAAGACTCGCCGTTATGCTTCAACGAATGGTGCGTGGAGAGTCCGGATTTGATGAATATAGCTTTATGGGCTCTGACCGTTTCTTCGGGTTCTCTCCTATTGAAGGAACAGCATGGTCTATAGCGGTCGGGGCGATTAAGGATGATGTCCTGGCCCAAGTGTATCAACTACGGTGGACCATTGCCTTGGCTTCAGCCGTATTTCTGGCCTTTGGCATCGGTGCGGGATATTTCATCAGTCGTGGCATCATCCGGCCCATCCAGTTGCTGATGCAGTATGCAGGTGAGATCGAAGGTGGCAATCTGCAAGCGAAGTCCGGAATCGATCAGGGCGATGAACTGGGAAGACTCAACCGAAGCATTCAGGCAATGGTAGGCAAACTGATCGAAAAAATGAATGAAGCTGATCAGAAAACTACAGAAGCTGCCGCCGAGGCCCGTCGTGCCCAACTTGCCACGGAAGAGGCAAACGAAGCCAAAAACCGTGCTGAGCGCGCCAAGGCAGAAGGCATGATGCAGGCGGCAGCCCAGCTTGAAGGCGTTGTGGAAATCATCAGTACAGCAAGCGAGGAACTTTCCGCCCAGATCGAACAGTCCAGCAGAGGCACCGAAGTGCAGTCGCAACGGCTGGGCGAAACCGCCACCGCCATGGAGCAGATGAACGCCACCGTGCTGGAGGTTGCCCGTAATGCTTCCGAAGCGTCCGAAGCCACAGGGGTTGCCCGTTCCAAGGCTGCTGAAGGGGCAACTGTTGTCTCCCAGGCCGTACAAAGCATAACCGAAGTGCAACAGGCTTCCGTCGTCATGAAAAACGATATGGGCACCCTCGGCAAACAGGCCGAGGGCATAGGCCAGATCATGAACGTCATTTCCGATATTGCAGACCAGACCAACCTGCTGGCCCTGAACGCCGCCATTGAAGCTGCCCGCGCAGGTGATGCCGGGCGCGGATTTGCCGTGGTGGCTGACGAGGTACGCAAGCTGGCGGAAAAGACCATGACCGCCACAAAGGAAGTAGGGCAGGCAGTTGGCGACATTCAGCAGGGTACACGCAAAAATCTGGATAACGTGGAAAATTCCGTCAGCGCCATCGGGCGGGCCACAGAACTTGCGGAAAAATCAGGACTGGCCCTGCAGGAAATTGTCACGCTGGTGGATCGAGCCGCTGATCAGGTACGCGGCATAGCAACCGCCAGCGAACAACAGTCCTCTGCGAGCGAACAGATTAACCGCAGCGTGGAAGAGATTGACCAGATTTCGCAGGAAACAGCCAGTGCCATGAATCAATCCGCACAGGCCATAAGCGAACTGGCGGAACAGGCTATCAGGCTCCGCAGGCTTATCGAAGACATGAAAAAAGGGTAGCCCAACGATCATACAAAGCCTCCCCCTGCGCACTCTGGCTCCGGGGGAGGCTGTTCTCTCATTTCATCTGCCAGTACCTATCTCCCTGTGATAAAGAGCTTTTTCCCGCCAACTCTATACTTCCGCTTCTCCGGTACAATGGCTATAGAATGGTAAAGGAGAGTCCCCATGCGCCCATCCGTCCGCTCTGCCTTCATCGCCCTGCTTGCCGCCGGGTTGCTCAGCGTGCTGGCCTACCCCCTGCTCTCCGCTCGCCCATCCTTAACCCTTGTCTGCGATATCTGGCCGCCGTATCAGTATGAAACGGAATACGGCGTAGACGGCTTCTCCGTTGCGGTCGTAAGCCGCGTGTTCGAGGAGATGGGCATCGAAATGAAGCCGCTTCAGGCCTTTCCATGGAAGCGGGCCATGGAGATTCTGGAACACGGCCATGCAGACGGCCTCTTTTCCGCCAACTTCACCCCGGACCGCGCCCTCTTTGCCCACTTCCCGCAGGAATCACTTGTCGATACCCCGTGGGTGATATGGACCCGCAACAGCCCCATCCGGTCCATGGAAGACCTCAAGGGCAAGCGCATCGGCGTCGTGCTGGGCTACAGCTACACACAGGAATTCTGGGACTTCATAGAAACCTACTGCGTGGTGGAACAGGTGCACGCAGACTTCCTCAATTTCCGCAAACTGCAGTTAGGCAGGCTGGACGCCACCGTAGCGGAACTGGGCAACGGCCTGCACATTCTGCGTATGCTGAAGGATGAAACTATCCGCCCCCACATGGACATCACGGTCAAAACAGACGGCCTGTTCCTCATTTTCAGCAGACGCGGAGTGCCGGAAGAAACCGTCAATGACTTCTCCGCGCACCTGCGCCGGTTCAAAGAAACGGAAGCCTACCGGAAACTGCACGAACATTACTTTCCGCTCCCCCCTTCTCTCTGAGCAGAGGCAGACGCAATCTCCGGCCTCTGGCGGCTCTTCCCGGCTCCCGCATAGTGCTGGAAAAGCTCCTGCCGCCTTCCCGCCAGTGCCTCACAGCCCCTCCCCCCGTCCCCTGTATTCCTGATTCTGCTCGCTAACATCCCGCACTCATGGTACTCTCAAGGTACAAGGAACCAAGGAGCACCACCATGTCATCCGAAGTCCGCGAACTCATACGCACCCACCTGCCGGAATTTCCTCTCCGTCACTGCCGCCATCTCGTCACGGACACCACGCAGTTCATGTCCATTGACTACGGCGATGTCATCCGCGTGGCCAACCGCCACTACCTTGTCTACAAAAACGAGATGGAACGCCGCTTCGGGCTGGAAGACCCCAAGTACTGGGTCAAACGCTGCCATGAACTGGAAACCGGCGAGCGCAAGATTCTCAAGCTGGAATTCTTCGAAACCTTCCCCATTCAGGTGGGCAGGCTCAATGTGGAATGCTTCCGCAGCCCCGATAAGGAAAGCCGCATACTGGATCTGGTGCGGGGCGATATGCGCTTTATGCAGGGCTTCACCGCGCGCGATGCCGTAGACCGCAACGTGCGCGTGCTGGATATTGTCTCCGGCAGAAGACTGGACATAACCGTAGACCGACTGGACGCGGACCACGCCACCTATTTCCGCACACACCTTCCGGGTCTGCTGCGCACCTATCTGGGAGCCATCAGAGCCATCGGCACCCTGCACGAACATGGTGAACGCCACGGCGATATCCGCCGCGACCACCTCTATGTGGAGTTCGAAACAGGCCAATGGCGGTGGATAGACTTCGACTACACCTTCAAGTCCTACGAACACCCCTTCGGGCTCGACCTGTTCGGGCTGGGCAACATACTGGTCTTTCTGGTGGGCAAGGCCAATATCACGGTGCAGTCGCTGGAATCGCTCGGCCTGCCGGAAGAGCGCACGGAAAAGCTCACGTCAGACGACCTGTCCATCGTCATCCCCAACCGCATCGTCAACCTGCGCAAGCTCTACCCTTACATACCGGAACAGCTCAACCGGGTGCTCATGCATTTTGCCGCCGGTGCCCCCGTGTTCTACAACACCACCACCGAACTGATGGAAGACCTCACCCCCTGCGTGGAAGAACTGGAACGGCTGGCATCCCGCTGACCACCCCCTCCGGAACCGCCATGCGACCGGCATAAGGAGAACAGACATGCAAACCCAAAAGATCCTGCTCGCGTTCGATTCCTCAGAAAGCTCATACAATGCCGTGGCCTACGCAGGCAGCATGCTCGCCCATGTGCCGGACGTACACGTCACCCTTGTTTTCGTGGAACGCCTGCCGGACCGCGACTTCTTTCCGGACGAGGCATCGTGGCGGGCAGAGTGCGACAGCAGGACGCAGGCCCACCACCGCCACCTGTCTGCGGCACGCACCCGCCTTACGGAATACGGCATTCCCGCAGCAGCCATAGACGAGCGCTACCTTGCCAGCTGCAAATCTCCCTTCGGGCAGGCAACGGTGTGCAGCACGGGCGAAAGCGTGGTGGAAGACATCCTGCGCATTCAGCGTGAGGAAGGGTACGGAACCGTCATCGTGGGCAAGCGGGGGGTTTCCAGAACAGAGGCATTCCTCTTCGGCAGCGTCTCCAACCGCATCATTCAGGAAACGCAGGGCTGCACCGTCTGGGTAGTGGGATAAGCCTACCCCAGCCTGCCCGTCCCTGCGTCCAGCACCATCTGCACGCTGCGGGGCAGCAGGGTTTCCAGATTGTAGTGCTCCGCAATGGTCTGCCGTGCGCGTTTGCGCATGGGCACAAAGTCTGCGGGCCTCTCCAGTGCGCCGCACACGGCATCCGCAATGGCGCGCGGCGAAAAAAAGTCCACCAGCACGCCGTTTACGCCGGAGGTAATCACCTCTTCCACAGGCGGCGTGGCAGAGGCAATAACAGGCGCGCCGCAACTCATGGCCTCCAGCATCGACCACGAGAGCACAAAGGGCCGTGTCAGGTACACATGGGCCATGGAATGCTGCAATACCTGCCGGTACTGCCCATAGGGCAGTCCGCCCGTAAAATGCACCCGGTCCATGCCGGGAACCCCTTCCAGCTTTTTCAGCATCACAGACTTCCACGTCCCCCCGCCTTCCGGCGGACGTCCGTAACAGACACGGTCTTCCCCCACAATAACCACATGCGCACCGGAACGCCGCTCCAGAATATCCGGCAGCGCCTCCATAAACTGGGGGAACCCCCGATACGGCTCCATGCCCCGCGTGGCATAGGTGACTATCTCCCGCACACCGCCAAGGTCCAGACCGGGCAACACCAGCCCGCGTCGCCGTTCCTCCGCAGAAAGCGGCGCAAAGAACTGCGTATCCACCCCGTCATGGCACACGGTCAGCTTGTCCCTGAAGGCGGGCGGAAACTGCGCCGCCTGCCACGTTGTGGGCAGCTGCCCCGCGCAGCAGGCCTCAAGGTCGCTCAGAATGGGCAGGTTGCGCACACGCAGATTCATGCGCAGGGCATCGTTTACCGGTTCGGCGGGATCAAACCCCACATCGGCCCCCTGCGCCCGGTAATACCACTCAAAGTATCCCAGAAAGGGCGTACGGGGCAGCGCATCACGCACAAACAGGCTGGCCCCCCAGCCGGAATGGGCCACCACCACGTCCGGCACAAAACCGGCATCAGCCAGCTTGCGGCAGAGCACGTATCCGGCCTCTCCCTGCGCCGCCACGGTCTCGAAATGCAGGGCAAACCGGTGCACCCCCTTGGGCGGCATGAACCGGGTGGCAAACTGCACCTTGCGCACGCCGGGAATAACCCATTCCGGGCGGGGATTGGTGCAGGCAAAAACCACCTCATGGGCGGGATCACGCCCCAGCGCCGCCGCAACATGCCGGAACTGTGCAGGAAAATTGGGATGTATGAACAAAATCTTCAAACGCCGCCTCCGTGTCTGAACCGCCCTCCCCTCCGCACGGGGACAAAGAACCTAATACAGCAGGCCCACCACGGCCCCTGTCATGCAGGTTGCCAGGGTACCTGCCACAATGGACTTCATGCCCAGCGAGACAACCTCGTCTTTCCGCTCCGGCGTCAGTGCAGCAAGCCCTCCGATAAGAATACCAAGACTCCCCAGATTGGCAAACCCGCACATGGCATAGGTCATAATGGTCACGGAGCGGGGAGAAAGGGCATCCGGCGGCAGGGCAGCCAACTGCAGATAGGCTATAAACTCGTTCAGAATCGTCTTGGTGCCCATGAGCTGGGCCGCCTGTGCCGCTTCTGCGGCAGGAATGCCCATCAGCCACACCACGGGCCACATCACAAACCCCAAAAGCCGTTCCAGCGTAACAGGCTTTCCGCCAACATGCGGCAAAAACTCCAGCAACTGGTTGCCCAGCGCCACAAGCGCCACAAGCACCAGCAACATTGCCACCACGTTGATCAGCAGCTTCACCCCCTCCGCCGTGCCCTTTGTTATGGCATCCATGGAGCTTACTGCGTCCGACATGGGGTCTGCATCTCCGGCGGTTCGGCCTTCCCGCTCCGGCACCATGAGCCGGGAAACAAGAATGGCCGCAGGGGCGCTGATAATGGATGCGGTAAGAATATGCCCGATGGCACCGGGCAGCACGCCGTTCAAAATGCTGGCATACAGAACAAGCACAGTGCCGGATAACGTAGCCATACCGCTGGTCATAAGCGTAAAGAGTTCACTGCGCGTCATGCGGCGCACATAGGGAGCAATAATAATCGGTGCCTCAACCATGCCGACAAACACGTTGGCTGCCACGCCCAGCCCCAACGCACCGCCCACGTCCATGGTTCTTTGCAGCACCAGCGAGAATCCGCGCACCACAAGGGGGATAATGCGCCAGTAAAACAGCAGAGCGGAAAGGGCGCTCACCACAAGAATGAGCGGCAGTGCCTGAAATGCCAGAATCCAGCTTCCCCCGGGCACTGTTTCGTCATAGGGCAGCGCTCCGCCTCCCAGATACCCGAAGATGAACGACGTACCTGCCATGGTAGCCTGCTGCAGCGCATCCACCAGCCCGTTCAACCCCATGAGCATGGACTGGAACACAGGCACCTTAAGGAGCAACAGCGCGGCGGCGAACTGAAGCAGCAACCCTGCAACAATGACGCGCGGCTCCACCTTCCTCCGGTCTTCGCTTATGGCCCATGCCAGCACGGTAAATCCTATCACGCCTGCCAAACTCTGTATCATGCCCGCTCCGATTGTGCCCGTCCATGCGGTCTTATGCAGTCTTCATCTCCCATAAATCCTGCGCCAACCTATTGTATTTTCACCTGCCGCACAATGCCTGTACTGTGCCTGCACGGTGCCCGCACAATACCTGCACCATGTCTGCAAGAGCCCGAAACAAAAACGGGCACCGGCACAAAGCCGATGCCCGCACGGGAATCATCATACGAAACAGCCCATGCCGCCCGTAAGCATCACGCGAAGACCAATCGATTACCCGCCGGTACTGGCCGGTTACCAACCGGTTTCCAGCAAATTACCAATTAGTCGCCTTCTTTTCAAAATGCGCCTGCGGATGGATACAGGCGGGGCAAAGCTCAGGTGCCTCGGTACCCGTGTGGTTGTACCCACAGTTGCGGCAACGCCAGACAATGCTCTCTTCCTTGCGGAACACCAGCCCCTTTTCCAGATTGCTTATCAGGGCGCGGTAACGCTCCTCGTGGTATTCTTCCGCAATACAGATGCTGCGGTACATCTTTGCCACATCCGGGAACCCTTCCTCGTCCGCCACGCGGGCAAACTCGGGATACAGCTCCACAAACTCCTCGTGCTCACCATGGGCAGCCGCCTTCAGGCACTCCAGCGTGGTGTCCAGCTTCCCTGCGGGGAAGGAGGCGGTAATCTCCACATCGCCGCCTTCAAGGAACTTGAACATGCGCTTGGCATGTTCCTTCTCATGGTTGGCGGTTTCTTCAAAGATGTGGCTGATCTGCACATACCCTTCCTTCTTGGCAATGGCGGCAAAGTAGGTGTAGCGGTTGCGCGCCTGCGATTCTCCGGCAAAGGAGGTGAGCAGGTTCTTTTCCGTACGGGATCCCTTGATGGATTTAGACATTCTATTCTCTCCTTACAGTAGAGACACGGGGTTACATGACAAAAAGGGCGGAACACTCTCTCCGCCCGCAAATAGCATACGCTCGCCGTAGGCGACTGCAGAAACGTCACTTCCGGGGGCCGTTCATAAATGGTTGTACATGTTGCAGGAAATGTTCAGAATTGAAGCGTATGCAGGCATACGTGCAGCTCTGAACATTTCGAAGCAACACAACAGAGTGCTTGCAGTAAACGGTCCGTCAGCGGTTAATGACGCACGCGCGCCGAACCGTCGCTGGCGCGCAGCACGCGCACCCGGTCGCCCACGGCAAAAAATTCGCCGCCCGCTTCCTGCACCACGGTCACAATCTTGCCGTCATCCTGTTCCACGGTCAGCTCAAGTGCTTCCTTGTTACCCACGGCATGTTCCGTTGCCGCACCGGCTGCACCGCCAAGCACAGCACCGCCAAGCACAGCAAGGGTCTTGCCGGAACTGCGCCCCATGGTGCTGCCTATCACGCCACCCACCACCGCTCCGCCAAGCGCGCCCAGTCCGGACTGCTCAGCCTGCATGGTCACACTCCGCACATCCGTAATCTTGCCGTACACCACCGTGTGTTCCACCCGCGCCTGTCCGGGCGAGTAGACGTTGCCGCTCCTGTTGTAACACCCGGTCGCAAGCAGCGACAGAGCCAACAGGGCCATAACGAGAACGGTCGGTATTCTTTTCATTGCTCTCTCCGTTTGCATAATGGGGGTTCACTCCCGCCGCACCGGCAATGGTTCGCCAGACGCGCGGGCCGGGGTGCCGCAAAGCACGTATTCATACCCTATTTTTAGATAGTAACTCC
This sequence comes from Desulfovibrio psychrotolerans, assembly GCF_013340305.1. Classification (NCBI taxonomy): domain Bacteria; kingdom Pseudomonadati; phylum Thermodesulfobacteriota; class Desulfovibrionia; order Desulfovibrionales; family Desulfovibrionaceae; genus Desulfovibrio; species Desulfovibrio psychrotolerans. The sequence continues at coordinate 224,636 of NZ_BLVP01000007.1, forward strand.
CGTGGCACCCGTGTCAACCGAATTACATCCTGAGCAAAAAAGGACAACAAAACAATACGACACCGCAGCCCGCCTACGCAGCCGCGTGCGTCTTTCCTTAGCCAGTGCACAGGGCGCGGCGTTGGCCCCGCCACATGTTCCGTCCGCCCCTTCCGGGCGCTCCGATCATTCCGATCATCCCGGGCACTCCGATCATTCGGACCATTCCGGGTGCCCTTCCGGATGCTCATCCCTGAATGCTCAACCAATATCAAGGCTTATTGACAGTCTGCTTCCCCCTTTGTATGAGTAACATGCTTTTTAAAATAATAGCACGTTCTCCCACTATTTCAAACTGAGGTGCCACCATGAGAACACTGTTTCGTCTGGCATTCGCCACACTGCTGGCTTGCGCCATGCTGCTCCCCGTCCTGTCCGTCCAGTCTGCCCATGCAGCCGACAAAGACACCCTCACCTACTCGTGGGCGTCCAACGTAGGGCCGCTCAACCCGCATCTGTACTCTCCCAGCCAGATGTTTGCGCAGGCGCTGGTGTACGAACCGCTGGTGCGCTACGGCAAAGACGGCACCGTGCAGCCGTGGCTGGCCGAATCGTGGGAAATTTCTCCGGACGGCAAGGTTTACACCTTCGCCCTGCGTAAAAACGTCACCTTCTCAGACGGCACCCCCTTTGACGCCGATGCGGTGAAAAAGAACTTCGATGCCGTTCTGCGCAACGCCGAAAGCCACGACTGGCTGGAATTCATCGCCCAGATTGACAAGACAGAGGTTGTGGATGCGCACACCTTCCGCCTTACGCTGAAAAACTCCTATTATCCCGCGCTTCAGGAACTGTGCCTCATCCGTCCCATGCGCTTCCTTTCCCCTTCCGCCTTCCCCGATGACGGCGACACCGGCAAGAGCATAAAGGCTCCCGTGGGCACCGGACCGTGGAAGCTGGTAGAAATCCGCAGGGGCGAGCACGACATCTTCGAGGCCAACGAAAACTACTGGGGAGAAAAACCCAAGTTCAAACGGCTGGTCGTTAAGGTTATCCCCGATTCCGACGGCCGCGCAGTCGCCTTTGACACCGGCGTCATCGACCTCATCTACGGCGCAGGCGGTCACGGCGCGGGCCAGATAGGTCTGGATACCTTCCGCCGTTATGCAGAAATGCCCGGCCTGAAAACCGATGTGTCCAAGCCGCTGGCCACCCGCAACTTTGCCCTCAACTCCAAGCGTTTTCCCACCGATGACCTTGCCGTGCGCACAGCCATCCTGCACGGCGTGAACAAGGCCGCCATCGTCAAGCATATCTTCCTCGGTGTGGAACCGCAGGCAGACACTCTCTTCTCCCCCAACATGCCCTACTGCGACCTCGGCCTCGCCCCCTTCACCCACGATCTGGAAAAGGCAAAGGCCGGACTGGAAGCCGCAGGCTGGAAGACCGTGGCAGGTTCCGAATACCGCATGAAAGACGGCAAGGAACTCGCGCTGGACCTGTGCTTCGTGGGTAACGACAGCCTGCAGAAAACCGTGGCAGAGGCTGTGCAGGGCGACCTCAAACGTCTTGGCATGAAGGTCCGCCTTGTGGGTGAAGAGGCCGATTCCTTCTACACCCGCCAGCGCACAGGCGAATTCGGCATGATCTTCGGCGATACGTGGGGTGCCCCGTATGATCCGCATTCCTTCTGCAGCGGCATGCGCGTGCCCTCCCATGCAGACTATCAGGCACAGCTGGGCCTGCCCATGAAGGAAGAAATAGACCGCGCCATCGGCGAAGTGCTGGTGAGCGTGGATGAGGATAAGCGGAGCGAACTCTACCGCTACATCATCACCACCCTGCACGAACAGGCGGTCTACCTGCCCCTGTCCTACATGACCAACATCTACGTCCACCGCCCGGACCTCACCGGTGTGGACTTCGGCCCCACCAAGTACGAAATGCCCTTCGATTCCATAGGCAGGCAATAACGGCGGAGCCATGCTCAAATACATAGTAAAACGACTTCTGTTGCTCATTCCCATCCTCCTCGCCGTGTCCGTAGTGGTCTTCCTGATCCTGCGGCTCGGCGAGGGGGACCCGGCCATGTCCTACCTGCGGCTTTCCAACATCCCGCCCACGGACGAAGCACTCGCCGTGGCCCGCACAGCACTGGGGCTGGACCAGCCCCTGCCCGTGCAATACGCGGCATGGCTCGGCAAGGCACTCACGCTGGATTTCGGCCGCTCGTACGTAACAGGCAACCCGGTACTGGGCGAGATACTCTACTACCTGCCAAACACCCTCAAGCTGGCCGGTTTCTCGCTGCTGCTCACCCTCGCGATCAGTCTGCCGCTGGGTATCTGGTCCGCCCTGTACAAAGACAGGCTGCCGGACCACGTCACCCGCGTGCTTGCCTTCACCGGCGTTTCCATGCCCAGCTTCTGGCTCGGCTTCCTGCTGGTGTGGCTGTTCTCCATCCACCTCAAGTGGCTGCCCCCCATGGGCATGGGCACCATGAGCCACATGCTCATGCCTGCCGTCACCATGTCGCTCATGTCGCTGGCCATAAACACCCGCCTCATACGCGGCAACATGCTGGATAACATGCACGCCCGCTACGTGCTTTACGCCCGTGCGCGCGGGCTGCCCGAGCGGGTGGTGGTGGGCCGCCACGTGCTGGTCAATTCCCTCATCCCGGTCATCACCGCCGTAGGCATGCACGTGGGCGAACTCTTCGGCGGCGCGGTGGTGGCAGAATCCATCTTCTCATGGCCCGGCGTGGGGCGCTACGCAGTCTCCGCCATCTATAACCGGGACTTTCCCGTCATGCAGTGCTTCATCCTCATCATGACCACCATCTTCGTCCTCATGAACCTGTGCGTGGATATTCTCTACGCATGGCTTGACCCGCGCATCAGGCTGGAAGGAGGCACCAGACAATGAGCATGACTATGAACACCCTGCGCACCGCGCTGCGTCGCGGCGTGGTGGCCCTTTCCGTGCTCATGGTGCTGGGCATAGCCGTCACGGCCGCCTTCGCCCCCGCCATAGCCCCCATGGACCCCACCGAAGTGGTACTGGAACGCAAGTTCGCCCCGCCCAGTTCAGAACACCTGCTCGGCTGCGACCATCTGGGACGCGATGTCTTTTCGCGTCTGGTCCACGGCACGCGTGTCTCCGTAAGCTCCGTGGGAGCCATTCTGGGCATCGTGCTGGTGCTCGGCTTCGTGGTGGGCGCCACCGCAGGCTATGCCGGAGGCGCGGTAGACACGGCCCTCATGCGGTTCTGCGATGTGTTCCTCACCTTCCCCACCTTCATCCTCGCCATGTTCCTCATCGGTGTGCTGGGCACAGGCATGACCAACGTCATCCTCGCCGTGGCCCTCACACACTGGGCGTGGTACGCGCGCATCATCCGCAGCATGGTGCTCTCGCTGAAAACGCGGGAATACGTGCTGGCGGCCCGTGTGGCGGGCACAACCAGGCTGCGCATCCTGCAACGCCACATCCTGCCGCCCGTCTCCGCGCAGCTGCTCATCCTGTGCACGCTGGACATAGGCCATATGCTGCTGCATGTGTCCGGGCTTTCGTTCCTCGGGCTGGGCATCACCCCGCCCACCCCTGAATGGGGTGTGATGATCAACGATGCCCGCCAATACATCTGGTCCAGACCGGAACTCATCTTCCTTCCGGGCATGATGATATTCCTCACGGTCATGGCCTTCAATCTTCTGGGCGATGCCATGCGCGACGCCCTCGACCCGGCACTGCAGGAGGATTCCGCGCGATGAGCCAACAGACACGCCCCCCTCAGGCTCCCCCGCAGACGTCGCCACCCGCTACGTCAACAGGCGTTCAGAACGCCTGCACCACCTTCTGCCGCGATGCCTTCCTCACCGTGCAGAACCTGCACGTACGCACCGCCGCCAAGGAACTCGTTTCCAATGTCACCTTCAGCGCCGCCAAGGGCCGCGTTCTCGGTCTGGTGGGCGAGAGCGGCAGCGGCAAGTCCCTCACCTGCCTTGCGGCTCTGGGGCTGCTGCCCAAGGGGCTTTCCGCGCAGGGCACCGTCACCATAGACGGCACAGTCATAACCGAAGCCACCCCCATGCACCGCATCCGGGGGCGGCGCATCGCCATGATCCTGCAAAACCCCATGAGCTGCTTCGACCCCGTCTTCACCATACGCACCCATTTCCGGGAAACCCTCACCGCCCACGGACTGGGCAAGGATATCTCGGACACCCGTCTGGAAAGCGTCCTCACAGAGGTAGGATTCCCGGAACCGCGCGGCGTGCTGGACCTCTATCCCTTCCAGATGAGCGGCGGCATGCTGCAGCGCGTCATGATCGCCCTTGCGCTGGTGCTGGAAGCCCCCTTCCTCATTGCGGACGAGCCCACCACCGACCTCGATACCGTGGCGCAGGCCAAAGTCCTTGATCTGCTCGCCTGCCTCAAGGAACGCTGCTCCATGGGCATGCTGCTGGTCACGCACGACCTCGGCGTCATCGCGCGCCTTGCGGACGATGTGGCCGTCATGCGCCACGGCGTCCTTGTGGAACAGGGCAGCGTGACAGACCTGTTCAGTGCCCCCCGGCACCCTTACACGCAGGAACTCATCGGCACGCACCTGCGTCTGGCGGGGCTGGATTTCGCCCTGCAGGGCCGCAACTGAAGCCACGGAGAATATGCCATGAATGTCATAGAACTGCGCGATATACACAGAACCTACCGCCGTGGCGGATTTTTCGGCAAGGCGGAATGGCTGCATGTGCTGCGCGGCATTGATCTGGACCTGCGCCAAGGCGAAAGCCTCGGGCTGGTAGGCCGCAGCGGTTCAGGCAAAAGCACGCTGGGCCGCATCATGCTGGGGCTGGAATCGCCCGACTCCGGCACCGTGCGCATCATGGGCCGCGAAACCACGGGCATGCGCACTCTGCCGCCGGATGTACGGCGCGCCGTGCAGGTGGTGTTTCAGGACGCCATCGGCTCCTGCAATCCCCGCCTCACGGCGGGAGAGATCATCGCAGAACCCCTGCGCAATTTCGACCGCCTGTCAGGCACCGCGCTCCGGCAACGGGTGGCGGAACTGCTGGAACAGGTGGGCCTCTCGCCGGACGATGCAGGCAAACTGCCCGGCAGGTTCAGCGGCGGGCAGTTGCAGCGGGTGTGCATTGCCCGCGCCCTTGCCCCGCGTCCCCGCGTCATCGTGCTGGACGAGGCGGTAAGCAGCCTCGACATGCTGGTGCAGGCGCGCATTCTGGACCTGCTGGAAGACCTGCGCCGTGAACACGACACAGCCTACCTCTTCGTCACCCACGACCTGCGTCTGGTACGCCGCTTCTGCGACCGGGCCTTCATCATGGCGGACGGCGTGCTGGAATCCTTTGCCCCGTCCAACATCCACACGGAATTCGCCCCGGCAGCGCTCTCCGAACTGTCCGGCGCACTGCTGCCGCCGCTTCCCCCCTCCCTGTCACCGGAAAAGCTGCAACGCCCCGCCGGAGCCTGATACTGGATGGAACCAGACAATACCAAACAATACAGCCAGGCATGGCCCGATATAGCCCCGACATGGCCCGATATAGCCCCGACAGGGCCTGACATACCCTGACCGGGCAGGCTGCCGCACAACAAACACTCCCCCGCATAGTCAGCCTATGCGGGGGAGCATCCGTTTCTGCGCACTCGGCACATGAAAGTATTATGGAAAAGGCGTGGTCGCGCAGCCGCAGGCATATCCGCGCCGCATAAAAGGCCCGTGTCTCACCCCGCGTTCTGCACACGCAGATACAGCACCAGCCCCAGCAGGGTCAGAGCCATGCCCGCCCATCCCATGGAGTGGGGCAGCGCGCCTCCCAGCAGCAACGCCTCTCCCGCAAGAGAAAAAACCACCTCCATAGACTGCGTGCAATCCGCCGCCGCAAGGTCCGCAGGGGTTTTGGCGGCATGACGCGCACTGAGAAACAGGCTTGTAGCAGCAACGCCGGAAAAAACAGCCACCAGCAGCGTCATGAGCACCTGCCCGCCGGAAGGCGCAGGCGGCGCAAACCAGACCGCCAGCACCACCCACAGGGGCAGCGACCCCAGCGTGAGCAGCAGCACGCGGCACATGGCATCGTCCATGGCGGGATGGCTCAGGGCAGGAATACAGCGACGCACAATCCCCCCCATACCCGTCCGGGCAGAAATCTCTTCCGCCGGGCCCTTGCCCGCCGCAGCACGGGCGTCCGCACGCACCCCGGCCTCACGCGCCTCCCAGACCATCTGGTTGCCAAAGGGATACGCAAACGCCGCCACCAGCACGGGCAGCGCGCCCAGCAGCACATCCCCTGCGGGCAGCGTGCCCGCCTGCTCAAGGTTAATGAGCAGCACCCCGGCAAAAACCAGCAGCGTGAACCCTAGTGCCCGCAGCGGCACCCGCCGTCCGAACAGCAGCAGCACCACAGGCGTGGCCAGTATGGTCATCTGCCACGTTGCCGCCACCACCCAGCCGGGAGCATAGCTGGCGCTGAAGCTGATAAGCGCGTAAAACACGCCAAATCCCACGCTCCCCGCCACGGTCCAGAACACAAAATGCCTGCGGTACAGCCCAAGGGCGGCCAGACCCAGCGCACCGCGTCCCGTCACTCCCAACCACAGACAGAGCAGTGCCAGCATCCACGCGTAGCGCAGGGCAGCGGTCCACACCCAGTGGCCGCCATCCAGACTCATGGCGCGGTTGAGCACAAAGGTGGAACTGAAAAATAAGGCTGCAAGAATGCCCATCAGGATAATGCGTGCCACAAATCCTCCGCCATGCAAGGTGTCCTGCGCATTGCTCTGTGTCGGGTTGAATACACGACCAGCACCATCGCACGGGTCAGAGATGCCGTCAACATGATGGTAAAACTACACTTTTGTCCCCTGCCTCCATCTCCGTGCAACACTCTGTCGGCAAGGTACATGCACATCCGCCAGCCTGTCCCATGAAATAGATCAGGCAAATACCACAAGCATTGTTTCATCAATATTTGCGATGAGACAATCAGCCGTTCCCCGGCTATGCTCTGCGCATGTCATGCCTTCACGCCCACGCATCGCAGCCGGTCCCGCCAGCCGCATCCTCAGGCAGCCCCTACGCACCTCAGGCGCCGGATTTCCTGTGCCCTGCGGAAGCGGCTCATCCCGGAGTGTCTGCCGAATCTGCCCCCGCACGTGGCAGAAACGTGCATTCCGTCTACGAACAAGGTTCCGGCCACTGCAACGAAGATGCCCTGCTCTGCGCATCCCCTCTTTATGCCGTTTTCGACGGCGCTTCCTGCCTGTGCGGGAATATGTACAAGGGGGCTTCCGGCGCGTGGTGGGCCGCCAACACGGCCCGCAGTGTCTTCGCGGACGCGCGGTATGCAGATATGCCGCTGAATCAACTGGCAATGCGGGCAAACCGTGCCGTGGGCGCTGCCATGCGGCAACACGGGGTGGATACGGGCGATCCTTTGCGGGTCTGGTCCGCAAGCATGGCGGCCTTCCGCGTAAGGGAAGATGTGCTGGAGTATGTCCAGATAGGCGACAGCCTCATCCTGTGCATCACGGACAAGGGCTGCTTCCTGCCCGCCCCCTACCACAACCACGACAGGGAAACCCTCTGCCGGTGGCGGACTCTGGCGGAACAGGGTGTGCGCAACCTGCGCATTGCGCTGCATGACCATATCTGCGCCGTGCGGCAGGGCATGAACAGAACCTACGGAGTGCTGAACGGCGATGACCGGGCACAGGACTTTCTGCATTGGGGCACGGTTCCGCTGCACGGCGTACGTCACGTGCTCACCTTTACGGACGGTCTGCACCTGCCTGCGGAATCCCCTCAGGATGCACCGGATTTCAGTGCACTTGCCGCCTTGGTCAGCCGGCAGGGGCTGCACGGGCTCCATGCCGCCGTACGCCATGCGGAATGCGGCGACCCGCAATGCCTGCGCTACCCCCGCTTCAAAACGCACGACGACATAGCCGCCGTAGCCGTCACCCTGTAGCCCGCGGGAAATAACTTTCCTGCCTCACCGCAGAACGGCAGGGCGCGGCCCCGTACCGTCTCACGCCATGGCAGGGCAGCTATTTTCCGCCCGGCCCGCTTCAGTTGGTCCCGTCCGGCCGTGCATCATCAGCATCGTCCAGCACCGCCGCCGTCCACAGCACGGCCTCGTTACGCAGCTCGGCTGCACGCCGCATGGGAATGCCCAGCCAGTTGGCGGACGTGGCAGAGGTGTCCCACCGGGCATCCTCCAGTGCGCTCAAAAAATCCAGCACGTCGCGCACAAAGTTCTTTTTGCCGCAGTAAGCTTCCTTGATGAAGCCGTCCAGCGGCAACTCCGTCACCAACTCCGCCATAGGCTTGCCCAGCAGGTAATCAAGCCGGGAAAACAGGCCGATGAGAAACATGGTCTCCGGCCCGTAGGTACCCAGAACCCCCTCTTCCGCCATGCGGTAGAGAAACCGCGCCCGCTGCACAGACCAAAACGAAACCTCCTGCGCCCCCGGAGAAGGGTTCAGGTCCGCCAGCAGCACCACCATGAGCCATTGACGCACCATCCGCTCCCCCAGCACCACCAGCGCCTGATCAAGCGCCCGCACGGAGGAACGCAGCCCCATGGCGGCGGAGTTCACATAGCGCAGCAGCCTGTAGCTGAGCGAAACATCCTGCTTGATGAGGTCTGCAAGACGCTGCACATCATACGCGCTGTGCAGTTCCTTCAAAATCTCCAGCTTGACCATCTGGGCGGAAGAGACCTTGCGGCCGGCAAACAGCTCCGGCTTGCCGAAGTAAAATCCCTGAAACAGCGCAAAACCCATATTCCGGCACAGCGCATAGGTCTTTTTGCTCTCCACCTTTTCCGCCAGCAATTGCAGGGGCAACTTCTTAAGCTCCCCCACCAGCGGAAAAAGGTCGCTCGGCGGCACGGTCAGCACGTCCACCTTGACCAAATCCACCACTTCCAGCAGCGGCGCAAGATGCGGCTGCCCCGCATAGTCATCCAGCGCGAGCATATACCCGACGTCCTTCATGGCGCGCAGGGCGTCCAGCAGTTCGGCTGTCACCTCCCGCACCTGCCCTATCTCCGCGATGCACCGTTCCGGCGACAATGCCAGAACAGCAGCGCCCTGCAGCAGTCCCACAGGAATATTCACAAAAATGCGTGCATCCTGCGGAATACTGTCGCGCATAAGGCCATAACCGTCAGCAATGACCCGCGCAGAGGCAACCCCGGCATCGTCAAACTCCGCCCTGCCCGCATCGGCACTGTGCCGGAAGAACAACTCATAGCCCCACACACCCTGCTCCCTGTCAAAGACAGGTTGCCTCGCGGTGAATATGGGCTCGGAGCACTGAGGAGTCCCGGGCGAACACGGCAGCTTCATTTTTGCCCCCAAAGGTGACTTCGGCGTCTATGCGGTTCCGTAAAACCGAAACAATTGCTGACCTGTTCAGTCTACACGGTTTGCGGGAAAAAGAAACGGGAACCCGTCAAAGAGTCCCCGGCAGGTTCATCGAAAGCTGGAAGCGTCTATGTCCAGCCGGGCCAGAATCTTCTGCAACGCCACGCGCGAAAGACCGGATACACGCGCCGCCTCCGATATGTTGCCCCCCGTGGAGGCAAGCAGGTCACGCACGTAATTCTTGGTAAACTCGTCCGTCACCCTGCCCTTGGCTTCCTTATACGGCCCCATCCCGCCCGCAACAGATGCCCGCCCGCCCGCAGACGACACAAACGAGGGCTGCGCCCCCTGTTCCACATGGTACACCAGCCCCATGTCCACCGTGTCGCCCACGCAGAACACCACCAGCCTGCGCACGTAGCTTTGCAGTTCACGCACGTTGCCGTGCCACGGCTTCGCGGTCAGATAATCCAGCACCTCCGGCGTCACGGACTTTTCCGCAACCCCCATGTCCCGGCAGGCAAGTCGCAGAAAATGGTGCACAAGCAGCGGAATGTCCTCGGTGCGCTCCCGCAGGGGCGGCACGGAAACCGAGAGCACGTTCAGACGGTAGTACAAATCTTCACGAAACGTCTTGTCCGCGATGCGGGCTTCCAGATCCTGATTGGTAGAAGCCACCACCCGCGTGCTCACAGAGATGGAGGTGTTGGACCCCACGGGGCGTATCTCGCCGTCCTGCAGCACGCGCAGCAGCTTTATCTGTATGCTGGCGGAAATATCACCGATTTCGTCCAGCAGCAGGGTGCCCCTGTCCGCAGAGGCAAACAGCCCCTTGCGGTCCTGATCGGCTCCGGTAAAGGCCCCCTTCATATGGCCGAACAGCTCGCTCTCCAGCAGGTGCTCCGGTATGGCCGGGCAGTTCACAGCCATGAACGGCATCTCCGCCCTGTTGCTCATGCGGTGGATAAGCCGGGCCACCAGTTCCTTGCCCGTGCCCGATTCGCCGCGCACCAGCACCGTGTAGTCAGACCCCGCCACCGCCTGCACCACATAGCGCAGACGCTGCATAACGGACGACTCCCCCACCAGTTCACCCGTGGAACCGCTGTCCACCATCTGGCGCAGCCGCTTGTTTTCCACAAGCAGCGTGGCCCGCTCCATCCCTTTGCGGACAATATGAAAAAGCTGGTCCGGCTCAATGGGCTTGGTCAGAAAATCATACGCGCCCGCCTTGAGTGCCTGCACCGCCGTCTCTATGGTTCCGTGGGCGGTCAGCATGACCATGGAAATATCCGGCTGCAGCTTCAGCGCATTGGTGAGCAGCTCCATGCCCGTCATCTCCGGCATGCGCAGGTCGGTCATCATAATGTGAAAACCGCCCCCCTGCAGCATGGCAAGGGCCTGCGCGCCGCTGTGGGCCATTTCCACCCGCAGGTCTTTGAACCGGCCGGTAATGAGCCGGGCCAGACCACGGGCAAAATCCTTCTCATCGTCCACTATGAGCATGCCAAGGCTTATTCTCTGGCCTTCCGCAACAGCTACAGACATATCCGCTCCTCGCGCAAAATCACTGGTCCCCGCGTACCAGCGGCAGACGCACCTCAAACCGTGCGCCGCCCAGAACAGGGTCGTTGCCCACGTCAATGGCTCCGCCCGCCTCGGCCACTATGCCGTAGACAATGGTCAAACCAAGCCCCGTGCCCGCCCCCGGAGCCTTGGTGGTGAAAAACGGGTCAAAAATCCGCCCCATGTCGTCGCCCAGAACACCGGGCCCGTTGTCCTTGACCACCACATGCGCCATGCCGTTTCTGGCATGCAGTCCCATAAAGACCTGCCCGCCGGATTCCGGCACGGCATCCAGCGCATTCAGCACAAGGTTGGAGAGCACCTGTTCCAGCTTGCTCTCCGCCATGGCCACAATGGCTGTTCCGGGCGTGGCATCCGTCAACAGGGTAATGCCCTTCTTGGAAGCCTGCACGGAAAATACCTCTGCAATGCCAGCAGCCACGCGTCCCGCATCACATGTGGCATCGGAAGAAGGCTTGGGCCGTGCAAAATTGAGCAGGTCCGTGAGCACGCGCTGTGCCTGCCGCGTATGCCGCAGAATCACATCCACGTCCTGCAGCTGCTGTTCTTCCGCCATATTCTGGCGCAGCAGTTCCGCATAGCACAAAATCACACCCAGCGGGTTGTTAATCTCATGGGCCAGACCGGCGGCAAGCTTGCCCACGGTTATCATCTTCTCGCTCTGCTGCACCCGTGCCAGCATACGCTTCTCACGCGTGGTCTCGCGGGCGTACACAACGATGCGTCCGCCTCCGTTGGGCCTGCCGCCCGCATCATCAGGCGGCGCCGGAGAAACAATGGGATACATGTTCAGGGCAAAGCTTCTGCCCCCCTCCAGCGTCACGTTCTCCACGTGGGTTCTGCCGCTTTGCAACGCGGCAGCCATGTGGCAGTCCCCCTTGCCGCCTGTGCAGCCGAACAGGGGAAGCAGCGCGCCGTCCGTCACCACGCCGCCGGAAAGTTCGCTGGCAAGGTCACGCGCCGCCTGATTCGCCATAATCAGCCCGTAAATGGAATCCATGAGCACCAGCGGGTCGGAAATGCCTTCCACAATGGACTGCAACGTAGCCTTCTGCCGCGTCAGGTTGTCCAGTGCGGTCAGGTTCTCCGCCGCCATGCCGAGCTGCCGCCCCAAAGCCTGCAACAGGTCGTGGTCCTGCCGCTTCGCAACCCGCCGGTCCGCCCAGTGGATGCAGAGCATGCCCTCTGCCGTGCCTTCGCTGGACTCCACAGGTATGAACGCGCTGTCCTCGTCCAGACAGGTGCGGCTGTCCGTGAGCAGGTCCACCCAGTTATCGGGCAGCCGGGGCCTTTCCGCCTCGTCAGGCCATGAAAAATGCCGCTGCGAGGAAAAGGTGCAGACATACGAAACGCTGGAAGCCCGGAAACGCCTGCCTATTTCCGGCAGGGTGAGCCGCCACAGGTCCGCGCGTGAATTGCTGGAACGCATGTCCGCCAAAAGCCGCACAAACAGCTCCACGTCTGCCCTGCGTTCCTGCGCCTCGTGCATCAGGTCGCCCGTGCGTTCCTCCACCATATCGCGCAGTCGGTCCGCATACCCTTCTAGTTGCCTGCGCGCTTCCAGCAGATGGCTGTTCAGCTCCTGCATGCCCGCTTCCAGTTCCTCAATCTCGTCCCGCTCAACCAGCTTGTTCAGCAGCTCCGTGCCCCCGGTCACTTCAAGGTTGTCCCGGAACATGGTGGAGAGCCGCTTTATGTTCTTCACCACCAGCACCTTGAAAAGCAGGTTGGTCACGGAAAAAAAGACCATAGCGGCAAGGGCGAAAAAGCCGAAATACCCAAAAATGGTACGCTGCAGCCGCGCCACCCCGTTGGTAACGGAAAGCCCCACCAGATCCACTCCCCCTATGGTGTTCACCACATGGTCGAATCCGCGGTTGCCGTAGGTATTTATAATTTCCTGCGGGGCGGTCTCGGGGTGTCCGTGGCAGTACATGCACTCCTCGGTAAACACCACGGGCCGTGCCATGATATAGAATTCGGCCCCGTCCACATCCCGGTATCCCTGCCACAGCCCTGCGTCCTCGTTGGCGCGAAAATAGTCAATGAGCTCGCGTTCCAGCGTATTGGCTTCGTAGTCGGGATTACGGGCAGAGATGGCCACCCGGCGGTACAGCTGGCCTTCCACGTTGCGCATGCCGTCCATAATCTCGCGAGAGATGTAGGAGGAACTCATGGCCTCTATGATAAATTGGTCGGGCACCACGCCGTACATGCGCGGCCGCAGATTGGACCGCACATAGCGCTGTATGGAATCCACCTGCAGGAAGATAAGCCGGGCTTTATCGCGCACTTCTTCTTCAAGCACGGTGCGCATGTGCAGATAAAAGCCCCCGGCAAAGCAGACCCCCATAAGCAGGGTGGCTACGGAGAGGCCGCTGAGAAATTTGGCCTGAAGCGTGAATGGGCGGGGAAAATGCATACGGAACCTTCGGGAAAAACGTCATCCGCACTTACCGGAATGCGGCCTTGCACCGAGCGCAGAATGCCGGTCACAAGAAACGGCCCTGGGCCTATTTCCCGGAGGCTGCGCCCCCCGGCCCCGTGGGCATAAAGCGGATGGTGTTGCTGGTTTCTCGGTTGGCGTCGCTCACCACTTCAAGATCACTATAGTAGTAGGCACTGGCGTCAATCTGGTTATCGTCCAGCACAGCGGCCATGTACTCAAGCTTGTCACAGGAGCGGGTAAGGGCAGGAAGAAGCACGTTGGAGAAAAGCAGCAGTGCCCCTATCCCCAGAACAAAGCGTTTCATGCGGGCTGCACGTGTCGGTGTATTCATCTGTCTATCCCCCGTCTGGCGGCACCCTTCCGGTACCGATAAAAAAGGGGGAGGCCGTAGCCTCCCCCGTCAGTTCAGAGAGGCGCTACTAGATCTTTGCGGTGATCTCGGGGAACACCAGATAGAACATGATGTAGGCCATGGTCAAGGTCAAAGCAAGGTTGAAGCTCTGACCGCAGGCATACAACACCAGCGGCTTGCCGCCCTTGAAGTAGTGAGCCAGTTCGCGGAAGTTGGTGGCAAGACCAATGGCCGCGAAGGAGAGAGCAAAGAACCAGTCGCGGAAGATACGGGTACCGCCGCGCACCACGCCGTGGTCAACGGCAGCCGCACCAAGGTCCGCTCCAAGCGAGCCGTCGATAACTGAGAAGATGATGGATGCGGACATGAAGCCGATGACGAACTTGGGGAAGCGGTGCCAGATTTCCATCCAGCCCACAGACTTGCCCGCTTCGCACTCCACCTTGGTGCACCAGTACACGGCCACGCCGAAGGCGGTAACACCGATAAGCACGTTCTGGATCATCTTGATGGTTGCAGCAACGTACAGAGCCTTTTCGCCGAGGAACGCGCCTGCAGCAGCCACTGCGCCGGTGGCGTCAATGGTACCGCCCATCCATGCGCCGCCCAGAATTTCCGGAATGCCCACAGCCTTGATAAAGGCGGGCATGGCGATCATCATAATGGCGGTGAACACCAGAGAAAGGCCGATTGCCAGCGTCAGTTCTTCCTTCTTGGCGCGGCAGGCGGCTGCCGTGGCAATGGCGGAAGAGGTACCGCACACAGACATGTCGGCGGAGATGACGATGTTCAGGGTCTTGGAGGGCATCTTCAGCACCTTCTGGCCGAAGATGAAGGTAGACACCAGCACGACGGGGGTAACAACCCATGCCACAAAGATGCCGGGCACGCCGATGGCGATAATCTTGTTGAAGAGCACTTCGCCACCCAGCAACACAAGGCCGGTCTTGATGAAGTATTCAACCTCAAGGGCCTTCTTGGCAAAATTGGGGGTACCCACGGTGTTGGCAATGAGCATACCGATGATGATGCCCCACGCTTCCGCGCCAATCCCGTACTGCTTGGCAACAGACTGACCACCCATCATGTAGGCGAGCACTGCCACCAGATACACCATGGCGAAGCCCTTCATGAACCCGGGGGTGTCCTTGCCCATGAACTTTATGCCCACGCTGAAGAACAGGGCCAGCACGCCGCAAAAGATGATCAGCGTAAGGAAGCGGTTGTAGGGCTTGTGCGCAGTCTTTTTCTTGGCATCGCCTTCAGCCTTCTGGGCTGCGCGCCATTCGCCAATCTTCTTGCCGGCCTCATCGTTCAGTGTGGCGTCCTGGAAGCCGGCATCCGCAGCAGCGGCCTGTGCGGCCTGCGCCAGCACAAAGGAGTTGGCGGCCTTGGCCTTGGCGTCCTCAAACTTGGGCATAGCCTTCGCGTTCATAGCGTCGGCGCGCTCCTGCGACATATAGAACGCGTCAACCGGGTTTTCCTTCCAGGAACCGGGCTTGGCGGTCCACTTGCTGAAGAACTTGCCTATGGCGCTGTCGGTGGACTTCAGCTTGCCCTTGGCATCCTTGGCCTGATGCCATTCAATGGTCTTAAAGGGCGCACGGGCGGCCTCCGTTTCCATTATGGCGTTGCTCTTGGCAATCTTTTCCTTGAACTCGCCCACGGGGGTAAAGTTGAAATACAGGAAAAACGACAGGGCAATGAGGAAGAAGCCGAGCCAGATGGCCCAGTAGTCTTCCTTGGTCCACAGGTCGGACCAGGAAGACTGGGCCTTATCGACTACTACACTGGATTCTTGCTGAGACATGGATGTCATCTCCTCCTTCGAAACGGTATTTGAAAAATACAAGCAATCTGGATGGCCGGACCGCATGCATGTGGCAACCACACGCCGCACACCCATCCAGCCCCGATTTGGAACACCCCGCCTACTACAAACCATGTGCCAAGAGGCGCAATCTCGATAACCCGCTAAAATAATGCGACTACATCACCAGACCACGCTTATCAGCCCGCAAACACGGCATTGCGGTGCAAACTCGTGTTTACACCGCATCCGGCAATGCGGCTATGCACCTCACGACAAAACGCAGGGCAGGCGTTCAAAAACGGCGTGCCCACCCGCTCAATTTGTGAAACTGCACACAACGCGCTCTCATAAAAATCTGCTTGCCAAGGTCGTGTCATTTCGCTAAGAAAGCACCTCGGCACAAGGCGGAGCATTCCGCCAAACTGCCCTTCCGTGCCCAAGTGGTGGAATTGGTAGACACGCTAGGTTCAGGGTCTAGTGAGGGTTCCCTCATGGAGGTTCGAGTCCTCTCTTGGGCACCACGGAAAAAGTGAAAGGCTCCGGCGCATGCCGGAGCCTTTTTCGTTGGCCTTCTTCCACCTGCTGCTGCATGCCCCCCCCCTCAACCATACCCGCACCCGGCAAATACTGCCCCGGAATGCATTTTGCTTATTTGACGCAGGCCCATATACATACAACGATATTGGAGCAGCGTCATGAGCATTACCCTTATTACAACCCCCAACTACTGGAAAACGTCCCGGAAGAACACGTCCGCAACTCCCGCGGCCAAGGAAACGTTTGCCGCGCTGTTTGATGAAAAGCCCAACGGCACGGCAACCTCCCTTTCTGAACAGCAGGCAGCAACGGCGGGAACAGACAAGGCACCTTCCATTGAATATTACGCCGCACAGGCACGGGCGCACCGCGAAGCCCAAGTGGCGGCTGATATCTCCGGCAAAGGGGAATACACACCTTATTTCATACCGCGCACCAGCCCTCTGCCGTCCGGTGTAACCGCCGCAGAGGCGGATACCCGCCCGGAATTTTTTCAGGGCCGGGAGGTGGTGGGATACATGAACGAACTGCCGGTAACGGAAGAAAGTCCCGAAGAAGAAGCAGCCGCCGTGGCTGACCTTACAGCGCGCATGCTCGCAAGGGGGCAGCGGGAAGATGAACTTGTCTTCATCAAGGTGAACAAACCGGTCTTTGAAGAGCCTACAGGCCCCCTCATCGGACACCATGTGGCCACGGCAGTAATGCTCACAATCCCCCTCCTGCAACCCGAAAGCCTGCCCAGGGCCGCTGCCGAACTGCAGCACGCCTTCAACACAAAGCATCCCGCGTAGCTGCCAAGGTGCGGGTGGCACTCTGCCGCAGCTCCTGCGGCATCTGGGCGCACCACAGCGCTACATGGTAAACATGAGCATGTTGGGACGGGGAGAGATGTCCGGCACCACGGCAAATTCGCGCTCGGCGTTTTCCCGCATGCGCTCCATGGTCTCACCGGCTATCAGCCTGCCGAACAGGCGGTTGCCATACGTAAAGTTCGCCGCGTAATACAGAGCGAACTTCTTATACAGCTTAATGGCGCGGGTGGGTATATTCCACCGTTCCAGCGCCTCAAAAAAATCGAACAAGGTTTCGCGATATGTCTCCGGTGTGGGAACAAACCCGCGCGTCCACTCCGCGAAGACCCACGGGCGGGCAATACCCATGCGCCCCAGCGCCACACCGTCGCAGCCGGTTTCGTCCAGCATCTTCCGGCAATCGTCCACGGTAAACACGTTGCCGTTGCCAAAAACAGGCACGGTCACGGCCTCCTTCACCAGACGTATGTGGTCCATCAGCGGCGGCCTGCTGCGCCTGTCCGGGGCTACGCGCGGGTGAAAGGTCAGCGCGTCCGCCCCCGCCTGCTCCAGCATCCGGGCAAAAGCCACGGCGGGTGCCGGGTCAGGCTGCCAGCCGGTACGCAGCTTCACGGTCACGGGAATATCCACTGCGGCGCGCACCTTCTCCACCATGCGGCAGGCCCGCTCCGGGTCGCGCAGCAGGTCAGCCCCGCAGCCCTTGTAGACAATGGGAGCCACAGAGCACCCCATATTCAGGTCCACTCCCCAGAACCCTTCCGCCTGAATCCGCTCGGCCGCCAGCGCCATATCGTCAGGGTCCGCCCCGAAAATCTGACAAACCAGCGTGCCAAGCTCCTCCTGCCGCCAGCTGAACACGGGAGAAACAGACGGCTTTTCCGTAGGCACGGCACGGGCGCTGCACATGCCCGTAAACTGCAACCCCCAGCCCCCGAACCGGCCGGCCACCTCGCGGAAGGCCGCGTGTCCCAGCCCCGCCATGGGCGCAAGGCACAGGCGGCTTTCCAGTTGCCGCCCCCGTATGGTCAGGGGTTCTCGCAACCGCGCCGCAAGAGAAGCGGCGGCACCACTTGCGCCGCCGCCGGAACGGCTTTCGCCGTCAACATCCGCAGAAATTCCTGTCATGCCCGCACCCGATAATCAGGCGGTTCCCGCTTTTGGCAGGCCGCGCTCCAGCACCACTTCGCCATCCAGCGTCAGCACGCGAAACACCCCGTCCTCATACAGCCCGTACGAGGGTTCGTTGCCCTCCTTGGGCAGCGAGCACGAGCCGGGATTCCATATCCCCACCCCGCCGCGCTCACGCGCCTGCGGCACGTGGGTATGCCCGTACACCAGCACGTCACCGCCATTCAGGGGCGGCATGTTGTCTTCGTGCCACAGGTGCCCGTGGGTCAAAAACAGCCTGTGCCCGTCCACGAACAGCCACGAAAAATCGCTCCGTGCAGGAAACTCCAGCAGGGTCTGGTCCACCTCGCTGTCGCAGTTGCCGCGCACGGCGATAATCCTGTGCTTCCACAGATTCATGAACGCCGCCGTGGCTCTGGGATCATAGCCTTCCGGCAGGGGGTTACGCGGGCCGTGATACAGCACGTCGCCCAGCACAACCACGGCATCCGCCGTGTCCGCCCCGGCAGAGGCAAAAACGGTCCTTGCACGAGGCAAGGCCCCGTGTATATCTGAAATAAAAAGAATTTTCATGAAGATACGAAGATGTTCCTATATGACTTCAATGCGGATGCGGCGCGGTTCCTGCGCCTCACGCCGGGGAATGTAGATGCTAAGCACACCGTTGGCAAGCTGTGCGCCTATATGACGCGTATCCATGTTGTCCGTCAGCGCGAACTGCGCATGGTACTCCACATCGCCAAACTCCATGGCGTGCACCCGCTCTCCGTTGCACAGCCCATGATTGGACCGCCCCTGAATGGAAAGCTCGTCATCCTCCACGTGCACGGAAAGGGCTTCCCGCGAAACGCCGGGCATGTCCAGATAAAGGTAGAAGCCGTCCTCGCGCTCCACAAAATCCGCTGCGGGACGTATTCTGGGCGCTTTTCCGCAGCGCTCCGGTGTCTGGTTCTGATGCATATGGCCCCCTGAAAGACTGCTGAAAACGGCACCTGCCATGAATGGCGCAACGCCTTTGCACCGCATCGCGCACACGCCGTACGCGGCACAGCGGCACAACGTTGGCCCCCGGCATCACGCCATGTCTGCCCAGCCTGTAAAAATGGATTCTCTCAATACTCCATCAGCTAGCGCGACTCAATGCGAATAGCCTGCGGGCGCACCGCAGAGGTTTTGGGCAAAACCACCTCCAGCACGCCGTCCTTCATGGTGGCGCGCACATCCTCCGCGCTCACGGGCACATTCACCCGCACCACGCGCTGAAACGGCCCCGTAGGCCGCTCCTGCCGGTAGTACTTCCCCTGCACGGGCTTAAGCTCCCCCTTCAGCACAAGCATCTTGTCCGTAAGGGTCAGCTCCACGTCCTCAAGGCGCGCGCCGGGAATAAGCGCACGCACCACCACGGTCCCGTCGCTTTCTCCGATATACAGGGGCGGAAAGGCCACCTGCCTGCCGCCCGCCGCATAGGGCTGGCTCACCTCGCCCATCATGCGGTCCAGCAGATGCGGAAAATCATAAAAAGAACCGAAGTCCATGACCACTCCTCCTCGGCTCTCTGCCGTTCCTGTGCCGTTCCTGCACCGTTCCTGCACGGAAAAGACGCATCGCAAACCCCTGCGCCCGCCCCGCCCGCTACTCCTTCACGCTCCGCACGCCCCGCGCCCAGCCGTCCGCGGGCACGCCTTCTTCTACCAGCATCACGGGAATACCTTCCCGCACGGGATACACCACCCCGCAGACGGCGCAGGCAAGCCCTTCCACCTCGTGGTCCCGCTCAGGGGCAACCACGGGGGCAATGGCGCCCCGGCACTTGGGGCAGGCCAAAATTTCCAGCAAATCCGAATTCATGGGCACAAAAAACTCCTTGCAGCACGGTGTTCCGGGTGCGGTGCGCACTCCGCCACCGCCTCGCGGTCCACAGGGCCGGATGACGATGCTGCCGCATCATACGCGCATGGCGTCCATTCCTCAAGGGGCCACTTACCCGGGTGCTGCAAAACTCCTTTCCGCAGGCATTCAAAAACAACGGGGCACCGGGGGCAAGACAGACAGACAAGGCAGGCGCAAAGAACTGCAACATTCACGGGGCGCACGGCAGACTCCCCTTTCTCCCCCCCCTGCGCACAGGTCAGGCGGATTTGACAGAGCCAACCCTGCAACGTACAGCCAAAGAACAGCGGCTCCCCCCACGGCAACAAAGAGCATCACGGCGCAGACCCAAGGGAACACCCATGACACGCACCTACACCGACCTGCACACCCACTCCACCGCCTCCGACGGCAGCGACTCCCCCGAAGAACTCATCACCCTTGCCGCACGGTCAGGCGTAACCACCCTCGCCCTCACCGACCACGACACCACCGACGGCGTGGAAGAGGCCATGGAAGCCGGCAGACGGCACGGCGTGCGCGTCATTCCCGGCTGCGAACTCAGCGTCCGCACGGAACTGGGCGAACTGCACATTCTGGGATTGTGGGTCACGCCGCAAGCCCCCGTGCTCAGGCGCGCCATGACCGAACTGCGCAACCACCGCGATGCACGCAACACGCACATCGTGGACAAACTCCAGGAACTGGGCATGCGCATCACCTACCCGGAGGTGCTCGCCATGGCGGGAGAAGGCTCGGTGGGCCGCCCGCATATCGCGCAGGTGCTCATGCGCAAGGGGTACGTGCGTTCCATGATGGAAGCCTTCGACCGGTTTCTGGGCGAACGGGGCCTCGCCCACGTGCCCAAAAAAGTGCTCTCCCCGGCAGAGGGTATATCCCTGCTCAAGGAAGAAGGTGCCACGGTATCGCTTGCCCACATGTTCCTGCACGGCTACCCGGACCCGTGGCTGGAAGAGATGGTGGCCCAACTTGCCGCGCTGGGGCTGGACGCCATAGAAGCATACCATAGCGAGCACGACGGCAGAGCCACCCGCAAGGCTGTGGACCTTGCCGTCCGTCACGGGCTTGCCCTTACCGGCGGTTCGGACTATCACGGCGCGGTCAAGCCCAACATTATGCTCGGCAGGGGAAAGGGCGGGCTGTACGTCCCGGATTTTGTGCTGGAAAACCTGCACGCCCTGCGCAGCGCACAGGGGCTTCCGGTCTGAACATACGCCCCCGCATATCACGCCAGACACACTGCCATACCCACCGCCATAGCCACCACCATACCCACCACCATACCATGATGACTAACGGAAAGACCTCCATGCCCCATACGCCCCCGCCCCATTCCGCCCCCGCGCATCCGCAACTGCCGGAACTGCTCTGCCCCGCCGGAGACATGGACAGGCTGGACGCCGCCCTCGCCTACGGGGCAGACGCCTGCTACCTTGGCGGCACATCGCTCAGCCTGCGCGCGGGCACCGGAGGCTTCAACGCCGCCGCCCTGTCCGAGGCATGCACCAAGGCCCACGCCCGCAACGCGTCCATTTATTTCACGCTGAACATCCTGCCCCATCAGACCCACCTGCCGGATGTAGCCGCCACGCTGGACATGCTGGCGCACTCCGCCGTAGACGGCATCATCATCGCAGACCCCGGTGTCCTGCGCATGGCCCGGCGCATAGCCCCGCACAAACCCGTACACCTAAGCACGCAGGCGAACACCGCCAACAGCGAGGCCGTGGGCTTCTGGCACGATCTGGGCATCTCCCGCGTCAACCTTGCCCGCGAACTGAACGCCCCCACCATGCGCCAACTGGTACGGGCCTTTCCCGATATGGAATTCGAAGTCTTCGTACACGGAGCCATGTGCCTTGCCCTGTCGGGCCGATGCCTGCTTTCCGCGTGGCTGAACGGACGCCCCGCCAATCTGGGTGAATGCACCCATCCCTGCCGGTTCGAATACCGCGGGGTTTCCGCTGCCAATTCAGGCTATTCGGGCGGCTCAGGCGGCTCAGGCGGTTGCAGCAGTCATGGCGGGCACGGCAATTCCGGGTACTCCGGGGCTTTCCCTACCGGAAACACCGTGGAGAACGCACAGGGCATACTTCATAGCTCCTGCATGGCAACAACGGGCATCCCCACAGCAACAGCCATCCCCCCACTGGCCGTGGAAGAAAAAACCCGCAGCGGGGCCGCCATGTGGGAAATAACCCGCGAGGAGCCGTACAGCGCGTTCTGGGCACCGGAAGATCTCTGCCTCGTCAAATATCTGCCGTGGTTCGTGCGCACGGGCATAGCCTCCCTGAAAATCGAAGGGCGCATGAAAACCCCCGGATACGTGGCCCACGTGGCAGATACCTACCGCACCGCGCTTAATGATGTCGCTGCGGGCAGGTTCCGCCCGCACCTCTACCTGCACGAATTGCAGAACACGGCCTCGCGCAATCTGGGCACAGGCTTTTTCCTGCCCGGCGGCAGACGCCGCTCCCTGCCCCCCCTGCCCGCCGGGGAACGCCGCCCCATTGTGGCGCAGGTGCGGGAACGGCTGGCGGACGATGCATGGCGCATAGCAGTGCGCTCACCGTGGGATGACGACCGCCCCGTGCAGCTCATGCTCCCCGGCCTGCGCAGGCCGGAAATATCCCCCGGAACATACGCCTTCGAAAACCACCGGGGCGAGGCCTGCCATCGCCTGAACCCCGGCACCGAGGCCCTGCTCCGCTGCACCGACCCCGCCATGTCCGAGCTGGAACCGGGGCTGTTCATCCGTTAGCATCTGTGCAGCACGGCATTTTTTGCAACCATCCCGGCAGGAGAACACAGCGGAACCAACCCCGCCCCCTGTTCCGGCCTTGCCATGCCACCCTGCCAACGCTAGAGTCGCGCCATGAAAGACCAGCACAACAGCGAGGAAACCCCGCCACGCCTCTCCCCGCGTGAGGATCATGACGTCCGCAGCTTTTTTGACAACGCTGCAGAGGGCATGTTCCGCAAATCGCGCACGGGCACCTTTCTGCTGGTCAATCCCGCTCTGGCCCGCATTTTCGGGTACGCCTCTCCCGGCGACATGCTCCGCCGCTTCCCGGAAGAACGCGCAAGCATCCTGCTGGATGCTCCCCGCTTTCTCTCCATGCTGGAAACCTTGCGGGCGCACGGCAGCGTGCGCGACTTTGAAATGCAGTTCCGCCGCCGCGACGGCAGACTGGTCTGGGCACTCATAAACGCCCGCGCGGTGTACACCACAAAAGGCTCCATCCGCTATTACGAAGGCTCGCTGGTAGACATAACGCAGCGCAAAGAAGCAGAATTCCAGCGTCTCTTCATTGAGGAGCAGACGCGGCAGTCTCAGCGGCTGGAGGCCGTGAGCATCCTTGCGGGCGGCATGGCGGCAGACTTCGGCACCCTGCTCGCCCCTCTGGTGCGCAACGCAGAAGAAGCCCTGTACCGCGTGCCGGAAAACCACCCCGCGCACGGCAACCTGAACGCCGTGCTCGCCGCCGCCAATCGCGCCACCTCACTCATGCACCAGTTTCTGGCCATCAGCCGCCAGCGCGAGGGAGAAAAGCAGCCCATTCCCATTTCCCCGGTGATAACGGAAACGCTGGACGACCTGCGCCCCGCCCTGCCTCAGGGAGTGCGCCTGCACGAAGACCTTGCGGTCCAGCCCGATACCGTTCTGGCAGACGCCGCCCACATCCGGCAGGTGCTGGAAATCCTCATGAGCAACGCCGTACGGGCCGTGGACAACAACGGCGACATAACCGTAAGCCTGCGCAACGTGGAACTGGACGAACGCACGGCCGCCTTCCGCGCGGATCTCAGTCCGGGCCATTATGTGCGTATGACCGTGCAGGACACCGGCTGCGGCATGAATGAGCAGACCGCCGCCCGCATCTTCGACCCCTTTTTCACCACGGTGGAAGGGGCACAGGGACTGGGCCTTTCCGTTGCACACGGCATCGCCCGCGCCCATGACGGCGGCATCACCGTGCTTTCCGAGCAGGGACTCGGCTCCACCTTCTGCCTGTATCTGCCCTGCCACGCGCGCGAGGTGGACCAGAGCCAGCCCCTCGGCCCCGCGCCCCGGCTGGGCAGCGAACGGATTCTGGTGGTGGACCCGGACCCCGGCGAACTGCGCAAGTGGCGCGGCCTTCTGGCACCGCTGGGCTACCGTATGGATACCATTTCCGGCAGTGTAGAGGCCCTGCGGGTGTTCATGGAATCCGCCGCCACCATAGACCTTGTGGTCACGGCCTTCTCCCTGCCGCAGATGAACGGCCTTGAACTTGCCCGCACCCTGCTGGGCATCCGCCCCGAGGTGCAGGTCGCCCTGTGCCGCGACCCGGCAGACCCGGTCACGCCGGACCTCGCCCGTGAATCAGGCGTCTGCTGCGTGGCCCGCAAGCCCATGGACACGCAGTCCCGGCTGCGCCTTCTGGAAACCGCGCTGGATGCAAGGCAGGAATAACCCATGGCACGCATTCTCATCATAGACGGCGACTCCGCCTTCCGCGACACACTGGGAGCCATTGTCACGGGCCTCGGCCATCATGCAGACCACGCCGCCACGCTGGCCGAAGCAATGGCCCCCTCAACCTCACGCGGCACAGACATCATCTTTCTGAACGCCCGCCTTGAGGACGGCAGCGGACTGGACGCCCTGCCCCGCCTGCGCAACACCCCCGGCAAGCCGGAAATCATCATCGTCACAGACGCCGCCACCCCGGACGGAGCGGAACGCGCCATCCGCAACGGTGCGTGGGAGTATCTCTCCAAGCAGGGCACCGTGGACCGCATGGTTCTCCCCCTGCTCCGCGCGCTGGAATATCGGGGCCGCAAGCCCAGCAAGCGGGAGGAGGTGCGCCTCAAACGCGACTCCATCATCGGCAACGGCGCGGGCATTACCCGCTGTCTGGATATCGTGTCCGAGGCTGCCGCGTCAGACGCCTCAGCCCTGCTGTACGGAGAAACCGGGGTAGGCAAAGAGGTCTTTGCCCGCGCCATCCACGAAAACAGCCAGCGTCATAGCGGTCCCTTCGTGGCGGTAGACTGCGCCTCGCTCTCGCGTACCCTCGCGGGGTCCACCCTGTTCGGGCATCGTAAGGGCGCGTTCACCGGAGCGGACAAGGACCGCGACGGCCTTGTGGCACAGGCCCACCGGGGAACGCTCTTTCTGGACGAGGTGGGCGAACTGCCGCTGGCCATGCAAAAGATTTTCCTCCGCGTCCTGCAGGAGCACCGTTTCCGCCCCGTGGGGGGCCGCGCGGAAATCACTTCCGATTTCCGCCTCATCTGCGCCACCAACCGCAATCTGGAAGAAATGGTCTCGCGCGGAACCTTCCGCAGCGACCTGCTTTTCCGCATGCGCACCGTGGTCATGCACATCCCCCCCCTGCGGGAACGTACCGAAGACCTCCCGGAACTGGCGGAACACTATACCCGGCGCCTCTGCGGCAAGTACGGCATGCCCATGAAAAGCCTGTCCACAGACCTGCACGCCGCCCTGCGGGAATATCTCTGGCCCGGCAACGTGCGCGAACTCATCCATACGCTGGAACGGGCGGTCCTCGCCGCACAGGATGACCCCAAACTCTTCTCCCGCCACCTGCCGGACCACGTGCGCATCAGCATTGCCCGCGCCGCCGCCAGCGATGCCGAAGCACTTTCGTTGACCGCCCCCCCTGCGCTGCATGGGGAACCTCGGCCGTCTGGAGAAATCAGGCCGTCTGCGGAACTGCGGGTGCCTGTAAATGCCCATCCCTCTGCGTCGTCTGCCCCGTATGCGGAACCTCGCCCCTTTACGGAATCTGCGGCGACTGCAACAGCCGCAATGACGGGGTCACCCGCGACGACATCGACGACGGGTGCACCTGCGGCAACCCGGACAACGTGGGCACTCGGGGTGCCTGAGACGTCAGAAGCATCCCGAATTTCTGAGTCATCCCGAATTTCTGAGCCATCCCGGTCACCTGAAGCGTCCCGGACACATGAGGCATCCCGGACACACCAGACATACCGGACAGCAAGGGAAGATGCGGCATATGGGGCACCCGGACCATCCGGACCATTCGGACAATTCGAATCGCCCGAATCGCCCGGACCATCAGAACCGTCAGAACCGTCCGGACCATCAGGCGTATCAGGAATAGTGGTCGCATCCGGAGCCCCGCGCCCCGTCTCTCCGGCTGCAGCTTCCCGGCCCGCCACGCCCCACGCGCCGCATGTCCCGCATATGGCCCCCCGGCCTGACGAGGCAGACTCCTTTGCCTCGCCCCATCGTCCTTACGAGGCAAGCTCATATACTCCGCCCCGTCGCCCTGACGAGGCAAGCTCCTATACGGTGCCCCTTCGGCCCGATGATGCAGACTCCTTTACCCCGCCCCTCCGTCCCGGTGCCTCCTGCCGTTTGGGCGATGCCATGGAAGAAGAAACGGCACACGGCCACCCGCACCTGCAACACGCGGCCATCTCTTCCCATACCCGGCACGTCCCTTGGGGAACAGACACACAGTCCGGAATCCCGGACAATCACGCTGCCTCAAAATCCTCTATCCCGGACAAAAACCCTGCCGCCCTCCCGCAGCCCGCAACCGTCCCGCCGCTACACGGCCATTCCGTCCAACCTTCGTCCAGTTCTCTTCCACCTTTCTTCCAGTTTCGGGATTCCGTGTTCACGGCCTACCTTACGCAACTCATGGATACCGCTCAGGGCGACATTGCCACTGCCTGCACGCTTTCCGGCCTGTCACGCTCCCATCTGTATGATCTTCTAAAAAAACACGGCGTTGCCACCATACGCAAACGCCGTCCCTGACCGCAATTCAGGCTCCCCCTGCCCTGTCCTACCCTTGCCCTGCCTTTACCCGGCCCCTCGCCCGGACTCGTCAGCCCCTCTTCCGCCCTTCTTCCGGCCTTCGTCAGCCCTTCTTCCGGCCTTCATCCGGCCTTCATCCAAATCTCGTCCTATCCCCCCTTCGCCGCTTGAGTTCCCCCTCGCCCGCTCCCGCTCGGCTCCGGCTCTGTTCCTCGCCTGCCCACGTCAGCCCTCGCCCCGGCTCCATACAAGCCTCCGCAGGATTTCACCCCCCCCACGCCCACTCGGCGTGCCCCAAAATCCGCCATCGCGGATAATTTTATCCGCGATAGCGGACACTCTGTACTCTTGGTTCCGGTTTGACCCCGCAGATGGCAGACTGTTTGAAAAGAGGAATCACTCCTGATGAACTATCCTTTTATTTTGCATAGATAGACATCATGGTACGGTTCTTGGAGTACTGAGCGCGAAGACACCGGTCTGTCTTCGCCGCTACCTCCCCACATGGCGGACAAAGTACGGGGAAGGTATGCGGCATGCCGGAATAACGCCCGGCACATGCAGACGCCCCGCTCTCTGGACAAGGGTGGGGCAGAAACGTAGCGCGCCGCCCAAAAGGGCGGCGCGATATCTTTTCACAGAGATGAAAAAATCTGAATGATGGGGCACCGGCAGTAACCGGTGTCCGAAAAACCGCTACAGACCTCTGGCTTCCAGCAACTCCAGCATACGGTCGCTCAGCCGTTGCAAGTCCGGCTTGGCAAACTGGGCGTCCGCTCCCACAGCCTGCCCCTTGTGCTCCAGCTTTTCCGTGATCAGCGAGGAGAACAGGGCAACCGGCAACACCCGCAGAACCGTACTATCCTTAATGCGCTTGCACAGGTTGTGCCCGTCCATCTGGGGCATCTCTATGTCCGAAATGACCCCTTGAACATACTCTGTCACCGGGCATCCTTCCTCTTGCGCACGGACCATCTGCCGTTCCAGAAACTCCCAAGCATCGCGCCCGTTCGTAAACTGCACCACTTTAAAATTACATGCCTCAAGCAGGGTCTTCACCAGATTGCGCACACTGCCGGAATCATCTGCGTGCACAATGGTATACACCTTACCGCAATTGCGTACCGCCGCGTTCGGGTCCATGCGGATGGCAAGGCTGGAATCCAGATCCGCCACAATCATCTCCAGATCCAGCAAAAAGACCACCCGCCCCTCCAGCCGGACCACGCCGGTTATGGCGTTCTGCGTGGTGCGCTGCAGAAACTCGCTGGGGGCTTCCACCTCTTCCCAGCTCATGCGGTGGATACGGTTGACGCCGGAAACAAGAAACGCGGAAACGACCTCGTTGAATTCTGTTACAATAACCTTGGGTTCAGCAGACTGAATCCGATGCCGCCCCAAATAGGTGGCAAGGTCTATAAGCGCCACCAAGGTATTATCCCTGTGCTTGAAAGCCCCCATCACCGCCGGGTTCGGCATTTCGGGCATGGAAGTAACCGGCTGCTTACGCAGTATTTCCAGCACTTTTGCGACATTCACTCCGTAATGCGCCCGATAACCGTCCTCTTCATCAATGAAGAACTCTACGATTTCAAGTTCGTTGGTCCCTGACTCAAGCAGAATATTGGTTTGCGACATAGCCCCGCCGTTCAGGAAAAAGTCAAAGGAAAACGCCTAGTTCCCACCCGCGGAAAGCCAGCCTTTCCGCCGCGCGTCTTCGTGCAGTAGTCATACTACACCCAAACCGCCTGCATCGGCAATGTAGTATTAGGCGCTGTCCACACATTCTAAACGCCGCATCAGCTATCATCCTGCACTGCGACGCAAAAAACTAAGGCAGGGCGACAACGCGTCCTGCATTAACGGCGTGAACTGTAGAGATGCTCAGCATGGCTCCAGTCAACCAGACTATGCAGAAAGGTTTCCGCATAGCGGGCGCGATCGTCCCCGTAATCCTTATGGTAGGCAAGCTCCCACAGGTCCAACGCCAGCAGCGGCTGCCTGCCCGTCAGCAGGGGAGAGGTGGCAGCCATGGCATGCATGAGTGAGACGCTCGCACCATCGGAGACAAGCCATAACCAGCCTGCCCACAGACGGTTGGCGGCGCGGGCAAGAAACACATCCCGAAAGGCTTCCCATGAACCGAAGGACGCCACAATAGCATCCATGAGTTGTGCTTTGGGTCTGCCGCCCCCTCCGGGCTTCATGCTACGCCAGTACAGCGCGTGGTTGTGGAGTGTGCACAGGCATTCGGTCACGCGCCGAACCTCGGGCCGACCGGAATCAAGCCGCGCCACATGGCGGACCACGGCCTCCAGCCCCTGTCCGGCAACGGGCATATTGCTGATCAGCGCTTCCAGTTCCAGCTCCACGTCCCGTATACTGTCCGAGCCAAGGCTGCCGCAGTGCTGGCTTACGGTCCGTGCGGATAAAAACGGCTCCAGCGCAGTCACCGTGTAAGGCGGCAGTGATTCTGCCATCAGTTGCACCGCCAGCCGTCCTTCCTGTCTTCCAGCCAGACGACCTGCCCGGCTTTCCGCCTGAACAGCAGGCTGCATCCGCACCTGATGCTCTCCCCGTGCTGCCGCTCCTGAAACGGTTGCCGGTGCCAGAACATCGGCTACCACCCGCACCAGCCCTCCGGCAATTTCCTGAAGCCCTGTTGCCGGAACGGCTGAAGCGTGTCCGGGCATCGTTAAGGCGGAAGCGTTCATCGGCCCTGTAATTGTGAGTGCATGCATGTTTTCCCTCCCCTTGGGACATACCTGAGTGTGTACGGTCGGTTGAATGCCTGCCCGAACAGTAGTGAAGATTCGTGCCGTAACGAAAACGACATTGTGACTTTTACACGAACACGCTATACAGCCATGCCCGCAGCCCACAGGACGACACACCATGCGCACGCCCGACAAAACCGATAGACCCGATGTGCCAGACAGGCCAGACACAACCGACAAACCCGACGCTCATGGCAGCCCCACGCCAAACAGGCCGGAAAAGAGTGGAATGCGCAAAAAACGCGGCGCAACCTCGCTCCTGCTGCCTGTGCTCCTTTGCGGGCTGGCCCTGTGGGTCATATTCAGGCACGACCCGGCGTTGCTGGCATGGAGCAAGGCGTGGCCGGAACTGCTGCGGCCGCTTACACGCATGCTGGCCTTTCTTGGGGTGGGGCTCGTGGCGGGCCTTGCCGTGGAGGGCATGGGCTGGTCTGCGTGGCTCGCCGCTGCCGTGCGACCGCTCATGCGGTTCGGACGCCTGCGCGATGCGTCCGGAGCGGCCTTTGCCACCGCCTTCTTTTCCGGCACCGCAGCCAACGCCATGCTCATGAACGCATGGCGCGACGGCAGGCTGGGGGAGCGTGAAATGCGCCTTTCCTACCTTGTAAACACCGGCCTGCCCGTCTTTCTGCTGCACCTGCCCACCACCTTTTTTGTGGTGGTTCCCATGACCCGCTCCGCCGGAGCCATATACCTTGCCCTGAACGCCCTTGCCGCCATGCTGCGCACGCTGGGGGTTCTGGCCTGGACCCGCGCCACCCTGCACGCCGCGCCCGCCGCCGGAATATCCGCCGAGACGGATGCCAGCCCAGCCACGGCAACGGCACACCCCGCCGGGGACAGCACCAGCCAGAATACGGGCCGGAACACGGACCGCACCACGCCGCAAAAGATCCTTGCCGCGTTCCGCAACCGGTTCTGGCGCATCGTCACCATAACCGTTCCCATCTACCTGCTCATGTACGCCCTGAACCAGACCGGGGTGTTCGAAAATCTGCGCGACATGGCCGCACACTGGGTCGTCACCGGCCTGCTGCCCGTAGAGGCTGTCAGCGTGGTGGTCTTTGCCGTGGCGGCAGAATTCACATCCGGCATTGCAGCGGCAGGCGCATTGCTGGACGCAGGCTCCCTGACCACCCAGCAGGCAGTGCTGGCCCTTGTTCTGGGAACCATAGTGGCCACACCCATACGTGCCATCCGGCACCAGTTGCCCGCGCACGCAGGGGTTTTTACCCCCCGTCTGGGCCTTGTCATGCTGCTGCAAAGCCAGTTTCTGCGCGTTGCCAGCCTGCTGCTGGTCACGGCAGGCTATGTCGCACTGGCCTGAGCAGATTCCCAAAGGCTCTCCTTGATCTCCTTGATCTCCTTGACCGCCCCTTCACGCTGGCCTATTGTGCGCCTGTTCAGGTGCCCCCCCGGGGCCTAACAGGGAATCCCGTGCAAAACGGGAGCGGACCCGCCGCCGTAAGTCCCCCGCAAGCCGTTTCCCCCGCGCGCCACTGGATACAAGTCCGGGAAGGCCGGAAACGGTGGGACAAGCCGGAAGACCTGCCTGAGCATTCGGTGCGGCCCTGCCTGCGTACGCCACGTTCGTTCTCCACAGGGCCGGAGGCATCTTCCGCATGCACGGGGCTACTGCTGTGCGGAAATCCGGGACGGATAAATACGGTATCCTTCCATGCCCTATCGCATGGAAGGTTTTTTTGTTCCCCGTCCCCTCACTGCCCCAAAGACATCTTTGGAGGTTTTTTTCATGCGTTGTTCCATTGCCACGCGCCGTTTTGCCGCGCTTGCCACTGCCCTGCTTCTCGCCGTTCTGCTCACGCTGCCCGCCGCTGCCGGACACGGCAACGCCCCGCAAACGCGCAAGGGCATTCTGCTGGTAGCCTTTGGCACCACCGTGCCCGAGGCGCGCGTTGCGCTTGATAACATTGAAGAAGAAACCCGCAAGGCGTTTCCCGATACAGAAATCCGCTGGGCCTACTCCGCCAAGCAGGTGCGCCGCACCGTGCAGGAGGAAGAAGGCAAGGAAAAGCTCTCTCCCGCCTCCGCCCTTGCCCGCATGGGGGACGAAGGCTTCACCCACGTGGCAGTTCAGTCGCTGCACACCATTCCCGGTGAAGAGTTCCACGCCCTGCAAAAGACCGTTGCCGCTTTCCGCAACATGCCCAAGGGCACCCGCAAGGTCGTGCTCGGCATGCCGCTGCTCTGCACCCATGAGGATATGGAACGCGCAGCAGCCGCACTGGTTTCCACCTTCCCGGAACAGCGCAAACCCGGCGAAGCCATTGTGCTCATGGGGCACGGCACCCACCACCCGGCAAACATCTACTACCCCGGCATGCAGCACTACCTTTCCAAGGTGGACCTCAACACGTTTGTGGGCACCGTGGAGGGCGCGCCGGAACTGGATGACGTGATTGCCACGCTTAAGGCACGCAAGCTCAAGACCGTGTGGCTCATGCCGCTCATGGCGGTGGCGGGCGACCATGCCCGCAACGATATGGCAGGACCGGAAGAAGATAGCTGGAAGAGCGTGCTGGAAAAGCAGGGCTTCACCGTTCATACCGTCCTGCGTGGCACCGGGGAGTATGACGCCGTTGCCGCCCTGTGGGTGGACCACCTGAAGGACGCCTTCGGCGCGCTGGACGAAGAGTAAGAATAAGCCCGTCCCGTCCACGGACAAGGAACTTGCAATATGGCCGACACCACGGAACACACATCCGCACGACATACGGAGCGTGCCCGCCGCTTCCGGCGCACAGCCCTGTGCGCACTGGCGGCGTGCCTTGTCTCCGTGGTGTCGGCCTGTCTTTTCGGGCCCATGGACATTGCCGTGCGCGATGTGCTGACGGTGCTGGTCGTACGGCTTGCCGACCTTTTTTCCCTGAGTGCGGCAGCAGAGCCCGCCTCCCCCACCGTGAGCCTTGTGGTGTGGGATATACGGCTCGGGCGCATTGTGCTTTCCCTGTTGGTGGGCGCCTCGCTCGCCGTGACGGGCACCGTGTTTCAGGGTATTCTGCGCAACCCGCTGGCAGACCCCTTCACCCTTGGCGTATCCAGCGGCGCTGCCTTCGGAGCCTCGCTTGCCATTCTGCTGGGCTTTACGGGCGCGCTGCCGCTGCTTCCCGCCGTGGGTTTTCTGCCTGCCGCCGCCCTTGGCGGCGCGTTGCTGGCCCTGTTCGCGGTCATTATTCTGGGCCGTTCCGGGGGCAGGCTGCGGCGGGAAACGCTGGTACTGGCGGGCGTGGTGGTGGCCACCTTTCTTGCAGCCCTCATCTCGCTGGTCAAGTCGCTGGATGAAGACTCCGTGGCCTCCATCGTCTTCTGGATAATGGGCAGCATGCAAGGGCGTGGCTGGAACGAATGCGGCCTCATGCTGCCGTGGCTGGTCCCCGGCCTGCTGCTCATCTGGCGTTACTCACGCGAACTGGATATTCTGGCCCTGGGCGACACGCAGGCGCGTCAGCTGGGCATGAACGCCGATACGGTGCGCCTGCGCCTGCTCATCGGCGCGAGCATGCTCACAGCCGCAGCCGTTGCTGTTTCCGGTGTCATAGGCTTTGTGGGGCTGGTAGTGCCCCACCTTATGCGCATGCTGCAAGGAGGAGAGCACCGCCCCCTGCTGGTCAGCAGCGGGCTTTCCGGCGGGCTGCTGCTCCTGTGGTCCGATGTGGCTGCCCGCACCATCCTGCCGCAGGGCGCAGAACTGCCCGTGGGCGTGGTCACCGCGCTTCTTGGCGGCCCCTTCTTCTGCCTGCTGCTGAGGCGGCGCGCTGCGGGGGATGCCGTATGATCACCCTGCACAACGCAGTCTGCGGCTACGCCGGCATTCCCGTTCTTTCCGGGGTGAGCCTTTCCGTTCAACCCGGCGAAATGGTGGGGCTGCTCGGCCCTAACGGGAGCGGAAAAACCACCCTGCTGCTCACCTTATCCGGGGTACTGCCGCCTCTTGCGGGCGAAATGCGCATCCACGGCAACGACTGCGCCGCCATGCCGCCTGCCGTGCGCGCCCGGCATCTGGCCTCTGTGCCGCAACGCATGGGCGAGCCGCCGGACATGGAAGCCTTCTCGCTGGTACTCATGGGCCGTTACCCCCACATTTCCTTCCTTGGCGGCTACACAGAACAGGACCGGCGCATCGCCCTTGCCGCCATGGAAGAAACAGGCACCGCGCACCTGGCGCACCGTTCCGCCTGCACCCTTTCCGGCGGTGAATTCCAGCGGGTGCTCATTGCCCGCGCTCTGGCCCAGCAGACAGAATGCCTGCTGCTGGATGAGGCGACATCCGGCCTCGACATAGCCCGCAAGGTGGAAATCTTTGACCTGCTGCGTCAGCGTACCGGCCATGACATGCATAACAATGGTAATGGCCAAACCTTGCATGACCGCCAGAACGGGCATGCTGACCGCGACGGGCAGACCAAGCAACGGGTGGCCGTTATCGCCGCCATCCACGACCTGAACCTCGCCGCACTTTACTGCCACAGGCTCGTGCTGCTCAAAAACGGGCGCGTGGTCCGCGACGGCGGCGTGAACGAGGTATTCACGCAGGCCATTCTTTCCGAGGTGTATGAAACCCGCATTCATATTGTGCCGCACCCTGTCACCGGTGCGCCGCAGGCGTGCCTTGTCCCCGGACGGACCGGAAAGGCGGGCCTGCCCGTTGCTGCCGATATGGCCGACGCAACCGACACGCAGAATGCCGCCCGCAGCCTTGACCCCGCCCCCGTGCCAATGGCGGCAGGCACAGGAGGCAAGACGCATGCCTAGCCGCGCAGACCGTGTTCCGTGCCAACGTCTGTCTGCCGCGGAGTGTTTCCGGTGGCGTTTCCCGTGGCTTTTTCGGGTGGGCATCCCGCTGCCAGCCGTATTGTCAGGCCTGCTGTCCGTGCGGATTTCCGTGCGGATTTCCGTGCGGATTTCCGTGCTGCTGCCTGTTCTGCTGCCTGTGCTGCTGTCCGTGGTATTGTCCGGCCTGCTGAACGGCCTGTCGGTGTTGCCCGCCGGAGCGGAGACAACCGCCCCGGTTGCCGGACATAGCCCGCTTGACAGTACCTCCGGCAACCCCAGCAACCCCAACAACGCCAGCAATGAAGGTCGCGACAATATCGGTGAAACACCCCGCACAGCCCCTGACCGCAGCCCTGACCAGCATGCTGCTCCCCATGCGCCGGATTCGGCTGCTCCTGCACAAGGGGCAAGTCCGGTCTCCATTATCGATGACACGGGGCGCACCATCACCCTGCCCGCTCCTGCGCGACGCATCATCGCCCTGTACGGCGGCTTTAACGAAATTCTCATCCACATGGGACTGCACGACCGCATCATTGCCCGCACCAAGGCGGACACCCATCCGCCCTTTCTTGCGGCACTGCCTTCCATAGGTACCCACATGCGCCCCAACGCGGAACTGGTGGCGGGTCTTGCGCCGGACTGCATCCTGCAACTGGGGGGGCGCAGACAGGCCACGGAAATGCAGCAGATTCTGGAACGGCTGGGTTTTCCCGTGGCCTTTTTCCAGCCAGCCACCTTTGGGGAACTGTTCCATGTGATTGAACGTCTGGGCGTACTGACCGGCTCGCCTGACCGCGCAGACGCGCTGGTGAGCCACATGCAGGGCAGGCTGGACGCGGTGACGCAGGCCCTTGCGCATGTTCCGGCAACGGCTCCTACGGTCTTTTTCGAGGTCCGCTACCCCAATCTGCTGGGGGCGGGAGCGGAATCCATTGTTAACGATATCATCCTGCACGCGGGCGGCACAAACGTGCTGACCATGGGCCCCAAGCTTATCCGGCTGAACGAGGAAGAACTTGTGCGCCTTAACCCGGAAGCCTACCTTGTGCAGGTTGGCCCCATGAACCCCTCGCCTGTGCCTCCGGCGCAACGCGATCACTTTCGGACACTGCGTGCCGTAACGGCAGGCCGGGTTCTTACCGTTGATGAGCAGGTCTATTCGCGCCCCGGGCCCAGAACCGTGCTCGCCGTGGAAGAACTCGCGCGATTCCTGCACCCGCACGCCTTTGACAACACAACCGCTTCCGCCCGCATAGCCGGGCAGGAAGGAGAATGATATGTGCAGCCATGAACCAACACCCCCGCCTGCGGGGCACACTCCCGGAACCCTTTACGGCATAGGCGTGGGACCGGGCGACCCGGACCTCATCACCCTTAAGGCCACACGCATACTCGGTACGGTGGATGTGGTCTTTGCCGCCGCCTCCACCAAGAACGACTATTCCACGGCCCACGGCATTGCCGCACCGCACATGCGTCCCGGAGCCCGCACCGTCACGCTGGGCTTTCCCATGACGCGCGACAGGGCAGCCCTTACCGCCGCATGGCAGGCCAACGCCCAAACCGTGGCCGATGAACTGGATGGCGGCCGCAGCGGTGCCTTTCTCACCTTGGGCGACCCGCTCATCTATTCCACCTTCGGCTACCTTATGCGCACCCTTGCGGCCATGCGGCCCGATATTCCCGTAGAGGTGGTGCCGGGCATAACATCCTATCAGGCTTCTGCCGCGCGCACCCGTACAGTGCTGTGCGAATCGGAAGAAAACCTGCTGCTGCTTTCGGGTGTGGGCAGTGCGGAATCGCTGCGCGACATGCTGCGGCAGGCAGACAACAGTGTCATTCTTAAGGCCTACAAAAACTTTCCGGAAATCCGCCGCGTACTGGGCGAGGCAGGCAAGAACGGTGAGACGGTCTTTGTCTCGCGGCTGGGCATGGAAGGCGAACACATTGTGCGCAATATTGCCGAGGCACCGGAAAAGCCGCACTACTTTACGCACCTGCTTATTCCCAAGGAACCGCGCGACTGACCGAGATT
This sequence comes from Desulfovibrio psychrotolerans, assembly GCF_013340305.1. Taxonomy (NCBI): domain Bacteria; kingdom Pseudomonadati; phylum Thermodesulfobacteriota; class Desulfovibrionia; order Desulfovibrionales; family Desulfovibrionaceae; genus Desulfovibrio; species Desulfovibrio psychrotolerans. The sequence continues at coordinate 260,993 of NZ_BLVP01000007.1, forward strand.
TCGCATCCGGAAACACCGCCGGACGAATTTGCACGGGTCTGAATCGGTCTGAACGGGCCTGAACAGGTCTGAACTGGTCTGGCGGGTCTGGCGGGTCTGCACGGCCTTGCATGCACCGTGCTGCGGAAAAATTCTTCACCGCCCGCAACAAAAACGCCGGAGCCTTCTCTTTCCGAGGAAGCTCCGGCGTTGAAATAATCTTTCCGCGCCTGTTCCGGAAAATCCGGCGGCAGGGAACACCCGCTACGCCAGACTGCGTTCCCGCACCTTGTAATGCCGCACGGTCTCTTCCGGCACAATGCCGTACTTTTCATCCTCCGGGTACAGCTTGGCCACACCTATATCGTCTCCGGCAAAGACCGCCACAGCCTCCAGCGACTTCCAGTAGGTGATGAGCACAATTTCCACCATGCCCTTTCTGCCTCCGGCGTCTTCGCTCCGGCAGTCCCTGTCCATTATCTGAAAACCCATGTATCCGCTGGATGCCTTTATCTCGCGCACCCCCGTCTGGTACAGATAGTCGAGAAACCCCTCACGGTTCTCCTCCGGACACAGACATCTCCATTCGCGTGCGTACATTGCTATCCCTTCATCTCCGCCACGGCTGGCGGATAGTGCTTTGCGCCGTAAGACTCCCGGCTCTCCGGCCGGTCTCCGCCAGCATTCCTCCCGGACACATCCGGCGCGGCGGCGCCCACTGCCCGCACCGTGCACCCCGTTGGAAACACACAGGGCAGGCCCGCGTCAAGAGCGGCGATCCCATTTCGCTGAAAAAACACCCGTTCAGCGGGAAAAGCCTATGCCTTTTCCCTTCCCTTGCCCACCTTCACAAAGCCGCCGTGGCGAAACTCGTCAAAGGCCAGACGCAGTTCCTCGTCCGTATTCATGACAATGGGCCCCCGCCATGCCACAGGCTCGTTGAGGGGCGCGCCGGAAACCAGCAGAAACCGCAAAGCCTCATTTTCCGCACGCAGGGAAACGGCATCTCCATCGTCAAAAAGCACAAGGGTTTTGTCGGAGACGGCTGCGGCTTCCGGCCCGCCCTCTTCCGTTGCCACAACGCCGCTGCCGCCGATAACATAGACAAACACCGTATGCCCGCGCACGGTGGCATGTTCAAACGTCACCCCGGCGGGCACCTGCACGTCCAGATACTCCGGGCTTATGACCACATCCTGCACGGGACCGCGCACCTGCCCCACGCCGGGGCGTACATCCTGCACCGTTCCGGCAATAACCTTGACGCGCACCCCGTCCGTCAGATGAGCTTCGGGAATCTCCGCCGCCGTCACGCCACGGTATCGCGGGTCCATCATCTTCTGCGCCGCAGGCAGGTTTGCCCAGAGCTGAAAACCGTGCATGGCCCCCTTCGCATCGCCCTTGGGCATTTCCTGATGCACAATGCCGCTGCCCGCCGTCATCCACTGCACATCGCCGGAAGAGATGACGCCCGTGTTACCCAGACTGTCACCGTGTTCCACATCGCCGCGCAACACATAGGTAATGGTTTCTATGCCCCGGTGCGGATGCCACGGAAATCCGGCCACAAAATCTTCCGGCCTGTCGGAACGGAAGTCGTCCAGCAGCAGGAAGGGGTCAAACATGGGGGCCTCGTAATAGCCGAATATTCTGCGCAGACGCACGCCCGCCCCTTCGGTGACGGGCTCGCCCCGCAGTATCTCGCGGATGGGACGATACATGAAAAACTCCTGTAAGATGAGTGGTGGCAGACGGCCCGCATACAGTCTGCAGACAGCCCGCAGACTTCCGGCAGGGCAGTATCCGCCTGTAATTTCCTCACGGCCAAAGGCAACATTTTCAACCTGAACCCGCTGCCGCACGTTATTCCTGCCAGCGTACACGCATCTGCCGCCGAATGACCAGCACGAAACCATTATTTTCCGGTTCGGCTCTTCATGGCTCTTTCCGCAGGTGACGGCACTCACACGCCGCAGCAGAAACCGGAAGCAAGCCGCACATCCACCCGGTCGCCGGGGGTAATGCCGTTGTGCACGCCATATGCCGTGAGCACATGGCCGCGCACATCCAGCGTATAGCGTATGTAGTGCCCGCCAAAGGTTACCCCGCGCACAATGGCCGCCCCCTGCGGATTATGGACAAGGCACAGCGATTCCGGGCGCACGTACACCGCCTCCCCGTTCTGCGGTGCTTCCATGCCCAGCAGGGAACACAATTCGGCATCCAGCGTGTTCACGGGGCCCAGAAACCGCGCCGCTTCACGCGTGGCAGGGGCGTGGTACACCTCGCCCGGCGTGGCGTACTGCACCAGCCTGCCCTCCAGCATAATGCCTATGCGGTCTGACATGGCAAAGGCTTCTTCAAGGTCGTGGGTCACGCTCACCGTGGTGACCCCAAAGGTTTTCTGCGTATGGCGGATGAATTCCGCCGTCTCCATCTTCAGGTTGCGGTCCAGATTGGCGAACGGTTCATCCAGCAGAAGGAGGGTGGGGTTCACCACCATGGCGCGGGCAATGGCCACCCGCTGCCGCTGCCCTGCGGAAAGCTGAACGGGATAGGCAGCCGCCTTGTCAGCAAGATGAAACATATCCAGCATGTCGCGCACGCGTTCATCCACCGCACGCCTGCCCATTCTGCGGGCACGCAGCGCAAAGGCCACGTTCTCGTACACGCTGAGGTTAGGAAACAGCAGATAATCCTGAAAGACCATGATCACGGGATGGCTCAGCGAAGGCTCCACCGCGTAGCGCACCGTGCCCGCGTCCGCCGTTTCCAGTCCGGCGAGGATGCGCAGCAGCGTGGTCTTGCCCACGCCGGAAGGACCCACCAGCGAAACAATCTCTCCGGATTCCACGGCAAAGGCGATATCGCGCAGCACGGTTCCGCCTTCATATTCCTTGCACAAACCCTCTACCGCAACAGCCATTCCACACCGTCCAGATACCGTTCTATGGTTGCTAACGTGTGCGCATGGGTGAGCGCGCGCCCTGCCTGCCCGTTTTTTACGCTATGCCCGCTTTCTATGCTATGCCCGCTTTGCTCTGGCCGCGTGTATTCATACCACGCCATATAGCACCACGAAAGCCCCCGCAGCAGAATGGTGCGCTCCAGCACCCGGGTCTGCGCATCCAGCATATCCCATGGCGGAACCGCAGCCCCTGCCGCGTACAGGGCATGGCAATACTCCCGCAGAAACCCGGCCCGCGCCTGCGCATCGAACACATAATCCGTTTTCCACAGCGTGGTGGTAGCTGCAAGAAAGTGCCCCAGATCCTGATGGCGGCATGAGAGCACGGCCTTTTCCCAATCAACCAGCGCGGCCCTTTGGTCACTTATCAGAAAGTTCCCGGAATTCACTTCCGTGTTCACAATACACAGCGGTTCTCCGGCGAAGAGGGGGCGTGTGTCCTCACCCATGCGCGCCACCTCATCCCGGTAGCGCAAAAGCCGCGCCAGCACCTCTTTTCGCGGATGGTCGGAAAAACGGGCCAGCATGCCTTCACATTCACGCACAATGTCGCCCACGGGGTCTGCCTGCACCACCAATCCGCAGGGGGCTGCATGGTCGTGCAGCCCCGGAATCTTGTGCGTCTCTTCGCCACAGGGAACAGGCAGGCTGTGCACCGCCGCGAAAATGCGCGCCGCCCTGCCCGCATCACGCGTGTAGTCCAGCGGTGCGCCGGGTATGTACTCCATAAGCAGCACCCCGCCGGGCAGGGCTGGCTCCACCGCCTGCGGGTGCGGGTCCACACCGTAGGGCAGCGGGGTTACACCGGAGGCACCCACAAGCTCCAGCACCCTGTGTTCGTAGGCTATCTGGCTTTCTCCCAGCCCGAGCTGGCTGCCGTGGTTAATGCGGAACACCCGCAGCCCCTGCCCGGTTTCCACCAGCCAGTTCTCATTGTACTCCCCCGCTGCCAGAAACGAAACCCCGCCGGGAAAACGCATCCATCCCGCGTGCAGGCAGTAGTTGCGTATGGCTTCCTGCCGGGCTTCATCCATGCTGCGTCCTCCACGTAGTTGTTGCAAAGCATCCTCCGGCAACTCGTTCCACGGCGGTTCGCTGCCGGGTGCGGGCAGTGTGCCGTCTCAATGCACGCACGCAGACGGGCATGCAGAAACGCAACGCAGCACCACAGCCTGACGATCTGCCGGCAAAGGCGTGATTCTACGGAAAAGCACAGCTATCCACAAGCGACCGGCGCAGGAAGACGGGTTGGCGGATAGGCGATTTTGATGTATATACTGACCTTTCGGGTTTGCCCCGCACCCCATAACCATAACAGCGCAGGACGCCGCATGACGGAAGCAGACAGAACCGCCATCCGCCGCAAGATTCAGGACGAGATGGAACGGCTCAGGCCGGAAATTGAACGCCTCAGGGAAGTCACCCGCCCCGTTGCCCCCGACGACTCCATAGGGAGACTGTCGCGCATGGACAACATAGTGAATATAGGCGTGAACAAGGCCGCACTGGGCAAGGCTGCGGCCCGTCTGGCAGGGTTGGAATACGCGCTCACGCAATTAGACTCACCGGATTTCGGCACCTGCGCCGAATGCGGCACCAGCATACCCCTTGCCCGCCTGCTTGCCATGCCGGAATCGGACCTATGCGTGCGTTGCGCCGAATAGAAGCCGCTTGCCCCCAGAGAAATACATGCCCCCGCCCGCGTTGCTCTGCCTACCCATCAGCATTGCCAATCGATCCATGCCGATGATATAGATACCGCCTATACAAGACGCATCGGAGGTACGAATGCAGGTACTCATCACCATTTCCAGCAGTGAGCCGGAAATCAAATGGAATGCCGTCCGGTTCGGCAATTTTCTTCTGGAACAGGGGGAAGATGTTACCATCTTCCTGAACGGCCCGGGAGTTGCCCTCACCGCAGGCGAAAGCGAGCAGTATCCCATAGGCCAGCAGGCCAAGGTGTTCTCTCTGAACGAAGGCACCCTTGTCGGCTGAGGCAAGTGCATGACCGCCCACGGTGTGGGCGAAAATCCCTTTGTCTCGGTTTCCAATATGCCGTTCCTGTACGAGGCCATGAAAAAGGCCGACAAGATTCTGAATTTCTGATTCCGGTTCCGCAGTATGCACACAACAGGGGCCGCTCCGGAGAACTTTCCGGAGCGGCCCCTTCCGTTGCCTACGGGGTTAGGCACCGGGTAAGAAAGAGCCCGCCATCAGAAAAATGGCGGGGCGTGCCCGCTCGCCCCGCCGCCTCACATTTGGACCGGACGGCAGGCCGTCCGCCGCTCTGCGGCACCACGGGCGGTCTGCCCGCAGCCATTGCCGCCCTGCGCCGCAAGAGAGCATGGCACTGTTCACTGTACACGCCGCCACGGTGCCCGCAACCGCTTTTCGGTGAACGGAAGCGGCAAGGCGGCAAACGGTGAATGGCTGCAGTTCAACCCTGCAAACGCGAAAACGGCTCAGGAGCCACCCTGAGCCGTTTTCGGAAATTTGTTGTAAAAGAAAGAAGGTAATCAGGTACTAGCAATAGGCGTGCCAACAGCGCCAACCTTTTTCATAAAATCATAACACACTAAAATATAACGCAAAAACAACAGTGGCTTCCGTCCCGCTGTATACTCCGTCTCTTTTTCCCGTGCAAAATTTTAAACCTCCGTGGGGGATTGCTCCCGCCCATGCCTGTTCCGGCAAGGGCAGTTCAAAATCCTGCACGCGCAGCACAATATTTAAAACATTGATAATAATGGATTATTTAAGCTCAAACACTTCGTCCGGCCCAAACGAACAGGCCGGGAAAGGTCTGCGCCTCTCTCCGGCCTGCTTGGTGCAAAATGTTGAACCGGCTGAATCGGTACTTGCTGTAAAACCTGCTGAGCGGGCTTTACTCCACGTACAGATACCGCTTTATCTTGTGGGTGGGCGTCTTCTCAAAAGGCTCGGTCTGCTCAATCATCCTGTGCAGCCGCGCAAAGGTGGAAACCTTGCCGTTCGCCTCCTGCCGGAGCGATTCCAGCAATTCGTCCACCTTGGCCTGCATTTTGGCCACGGGCAGCTTGCCGAATTCCTCGTCCGCCTTGGCGTAGTCAATATGCACCCGCGCCGCCAGCTTGCCATCCAGTTGATAGACTATGCACTCCAGCACCCATGACGATTGGAGCAGCACACCCTCAATTTCTTCCGGATAGATATTCTCTCCGCTTGCGCCCACGATAACGTTCTTCAGCCGCCCCTTGATGACCAGATGCCCGTCCCGGTCCAGCTTTCCAAAATCACCTGTCCGGAACCAGCCGTCTTCCGTGAAGGTGCTGCGGGTAATCTCCGGTCCCTTGTAATACTCGCGCATTACGTTGGGCCCCTTTACAGCTATCTCACCCTCACCCGTCACGGGGTCTTTATCCAGAATGGTAATCTGCACCCCGTGCAGCGGCTTGCCGATGGAATACAGATTGGCCTTGCCGGGGGCATCTCCCGCACACAGGGGGCTGGTTTCCGTCAATCCGTAGCCCAGACCGTAGGGAAAGCCCGCCTCGCGCAGAAAAAGCTCCACATCCGGGGCAAGGGGCGCGCCGCCGATACAGAACATGCGCAGGCACCCGCCGAAGGTTTCCCTAAGCTTCTTCCCGGCAACGGCGTTCAGCTTTTTGCGCACAGCGGCTATGCCGTAAAGGCGGCGCTTCAGCCAGCTGCCCGTAAGCTTGGGCAGAATGGCGGTCTTAAAAATCTTTTCTATGACCAGCGGAACGGAGAGCATAATAGTGGGCCGCACCTGCGCCAGGGCGGGCAGCAGTGCGCGCGCCGTGGGCGGTTTGTCCAGATAGTGCACATGCGCGCCGTGTGCCAGCGGCAGCACCATGCCCAACGTGCATTCATAGGTGTGCGAAAGCGGCAGGATGGAAAGCAGCCTGTCTCCGGGACCAACCTGTATGATGGTTTCCACCACCGCTATGGCGTTGGAAACAATATTGCCGTGCGTGAGCACCACGCCCTTGGAGTGTCCCGTGGTGCCTGATGTGTAGATAATGGCGGCCACATCGTCCGGCTTTACCTCGTGCGGAGGCACATCGTACCACGCCTCGCCGGGCGTCTCCGCGGCATCATCGCCCGTGCTGCGCACCTTATCGGAAAACCGCTCCGCCATGCGCAGCGCCTTTTCCTTAAACTTGCGAAATTCGCGCAGTCCGGCCTTCTTCATCTCCTTCAGCCGGTCCTTGCCGTCATCCAGCCCCACAGGCACAAAGGATTCCATGAGAATAAGCAGCGGTTCCTCATCATACTGCCCGTCTTCCAGCTTGGGAAAGAGCTTTTCGGAGACAAACACCGCGCGGGACTCCGAATGCCGTATGATGTGGTGAATGGCGTCCGGGTGAAAGTCCGGCAGAATGGGCACCGCCACCGCCCCCATGGCGGTGATGGCAAAGTAGGCCACTGCCCAGTGCGGACAGCTCTCGCTGAGAATGGCAACCCTGTCCCCCCGCGCTATGCCGTTGTTCGCAAGCATGCGGCTCAGGCTGTGCACGTTTTCGCCGAACTCGGCGTAGGTTACAGGCTCTTCTCCTACATTCGAAACAGCAGGATGCGCCGCAAAGCACCGTACGCTGCGCTCCAGCACGGCCTGCAACGTCTGCCTTTCCAATTTTTCCATGCTCCGCTCCCTTAAAAAAAATCCGCCGACCTCCTCGTCGGCACACCATCACCGATGTACGGTAATATGCCGTATCGCGCAATATAGCACAGCCGCCGCCCGCGCCACTCCAAATCCAAAGCTGTGCCGGCATTCCCGCACTTGACCCGGACCGTCCCATGCCGCATACCGGAACGGCAGGCACGGCACAGTGGCCGTGCTCCCGTCACACACGCCAGCAAGACAAGGAACACGACATGATCAGACATCTCGTATGGTGGACGCTTAAGGAAGAGGCCCTCGGGGCAACAGCCAAGGAAAACTGCGCCAAGATGGTCGCCATGCTCAGAGGCATGGAGGGGCGCATCCCCTCGCTTAAAAGCATAGAAGTTTCCACCGAGTTTCTGGAAACCTCTACGGAGACCGTTCAGGTCATTCTGCAGTCCACCCATGACGATGCGGAAGGGCTTAAGGCGTATGCCGTGCACCCGGAACACCTCAAGTGCGTGGAGTTCATCAAGCAGATTGTGGCCACCCGCAAGGTTATGGACTACGTGGTGTAGCTCCAGCCCGTTTTCGCCGGAATCAGGCCGCTGCCTGCCCGGTAACGCCGGGCAACCACACGCGAATCTTTGCGATCACCCGAACCGCCACCGGACACCCTTCCGGTGGCGGTTTCGTTTTTTATCTCTCAATTCCGGCGTGTTAGCACAGAGCATTCTCCCCGAAACAAAAAAAGTGCAGCCCCGGTGCAAAAAAGACTTGATGCTGAAAATGAATTTCAATATCAGATTTGAAACTACCCGGATGCAGCCGGGAAGACAACCTCATCCGCACCGGCCCCTCCGGCGCGCCAACCCGCAATAAAAGGATTCCATCATGGCCAAAGCTCTCATCGTCTACGGTTCCACCACCGGCAACACGGAAAACACCGCACGCTACATAGCCAGCGCCTTTGCCGCAAAAAGCATAGACACACAGGTCATGAGCGCGGCAGACGTGAATGCCCCTGACCTTGGCGGAAACTACGACATCGTCCTTCTGGGCTGCTCCACGTGGGGTGACGAGGAGATCGAACTGCAGGACGACTTTATCCCCCTGTACGACGAGCTGGAAAATTCCGGCCTCTCCGGCAAGAAGGTGGCCGTGTTCGGGTGCGGCGACTCATCCTACACCTATTTCTGCGGCGCGGTGGATGCCATTGAAGAAAAAATGGAAGCCGTCGGGGCTACTATTGTCGTGGACTCCCTGAAAATTGACGGCGACCCCGTGCGCGACGACGTGTGCGCATGGGCGGAAGAAGTCGCCGCCAAGCTGTAAAACGCGGCCACGCCGCCTGCCGCCGCCACCGCCGCACGGAGAACGGATGCCTCCGGGGTTCTTCACCCGCTCCGTACGCGCGGCGCAGCGGCACAGGGCTTTGTCCGCAAACCGGGGCCGCGTGGGGATGCGGCCCCGTTACTTTGCCCGGAACGGTCTGCGCGCCGTCCGGGCCTTCCCATGCACCCTTCTATGCGGCCATTTCCGATACTGCCCTGACAATCCCCTGAGCATGTGCCTTTCTGCCTGCGGTCCCTCCCCGCTCCTTGCAGACAACGGCAGCCCCCCGTGCCCGGCCTGTTACACCATGCCTTCCCTTCCGCCCCGGTCTGGGCTAGAAGCGTCTGCGGAACGCGCGACAAGCAGCCCTTGCGCACCGTCAGTGCCCCACTGGCCGTACTGCACATGCCGCGCAGCACGGCCCATGCAGCATGGTCCGCCAAACTTTTTTTCGGAGATACCCTTGCCCGTACCCGCCCAAACCATCTCATCCGGCCGCGTTGCGGCAGCCCCCCGGCTGTCTGACGAGCAGTTGCGCGAACGCATGGAGTCGCTGCTCCGCCAACACCCCTGCGACTACGATTACCCGGCCATACGCGCCTTCCTCATGGGAGAGGCTGTGGCTCCCGTTGCCATGGACCCCATGGAATTGTGTACGGTCTTCTGGGATGAGCAGGCCCTGGTCTTTGCCGATGCCGCCGCCCGCAATGCTTTTCACCAAACCTTCGCCCTGCTGTGGAACCGGTTGCAGGAACACACCCGCAAAAAATCTCCGTTCCGCCTCACCCCCCTTGCCCTGCCCGGCACGGGCGCACAACTGGAGCACTACCTGAACGTGCGCGGCAGCGAATTTTCCTCCCTGCACGCAGGCTTCCTGCAAGGACGCGATTCCTCAGAACTGGACGATGCGCGCAACGCGCTGGTGGCCACGCTTTCCGCCGGTTCCTTTGTGGTGCAGCGGCTGTGGGGCGAGGTGTACGTGGCTGCGGAAGACGACATCCTTCCGCGCGATGTGGTGCTTACCGTGCGCCGATTCGAAACCACCGCCAACCGCGATGTGGCCGAATTTGTCTGGAAGGCCGCACGCCTGCGGCAATCTGTGCGTTCCTGATTCACTATACGCCCATGCTGTTTCCCTTGCTCATAAACCACGGCGCACCGCCGGATGAAACACATCCCGCCTACAACCACGCCGCCTCCTGCGCCGGCTTCTGCTCTGCGTGCGGCAGGGAACATACTCTGGCGGCGGGCTTAGCGCATGCGGAATGCACCGCCCTGATGAACCTTCTGCATGCGCACGACACCGTGGACATGCTCTCCGCAGAGCCGGACCCCCTCCTTTCGCTGGACTACCTGCGGGGCGAGGCACGCGGGCAGATGTTCGGGGTGCTGGTCTGCCGCACGCCTCAGGGCGCATACGGCACCCTGCGCGCCTTTTCCGGCCAGTACAACGGCATATGGAGCGTCCCGGGCTGGGTGCCTCCCATCCCGGACGTGCAGGAGTTTGATGCGCTGGTCCGGCAGGACGACCCGCCCATACGGGAACTGAGCAGGCGCATTGCAGATCTGGACGCCGCCCCGCACCCCGCCTGTGCCTGTACGGACGGACATGGGACCGAAGCGTCCGGCAACTCCGCGCACGAAACCCGCAAGCAGCTCACCGACCAGCGCAAAGCCCTGTCGCAACAGGCCATGCGCCGCGTGTTTTCGCTCTACCGCCTGCGCAACTTCCGGGGCCAATGCGCCGTCCTGCACGACATTCTGCCCACAGGCAAAGGCGCGCCCACAGGCACGGGCGACTGCTGCGCCCCCAAGCTGCTGCACTATGCCGCCCTGCACGGCTTTACGCCGCTGGGGCTGGCGGAATTCTACTGGGGCCGGAAAAACCGTTCCGGCACACGGCAACACGGCAGCTTTTATACCGCCTGCACGGAAAAGTGCGGACTCATTCTCGGCTTCATGCTCTGCGGGCTTGCATCCCCCGCAGGGCCAAAAAGCGTCACACAAGGAACCAACGATGCAGATACTCCATAGCGATTCCCATGTCGTCGTGATCATTAAACCGGGAGGAATGCTCTCCGTGCCCGGAAAAGGCCCGGACATGCAGGATTGCGCCATGCAGCGCGTGCGCGATCTGTTTCCCGGCTGCATAAACTATCCCGCCGCGCACAGGCTGGATATGGATACCTCCGGCCTGCTGGCGTTCGGACTTACGGACGAAGCCTACAAAGGGCTCAGCCGCCAGTTTGCGGAACGCTCGGTGGACAAACGCTACATTGCGCTGCTGCAGGGCGACGTGCAGGGGCGGGAAGGCGAGATACGGCTTCCTTTCCGGCTGGATACGGACAACCGCCCCCGGCAGATATACGACCCGGAACACGGCAAGACGGGCATAACCCGCTGGGGAGTGCTGGAGCGGGAAGATGGGCTTACCCGCGTGGAATTCTGCCCTGTGACCGGGCGCACCCATCAGTTGCGCGTACATGCGGCGCACCCGCTGGGGCTGGGCTGCCCCATTGTGGGGGACAGGCTCTACGGCACCGGACGCCAAGGCGATGCCCTGCTGCTGCACGCGGCCTACCTGTGTTTCCGGCATCCGGTCACGGGCGAGGAACTGGCCTTCTGCTCCGTGCCAGATTTCTAGCGGACACTAGGGCGACACCAGAGCGGACACTAGGCCGGCGCATCAGAGCAAGGGCGGCACACGCACAGCGCGGGCTGGCGCGAACAATCACCGGCAGGCCCGGACACAATGCGGGGCTGACGCGCCCCCGAAAATATGTGAAGCTCTGCATACAGGAGAAAGGCTCCATGCCAGATACCCCCCGCACTGCCCATGCGCCCGCCGCGCCTGAACACGCAGCAGGCACCATGCCTGCCCATACCGTTGGGCCTGCATCCGGTTCTGCGTCAGATATTCCGCATTCCATCTGCTTTCTTGTCCGCAACCCGCACGACAACCCGGAAAACGGCGTTGCGCTGGCCCGCGCAGCCCTCGGCATGGGCCTTGCCGTAGCCTTTGGCGCAGCGGCTACCCTTGCTCTGCACGGCGGAGACGTTACCTGCTCGGTCCACACGGTTACGCAGGCGGCTCGGCAGGAAACGGCTCAGGCGGCCTCTTGTGCTGATACGAATACCGGGGGTGCTGCCAGCGGAACACAAGCCGCCCGGCCCAACCATTCTACGCGGCCCGACCATTGCGCACAGCCCAACAATCCCGCCTGCTTCCACGATCTCCACGTTGCCCCGCAGGGCCGCACGGTTCCTCTTGCCTCTTTCGGGCATGTGCAGGTGCTCAGCTTCGGCCCCCGCGCCAGCTTTCTGGATTATTTGCAACTGCTGCGTCTGCTGGCGGAAGGCGTGCCCGTTACCAACTCCCCGGACGCGCTCATGCACCTGAACAGCAAATATCTGATGGCAGGCATGGGCCGCCTGTTTCCCACGCCGCTCACCCACGCCTCCACCGATGCGGACACCCTGTGGTCCGTGGTGAGCCAGTCGGATGAACCGTGGATCGTCAAGCCTCCGGCAGAGGCGTTCGGGCGCGATGTGTTTCTCATCTCCCGCGCAGATACCAACGCCCGCGCCATCCTGCAAAGCATGACCGGACACGGTACGGGACGCTACTGCCTGTTGCAGCAATACGTGCCGCAGATCCGGCAGGGCGAGGTGCGCGTTCTGCTGGCAGGCGGCAGGGTTGTCGGCCAGTACCGCCGCCGCGCCGCGCAGGACCACCGCACCAATCTGGCGCAGGGCGCGGTGAGCGAACCCTGCGAGCTTACGCCGGAAGAACGCGCCCTGTGCGACAGGCTGGGAACATGGCTGCTGGAGCGGGGAGTGGTCTTTGCCGGGGTGGACCTCGCCTACCCGTACATCATCGAATGCAACGTGCTCAGCCCCGGCGGCATTGCCACCATTGCGGAACTGACAGGGCACGACCTTTCCGGCACAGTGCTGCGCGGCATTCTGGGCATACCCTGAGACATTGCCCCGCATACACGCTGCTACGCTGGCAGAATGCCACACCGGCTACGGAAGCCCTGCAGAACTGTCCTGCAGCCTGACTGCCTGACTGCCTGACTGCCCGACTGGCCCGACTGGCCCGACTGCCTGTACAGGCGCACTACCTACCACTACCTACCCCTACCTAAAAAAAACGCCTTGGCAGGCACCACGCCCCTGCCGTACCCGGTCCGCGCTCCACATCCCGGACCAGCCACGCACATTGCAGCCACGCACCGGCTGGGGTATCCTTGTATCCATGCTCATCGTCAAATGCGCGGCCTGTCGCCGCAAACTTTGGAAATACCTGAAGATAGGCAAAGGCGAAGTGCTGCGCTGCCACAAGGACAGGATAACCCGCCTGTACGAGGCAGAGGAGCGCGAAGGCAAAATATACTGTCTGTGCGGCAAGCCTGTGGGCATAGACAAAGGCGGGCACTACAGCATGATACGCAACGCCTTTACCTACGCAGGCACCAAAGAACCCAAATGAACGCGCGGCAGGCTTCCTTTTCCGCAGGTGGCCCGCTTTTCGTGGGGTACTTGAAATCTTGCCGTAAAAGGCGCAATGGGATGGTGGCGTTGCACCGTTCAGGCGTTCCCCGTGCATCACGCAACGCCGCGCCACGCTCCTCAAACGCAAGCACAGGGTCACACGGCCATGCAGCATATTCTGGTAGCCACAGATAATCAGGCAGCCGCCAAAGCCATCTCCCGCAGCTTTTCCACGCAGGTGCAGCTCAGCGTGGTGCGCCACCCGGACGAGCTTAAGCCCGCCCTCGGCAAACGTACCCACGATGTCATCTTCGCAGACATAGCATGGCTGGACCCTTCGCCGGAGCGCAGCTTTGAGAGCATCCGCACAGCCCTGCGCGCGCTGTGGGTCATTGCGCCCAATCTGGAGGTTATCATCCTCACCCCGCAGGAGAATATCCGCGAAGCCGTAAAGTCTGTTCGCGCCGGGGCAGACAACTACCTCACCTACCCCGTCTCGCCGGAAGAGGCGGCCTATGTGCTGGAAAGCCTGCGCGAATCGCACATGATGCAGACCGAACTGGAATACCTGCGCTCGGCAGACAGCGGCTCTTCGCTCGCCCCCCTGCAGCAGGTGGCCAGCCCGGTCATGCAGGCCGTGTTCGATAAGGTTCGCCGCGTGGCGCAGGCAAATACCACCGTGCTGTTGCAAGGGGAAACTGGAACCGGCAAAGGTGTGCTCGCCAAGCTCATCCACGCCCAGAGCAACCGCGCCAGCGGGCCGTTCATGGGCGTGCACTGCGGTGCCATTCCCGAAACGCTGGTAGAAAGCGAACTCTTCGGCCATGAAAAAGGCGCGTTCACCGGCGCCAGCCGCCGCAAGGCAGGCCGGTTTGAGGTCGCCGCCAAGGGCACCATCTTTCTGGACGAGGTGGGCACCATCTCGCAGCCCACGCAGGTGCGCCTGCTGCAGGTATTGCAGGACAAGGTGTTCCAGCGCGTGGGCGGCGTGGCCGACATTCCCATGGAGGCACGCATCATCGCCGCCAGCAACGTGGATCTGGAAGATATGGTGCGCCGGGGCGAATTCCGCGCCGACCTGCTCTTCCGGCTTAATGTTTTTCCCATCCGCGTCCCTTCCCTGCGCGACCGGCGGGAAGATATCCCCCTGCTGGCAGAAATGTTCCTCCAGCGGCTGCGCCAGCAGCACATGAAAAAAATAGACGGCATCCACCCGGAGGTGCTGGAGGCCTTCAGCCGCTATCCGTGGCCCGGCAACATACGGGAACTGGAAAACCTGCTGGAGCGCGCCTACATTCTGGAAACCTCGCACATGCTCTCGCCGGACAACTTTCCCCCGGACCTCTTCGTGGGCGGCGCCCCCCTTGCCAACGTTTCGCTGGACCTTTCCCTGCCCCTTTCAGAGGTGCGCGACAGGGCCAAGGAGCACGCCCAGCGGCGCTACATAGAAGAAATGCTCGCCGCCTGCCGCGGGCGGGTTACCCTCACCGCGGAACGCGCGGGCATAAGCACCCGCCAGCTCAGAAAACTGCTGGGCCGCTACGGCATAGACAAGTCGCACTACAAACCGGCCAAAAGCGGAACAAAAAATGCCTCTTTATAAGAAGCGGAACAAAATATTCCGCATGGATTCCTAGACCGAATCTAGACTTCACGCCCCGTTTACGCCCCCGCCTGCCGCCTCGCCCGGAAAAGCGGAACACCATGTTCCGCACCCCTCTTTCTTACCACATAAAAAAGCACGTTATATAAACATGTTACACCCATGGCACGCCCATTGCTCATTGCGAAAATGATTGCCCGCCGCCGCTGCGCATGGCGCGGAACACGGGCCACCCGGCATACATGCGCACAAAATACAGGAGCAACCCGTGACCAGCAGCTTGGCCGAACTCGAACAGCCTCCTCTGGAGCCTCCCTCTCTATTCGGAAACACCGTTTCCGGCACCCTGCATGACCTGTCCATCCCCATCGGCGTCATGCCTCCGCTTGTCCGCGAATCCGCTCCCGCCTTTGCCGTAAGTGAGCGCTCGGAAGCCTTCCGCAGGCGCTTTTATCCCGATACAAATCTGAAGACCTGGTGCGACTGGCACTGGCAGTATGCCAACCGCATCACGTCACTGGACCAGCTTGGCCGCATGCTGCGCCTCTCGCCCGAAGAACTCGCGGCGGGAACGGGTCTTGCCGCATTGCCGCTGGCCATAACGCCCTATTTTGCAGCCCAGTTCAATCCCGATGACCCGGCAGACCCTCTGCGCCGCACCATGGTTCCCACCGTGGCCGAGCGCACCCTGAACCCCGGGGAATCGGCAGACCCCCTCGGCGAAGACGGGCACAGCCCCGTGCCCGGTCTGGTACACCGCTACCCGGACCGCGTGCTCTTTCTCGCCACAGACACCTGCGCCGCCTACTGCCGCTACTGCACCCGTTCGCGCTGCGTGGGCAAGCCCCACACGGCGGGCACGGCAGGTGCCACGCGCAAACGCTGGCCCGCTGCCATCGAATATATCAAAAATCATCCGGAAGTGCGCGATGTGCTCATCTCCGGCGGCGACC
Source organism: Desulfovibrio psychrotolerans (assembly GCF_013340305.1). NCBI lineage: Bacteria > Pseudomonadati > Thermodesulfobacteriota > Desulfovibrionia > Desulfovibrionales > Desulfovibrionaceae > Desulfovibrio > Desulfovibrio psychrotolerans. Next base: position 276,940 of record NZ_BLVP01000007.1, read on the forward strand.
CCCTCACCATGTCGGACGCAGCGCTCGACCATCTGCTCTCGCGCCTGCGCAGCATCCCGCATGTGGAAATCATCCGCATAGGCTCCAAAGCGCCCATCGTCATGCCGCAGCGCGTTACCCCCTCGCTGCTGCGCGTGCTGCGCCGGTATCATCCGCTGCTCATGAGCATACACTGCACACACCCGGACGAGCTTACGCCCGAATCCACAGAAGCCCTGCGCCGCCTTGCCGATGCGGGCATACCGCTGGGCAGCCAGACCGTGCTGCTCAAGGGCATAAACGACAACGTCGCAGACATGAAATCGCTGCTCCACGGCCTGCTCAAAAGCCGGGTGCGCCCCTATTACCTGTACCACTGCGACCCCGTGCAGGGCACGGCGCACTTCCGCACGCCCATCTTCAAGGGTGTGGACATCATCCGCGGCCTGCGCGGTCACACCTCCGGCTACGCGGTGCCCACCTATGTGGTCGATGCCCCCGGAGGCGGCGGCAAAATCCCCCTCATGCCCGACTACGTTCAGGGCTATGACGGCGAAGACCTTGTGCTGCGCAACTATGAAGGCGGGCTTTACCGCTCCTACGACCCTGCCGCCCCCGCCGTGTGCGAACCGCACGCGGGCACGGCACAGGGAGGCGAGCCGTGCTGGTAGGCATCACCTACGACCTGAAGGCCGACTACATAGCCATGGGCTTTTCGGAAGAGGACGCGGCAGAGTTCGACAGCCCCGTGACCATTCAGGCCATTGATGACGCGCTCTGCGCCCTCGGCTTCCGCACCGAGCGCGTGGGCGCGCTGCCCATGCTGGCAGGTGCCCTGCTGCAGGGCCGCCGCTGGGACATGGTCTTCAACATCGCAGAGGGCCTTAACGGCTTCGGGCGCGAAAGTCAGGTGCCCGCCCTGCTGGACTACTACGGCATACCCTACGTGTTTTCAGACCCCATGACGCTGGGTGTATGCCTGCACAAGGGTGTGACCAAGCACGTGGTACGCGACAAGGGCGTGCCCACGGCCGATTTTGCCGTGGTGGAAACCGCAGAGGACGCAGCCCATGTGCGCCTGCCCTTCCCCCTGTTCGTCAAGCCCGTGGCAGAAGGCACGGGACTGGGCATAGGGGCCGCCTCCAAGGTGCGCAACCACGAGGAGCTTGCCGCTGCCTGCGCCCGCCTCATCGCCCGCCACAACCAGCCCGTACTGGTGGAAACCTACCTTCCGGGACGCGAGCTTACCGTGGGCATAACCGGCACGGGCAAAAACGCCCGCGCCGTTGCCGCGCTGGAAGTGGTTTTCGCGCAGACGGCAGAATCGCAGGCATACGGTTACGTGAACAAGCAGGAATTCGAAGACCGCATGGAATACCGCCTTGCCCACGATGCGGTGGGTGAGCACGCCTGCCGTGTGGCACTGGAGGCGTGGCGCGCCCTCGGCTGCCGCGATGGCGGCCGCGTGGACGTGCGGCTGGACGCGCAGGGCGTGCCCAACTTCATAGAGGTGAATCCCCTCGCGGGGCTGAATCCCGAAACCTCCGACCTGCCCATCCTGTGCTACAAAACGGGCATGACATACCGGCAGCTCATCCGTGAGATCATGGATTCGGCCCTTGCGCGCAACGGCATAGGCCACGCCATGCCTGCCGACCCCGGCCCCGGCTCGCCGCTGTGGCCCGCAGAGAATACTCCCGTGTCCGGAGCGGTGTGCGGCACGGTGCACGGCGCACAGGCCGCCACCGGCATAGCGGGCTAGCCATGCGCGTTACCGTCATACACAATGCGCTGAACGGGAACAGACCCGATCAGGAAGATACCCTCGTGCAGGCGCACGCCGTGCACGGGGCGCTGGAATCACTGGGCGTGGCATCATCCGTGCTGCCCGTTACCCTGAATCTGGAAGACGCGCGGCGGCAGCTCGCCGCCGCGCGTCCCGATGTGGTCTTCAACCTTGTGGAAGAACTGGCGGACGACATCCGCCTTGCCCCCATGGCCCCCGCACTGCTGGCGCACATGGGCCTGCCCTTTACCGGCTCGGACGCAGCCTCCCTCACCCTTTCGGGCGACAAGGTGCTGTGCAAGCGCGTGCTTGCCGCCGCAGGCGTGCCCAGCCCCGCGTGGATACTGCCCGACGGTACCGGTGACCTTACTGGTGACCTTACTGGCGGCATTAGCGGTGCCGGCAAAGGCATGGGCACCGGCGCGGCAACCGGACCGGGCAGTGCCTTCACCCCCGCCCGTTACATCTGCAAATCCGTGCATGAACACGCCTCGCTGGGGCTGGATGACGACTGCGTGGTACACGCCCGTTCGCCGGAGGAGGTAACCGCACGCCTTGCCCTGTTCACGCGGCGGCACGGCGGACAATGGTTCGCGGAACGGTTCGTGGACGGTCGGGAGTTCAACGTGGCCATGCTGGAGAGCGAAACAGGCGGCGACCCGCAGGTTCTTTCTCCTGCGGAGATGGAATTTTGCGACTTCGGCCCGGACCGTCCAAAGATCGTCGGCTACGCGGCCAAGTGGGACGAATCCGCCTTTGAATACGCCCATACGGTGCGCGCCTTCCCCTTTGCCGGAACGGACGCCGCCCACCCGCAGCACGCCACCCATCCCCTGCACACCGTGTTGCGCGAGGCGGCAACCGCCTGCTGGCATGCCTTCGGCCTTTCCGGGTACGCCCGCGTGGACTTCCGCGTGGATGGCACGGGCACGCCGGGCGATCCCTACGTCCCCTACGCCATAGACGTAAACACCAATCCCTGCATCGCGCCGGACGCAGGCCTTGCCGCCGCCGCTGCCATGGACGGGCTTCCCTACCCGGGCCTTGTGCTGCGCGTGGTGCACGCCGCCCTGCGCAGGCACGCCGGAATTTCGCAGCCGCACACGGCAGCGTGATTCTGCGGCCTCGTATCCGCCAGTCTGCACACCCCGTTGCCGTTTGCCACCCGCACACTTCTGTGAAATAGTGCCGCCATGCTGGAATCCCTCTCCATCTTCGCCACCGCTGCCACCGCCATTTTTATGGAGGCAGCCCCCTTCCTGCTGCTGGGTTCGCTCATCGGCGCACTTCTGGAAGTTTTTGTCCCGCCGGACACCCTTGCCCGCTTCATCCCCCGCAGCGCGGCGGGGCAAGTGTTCACGGGCGTGTTCGCGGGCATGGTGCTCCCCACCTGCGAATGCGGCATTGTGCCCGTGGTACGGCGGCTGCTGCTCAAAGGCGTGCCGCCACGGGTGGCCATTCCGTTCATGATGGCGGCCCCGGTCATCAATCCGGTGGTCATTGCCTCCACCCTGTTCGCCTTTCAGGGCAGTATAGAGGTTGTCTTCCTGCGTTGCCTGTTCGTACTGGTTCCGGCAGTGGGTCTGGGCCTTGCCCTCGGCAACGCGCCCGCCGCGCAGGTGCTGCGGCACGCCCCTGCAACAACTGCAGCACTGCCTGCAGCCATGCCGGGCAGTCACGCGGCGGCAACATTCGCCGCTCCGCATCCCGTGGAACAGGAGCACGCCTGCGGCTGCGGTTGCGGGCACGCCCACGGCGGCAAGCTCACTTCCGTCCTCTTCCATACGGTGGCGGAATTTGTCTCCATGGCCCGTTTTCTGGTGCTGGGCGCGGTGGTGGCTTCCGCCTTCAAGACCTTTCTGCCGCCCGAGGTGCTGGGCTACTTCGCAGACAACGCCTACCTCGCCATCGCGGGCCTTATGCTGCTGGCGGTTCTGCTCTCCATCTGCTCAGAGGCAGACGCCTTTGTTGCCAATTCCTTTGCCAGCTTTCCGCTCACCTCCAAGGTGGCGTTCATGGCCATAGGCCCCATGGTGGACCTCAAGCTCATCCCGCTCTTCCTCATGGTCTTCCAGCGCAGGGTGGCCCTCTGCCTCATCATCGTGCCCACGGTCATCATCTATTTCATGGCTGCGCTCACAGCCGCCATGGGAGGCTAGGCACATGGCAGCGTTCACCCGTTTTCTGGAATCCTGCCTGCTCATCTGGTCCGGTGCGTTCATGCTGGTGCTGGCGCATTCGACCGCGTACTGGCGCTTTCTGAACCCCAAATACGACTGGCTGACCATTGTCGCCGGAACCGCACTTATCCTGCTGGGCTTCGCCAGCCTGTTCCACCGCAGCCGCAGGCCGCGCGCGGACGAGCTGGCGGCACTTATGGTCTTTGCGGCACTGGCGGGCGCGGCCTTTGCCCTGCCCAACCCCTTTTACGACGAACCGCCTGCCACCTTTACAGGTGCGGAGGCACGCGAAGAGATAACGCCCCGCGTCACACTGGGCGGCAGGGAATACGTGCGCATAAACATTGCGGAACTGCTGGCCCACGAGGGGCGCAACACCCTCTCCGCCGGGGGCCGCTACGCCCTGCGGGGCCGCGTGGCGCGTACTCCGGAACTGGATGCGGCGGGATACATTGCCGTAAACCGCCTGCTCATTGCCTGCTGCTTTGCAGATGCCTCCGGCGTGGGCTATCTGGTGCGGGTGGATACCCCGCAGAACTTCACCCCCGGCCAGTGGGTCCGCGTGGCGGGAACGCTCCGCCTGCTGGCAGAAAGCCACGATACGGCGGGTGACAACGGTAGCGACAACGGCAGCAAGGGAGCACGCAGTCTGGCATCGTTTTTCGCGGCAGCGCAAAACCCGCAGGCTGATGGCCAGAGCGGGACCGATGCCGGAACAGGCTTCGAAACAGGCCCCGGAACAGATTCAACAGACAGGGACACAGGAACGGATGACGCTTCCGTGCTGCCGGACAGCCCGCCCGGCAGCCTGCCCGAACCGGCTCCCGGCCTGCCCTCCCCGGCCCCCGGCCAACCCTCCGCTGAAGGACATATTTCCCCCGGCGAGGCCATTCCCGGCCTGCCGCCCACCCCCGGCAAAGCCATCCGGGTGCAGGGCGCACTGTCTGCCATTCTCAGCGATGTATTCATACTCCACGCAGACCATGCGGAGATTGTTCCCGTCCCGGACATCCCCTTCATCTTCGATATCCGCGAACAGGAACCCTACTCCTACTAACCCCGAACACCGGTAATGGCTGTTACCGACCGACAAGACATTACGGACACACCAGCATGGAAAACACACCCACCGCCCCTCTGCCGCAAGTCACCTTCCGCGAGACCGTACGGGAACAGGACGCCGCCGACATACGGCGCATAGTGCAGGACACAGGATTCTTCACCCCCGAAGAGGTGGACGTGGCCGAAGAACTGGTGCGAGAGCACCTCGCCCATGGCGATGCCAGCGGCTACCACTTTATCATGGCAGAACAGCAGGATGAACTGGTGGGCTACGCCTGCTACGGCCCCACCCCGGCAGCGGAGGGCACCTACGACCTGTACTGGATAGCCGTGGACCCCGCGCGGCGGAACATGGGGCTGGGCAAGCAGCTCATCGCCGCCACCGCGCACAAGGTGCGCGCCCGAAACGGCAGGCTGCTTTTTGCGGAAACTTCAGGTATGGAGAAATACGGGTCCACACGGGCATTCTACACACGCACCGGATTCACGGCGGAAGCCGTGCTTAAGGATTTTTACCGCCCCGGCGACGACAAGGTCATCTACCGGCTGGAAGTGTAACCGCCGCTCCACGGGAGTTGTCATGTTCCGCATCCGCCCCATCTACGACACCCGGCTGCCCATAGACCAGCACGCCGTGCGTCATGCACAGGAAATTCTGCGCGAACGGTTCCCCCTGCTTGCAGAGGAAGATGTGGAGCAACTGCCCGCCCAGCTCGCAAACCCCTTCCTCAAACACTACCGCTCCATCCTTTTCGTGGCGGAAGACGGGCGGGCAAATGTGCGCGGCTTCGCGCTGCTGTGCCACTTCCCGGACCTGCATTTCTGTTATCTGGACTTCGTGTCCGTAAGCCACCGTCACGGAGGCGGCGGCATAGGGTCTGCCCTCTATGACCGGGTGCGCGAAGAAGCCCGTGCCCTTGGCGATACGGCCCTGTTCTTTGAATGCCTGCCCGACGACCCCGCCCTGTGCCGCTTCCCGGAAATCCTCAAAGAGAACATAGCCCGGCTGCGCTTCTATGAACGCTACGGCGCGCGCCCCGTCATCGGCACCGCGTATGAAACCCCGCTCAATGAAGGGGACGACTGCCCGCCCTATCTGGTGGCAGACCCTCTGGGCAAGCCCCTGCGCATTTCCCGTGCGCGCATCCGCAAAATCGTCACTGCCATTCTCACCCGCAAGTACAAGGGCACCTGCTCCCCGGAGTACACCCGCATGGTGGTGGAATCGTTCACCGACCCTGTTGTGCGCCTGCGCCCGCCGCGCTATGTGCTGCCCGATGCGTCCCCTTCCTCACTGGCTTCACTGGCAGAATTGCCGGTGTCTCCTGAAGGGCAACAAGCACCCCATACGCCCTCCCCTCGTACCGGGAACGGCCAGCCGCCGCAGTGGCCCGATACAGCGGCAAAGAACGGCCCATATGCCCTGGTGCCCGCCAGAATCAGCAGCGACATGCGCATTGCACTGGTGGTCAACGACAAGCACGATATCCATCATGTGCGCGAACGGGGCTACGTGGAAGCTCCGGTGCGCATTGCAAGCATCCGTAAAGCACTGGAAAAGACCGGACTTTTTGAAGAAGTCCCCGTACGTCATTACGCAGAGAGCCACATCACCGCCGTGCACGACAAGGGCTATGTTTCCTACCTCAAAACCGTGTGCGCCAAGCTGCCGCCGGACAAATCGCTCTACCCCTACGTGTTTCCCATCCGCAACGCCTCGCGGCCGCCGCGCGAACTGCCCGTGCGGGCGGGCTACTACTGCATAGACACCTTCACCCCGCTGAACGCAAACGCATACAAGGCCGCCAAGCGCGCCGTGGACTGCGGGCTGACAGCGGCGGAAACCCTGCTCTCCGGCAGACGCATGGCCTACGCACTGGTGCGCCCGCCCGGTCACCATGCAGAACGCAAATCCTTCGGCGGCTTCTGCTACTTCAACACCGCCGCCGTTGCCGCACAACGTCTCTGCGCTCTGGGCAAGGTTGCCGTGCTGGACATAGACTACCACCACGGCAACGGCACGCAGAATATCTTCTACGCCCGCGACGACGTGCTCACGGTGTCCATCCACGGGCATCCGCGTTTCGCGTATCCCTATTTCAGCGGATTTTCAGAGGAAACCGGCGAAGGAGCGGGAGAGGGCTTTAACCGGAACTTCCCCCTGCTGGAAAAAGTGGAAGGCCACCAGTATGCAAACGTGCTGCTGCGCGCCCTGCAACGCGTGCGCGACTTTTCCCCCACCTTTCTGGTGGTGGGGCTGGGGCTGGACCCAGCCAAGGGGGACCCCACAGGCACGTGGAGCCTTACCGCAAAGGATTTCGCCCACAACGGCAGACTTATAGGCAGACTGGGACTGCACACGCTGGTGGTGCAGGAGGGGGGCTACCGCATCCGCTCACTGGGCGTAAACGCACGCAATTTCTTTATCGGGCTGTACGAGGGCATGAAAGAGGCCGTTCGCCGCTGAGTGCGGCTATTCCGGCGTGCTGCCGTTGCTGCCCAGCATATCACGAATGGCCTGCAGGGTCTGACCGCGTTCCTGCGCCAGCCGCTGCCATTTCTTTTTTTCCTTCTTCATGGCTTCCACGGTGTTCAGCAGGTCGCGGATGGTATGCGCGGGATATCCGTAGGTGGCAAACTGCCCCTTGCGGAGTTCCTCGTCATTGTGCTGCCGTATGGCGTTAAGCTGGCTTGCGTTCAGTATCATGTGCTTCTGCGCTTACGATTATGGAGTGCGGGAGGCAATCATCACCCTTTGGACACCATGATGTCCAGAATCACCTTGTCCGTTTCCGCCATGCCGCTGCTGCCCAGCCGCCCCAGATTGCGGATGCTGGTTTCCAGATCGTCGTCCACAATGCCCTCGCGTCCGCTCACCGTGGTGCCCCTGCGGGCCAGCAGCGCGGCCTGAATGGCTGCCTCCACGGCAGACGCCACCTTCAGGGCGCAGGAATTCTTGGCTCCGTCGCAGATCATGCCCGCAATGTTGCCCACCATGTTTTTCACCGTAAAGCCTATCTCGCGCATGCCGCCGCCCATCAGCATGGCAATGCCGCAACCGGAGCCTGTGGCCGCAAGAATAGCCCCGCACAGCGCGGAAAGACGCCCCAGATGATGCTTGAGATGAATGGCCGTAAGATGGCTCATGATCAGCGCACGGGCCAGAGCTTCTTCATCGCTGCCCAGCCTGCTGGCAAAGGCCACCACGGGCACGGTGGCGGTTATGCCCTGATTACCGCTGCCGGAGTTGCTCATTACCGGCAGCATAATGCCGTCCATGCGGGCATCGGATGCGGCGGCAGCCATCTTGATGGCAAACGACGCCATGTCGTCCGCCCGCAGCCCCTGCCGGATATCTTCGTCCATGGAACGCCCGACGCGCATGCCCCATTCGCGTGACATGCCCTCACCCGCTATGGCCTCGTTCATGCGTGCCGCCTCCAGAATAAAGGCGATTTCCGCAAACGGCGCATACACGGCAAATTCATGGATGCGTTCCATAGTCAGGGGCCATTCCGCATCCCCCGCCGCTTCGCCGGGAAGCGGCGCGCGCAGAACGGTTTCGCCGTTGCGCTCCACCAGCACCACCGCCCCGTGCTCGCGGGCAATAACGCACCGGGCAGTGTGCCCGCCCGCATTCACGGTAACATCTGCAAGCAGCAGCTCATCCGTCTGCGCAATGCCCACGCTCACACGCTTTTCCTCAAGCATGCGTTTACCCGCCGCAATCTGCTCCGGGGTAAGATCGCGCAGCACCTCCAGCACCAATGCCGGATTCCCGCCTGCGGCACCCACGGCAGCGGCAATATCCAGCCCGGTCATGCCCGTGCCGGGCACCCCCACCCCCATGCCGTTCTTCAGCAGGTTGCCGCTCACCAGTACCTGTACGGCATCCGGCTGCCCTTCCAACCGGCGGGCGGCGTGCGCGGCGGCAAGGGCCACGGTCACAGGCTCGGTGCAGCCAAGGGCGGGCACCACCTCGCGCCGCAGCAGGGCTATGTACTCATTCCATTGGGGCTTCATCATGCGTATCCATTCTCCATGGCGGGCAGCTTGGCTCAGCGTTCCGCCACCGCTTCCACTTCCACCAGCGCATCCTTGGGCAGCCGGGCCACCTCAACGCAACTGCGTGCCGGGAAGGGTTCTGCAAAATAGGCGGTGTACACGGCGTTCACGGCGGCAAAATTATTCATGTCGCTCAAAAACACGGTGGTTTTGACCACGCGCCCCATGGATGTTCCGGCCTCTTCCAGCACGGCCTTCAGGTTCTCCAGCGCAAGGCGGGCCTGCTCCTCCACGGTTCCGGGCATCTGCCCCGTGGCGGGGTCTATCCCCAACTGGCCGGAGGTAAACACCAACCCGGTGCTGATCATTCCCTGCGAATACGGGCCTATGGCGGCCGGAGCCTTATCCGTGCGTACGGGTGCAGACATGAAAACCTCCCACTTGTGCAGTTCGCCGGGCAGGCCGATTCCTGCCGTAAGCCGTTCTTCTAGTGCGAAACAGGCAATGCGGCAATCACAAAACGCTGCACGCAAAAAACCGCTTTCCCCCCTCCCCATTGTCTCCGGTATCGTATATGGTATGTCTCAAAATCCGGAGGTACCTGATGAGCTTCAAACTGACAGACAGCGTAACATGGGTCGGCAAGATAGACTGGGAACTGCAAAAATTCCATGGCGAAGAGTATTCCACATTCCGGGGCTCCTCCTACAACTCGTATTTGGTGCGCGATGAAAAGACCGTGCTCATAGACACGGTATACGGACCCTATGCCGGAGAGTTTGTTGAGAATCTTGCAAGGGAAATCGACCTCTCCTCCATAGACTACATCATCGCCAACCATGCGGAGGTGGATCACAGCGGCGCCCTGCCCGAACTTATGCGCCACATCCCGGATGTTCCCATCTACTGCACCCCGCAGGCAGTAAAATCGCTCAAGGGCTACTACCACAAAGACTGGAATTTCCGCACCGTAAAAACCGGCGACACGCTGTCTCTGGGCAAAAAGACCCTCACCTTCATTTCCGCCCCCATGCTCCATTGGCCCGACAGCATGTTCTGCTACATGAACGGCGAAAATATTCTGTTCAGCAACGATGCGTTCGGCCATCACTACGCCTCCAACCTCATGTTCAATGATCTGGTGGATCAGGGCGAGCTTATGCACGAATGCATCAAGTACTACGCGAACATCCTCACCCCTTTCAGCAAACTGGTGGAAAAGAAGATTCAGGAGGTGGTGGGCTTCGGCCTGCCTGTGGACTACATCATGCCCAGCCATGGCCTTATCTGGCGCGACAATCCGTTACAGATAGTGCACAAGTATCTGCAATGGGCTGCCGATTATCAGGAAAATCAGGTCACCATCCTGTACGACACCATGTGGAACAGCACCCGCGACATGGCAGAAGCCATTGCACAAGGCATACGCCGCGCCAAGCCCGATACAACGGTAAAACTGTTCAACGTGGGGCAGCGCGATAAAAACGAGGTGGTCACCGAGGTTTTCAAGGCAAAAATGGTTGTGGCGGGCTCGTCCACCATCAACAAGGGCATCCTTTCCGGCATGGCGGGCGTGCTGGAAATGATCAAGGGGCTGGGCTTCAAAAACAAACTCGGTGCCGCGTTCGGCTCTTACGGATGGTCCGGCGAGAGCGTGGGCATTGTCTCCAAGTGGCTTGAAGAATCGGGCTTTGAGATGGTAGGCAACGGCCAGAAAGCCCTCTGGAAGCCCGACGAAACCGCCCGCAAGGAATGCGAGGCCTTTGGCGCAATGCTGGCAGAAAAGCTCTGATAGGCGACTGCCAAAAACGGCTGGCGCACGTGTCAAAACCTGTTGGCGCGTTACAGCAGATCGGAACAGGAGGCCGCAAATGCAAAAAGCCCTCGCGTTGTGCAAGGGCTTTTGCTTTCATGGCGGAGCGGACGGGACTCGAACCCGCGGCCTCCGGCGTGACAGGCCGGCGTTATAACCGACTTAACTACCGCTCCGCAGAGGCGGCCCGAAAAGGGCCAAAATCGTTGCGACAATGTCGCGTATCATAAAAACGGATGTGCTCTTTCGAACACATCCGATGCTATCGTGGCGGAGCGGACGGGACTCGAACCCGCGGCCTCCGGCGTGACAGGCCGGCGTTATAACCGACTTAACTACCGCTCCGCACGTGGTAGGCGGTACAGGGCTTGAACCTGTGACCCTCGGCTTGTAAGGCCGATGCTCTCCCAACTGAGCTAACCGCCCGTGAAGGAAACACCTTGTAGTGAATCCGTGCCCTGCTGTCAACACCTTTCTTCCGCGCTGCTCTCTATCCATTTCTGCAATAAAGCAGGTGGGTTAAGCCTCAACAATCAGGGAGAGGGCGTTTGTACGCAAGCCGCGCGTCCTTGGCAAGCCTTTTCACGCACTACAGGAAAAATCCGCCCGCAAAAGCCACCCCCTCCTGCCCGATGCGTAGTCATATCAGCGCCATTCCCTGCCAGAACCGCACCGCCGCTGCTCCGCGAGCACCTCTCCAGCACCTGAGAGTGCCTCCCTAAAGAAAATGGTCACTCACACCGATATGCGGGTAACGGATATCGTTCCCGGGTCAGTAACGGGAATCATGCCACACCGGCCAAAGATTATCAGCGTCAGGGCACCGACGGAATGTACCGGCAGCCCGGTGCGACACCATCCGGCATGGGGAGATGCCGGAGGCGCAAGCCCGCACCGGACACTGGCCGCAAGGCCCGAACACCGCACACCCGTTTTTCATGATGCAACCGCGCCGGGAACGATATCCTCCGCCAGCCGCCTGCCCTGCAATGGGCATCGTGTTTTTCCGTATCCATCCTTGTCCTTGCCGCCCAGACCGTGCTACCCTTCCGTCATTCGCCCCCCAAGCATACTCTCCGCCATGACAAGGAGCCCATATGGAATTACGCAACGATACCAAGATATTGGACCTGACCAAGCAATACCCCTTTCTCGTGGAAGCTCTGGCAAACTACAACACCGCCTATGAAAAACTGCGCAACCCCGTGCTGCGCAACACACTGGGCCGCGTGGCCACCCTGTCGCAGGCTGCTTCCATGGGGCAGGTGGCCCCGGTGGACCTTCTTGTCTTCATCGCGGGCGAGATCATGCGCCAAACAGGCGAAGCGGTAACGGTGGTGCCGCCGCAGGTGGCCGCCCCCGCCTCCAAGGGACTTTCAGACGCGGAACGCCGCACCAAACTCAAGGAAATGATCCGCGCCCTGCACGACGGAGAGAGCGTGGAATCGCTGAAAGCCCGCTTTGCCGAAACCGTGGGCGATATCTCTGCGGCAGAAATAGCCACCCTGGAACAGTCTCTGGTGGCGGAAGGGTTGCCGGAAACAGAAATCAAACGCCTGTGCAGCCTGCATGTGGAACTCTTCAAAGACGGGCTGGACTGCAACGACCGTCCCTCCATGCCCGCAGGGCATCCGGTGCACACCTACATGGCCGAAAACAATCAGGCCGTGGAATTTGCAGACGAAATTCTCAGCCAGCTGGACCGCATGGGCCACCCCGTCTCCAAGACCGTCTGGGCATTCTCCGACCAATATCTCCGCCAGACGTTTGACGACCTTACCAACATCCGCATCCACTACTCCCGCAAGGAATACCAGCTCTTTCCCCTGCTGGAGGAAAACGGCATAGAAGCGCCCCCCAAGGTCATGTGGGCGGTGCACGACGATATCCGCGCGCTGCTGAAGAAAACCGCCGGGGAATGGGACCGCGAAAACCCGCAGCAGACGCTGGACAACCTGCGCGAAGCCTGCCTCGCCATCAAGGACATGGTGTACAAGGAGGAGCATGTGCTCTTCCCCATGGCGCTGGAATCGCTCAGCGAGGAGCAGTGGTCGCGGGCACGGCACGGCGAGGATGAAATAGGCTACGCCTGGGTCACTCCCGGCATAGAATGGATTCCCGGCGCCCGGAACGATGCGCCCAAAAATACTGCCGCACCGCAGGACACCGTTCGTCTGGATACGGGCAGGCTGCAACCCCACGTGCTCAACCTCATGCTCAAGCACCTGCCCATAGACATGACCTTCGTGGACGCAGACGACAAGGTGGCCTACTACTCAGACAGCAGCCATCGCATATTCCCCCGCTCGGCGGGCATCATCGGGCGCGATGTACGCAACTGCCATCCGTCCAAGTCCGTACACATGGTGGAAGAAATCGTCGCCAAGTTCAAAAACGGCGAACGCGATTCCGCAGAGTTCTGGCTCCAGATGCACGGGCAGTTCATCCACATCCGCTACTTTGCGGTGCGGGACGAGGCAGGCACCTACCTCGGCTGCCTTGAAGTCTCGCAGGAGCTGTCGGCCCTGCGCGCCCTGCAGGGCGAACGCAGGCTGCTGGAATGGTCATAACAACCTGAGCGGACAAGAGTATCCGGCTGTGCCTGCTTCTGCCCTGCCGGGGGGACTTCGGAACAGGCTATTCCGTGCGCAGGGCGGCAACCCAATCGCTGCGCTGCTCCAGAACAGCCAGTGAAATCTCAAACGCCCCTTCGTCATGCGGCTCCAGCGTGGCGGAGGGGCGTACCCCTGATGCGGCAAGCACGCCGAACAGCTCCTCAAGGGGAATGCTTCCCGCCCCCAGCCCCGCATGCTGGTCGTCGCTGCCGTCATTATCATGCAGGTGCAGGTGCCGCAGCCGCGCCCCGGCACGCTCAAGCCATTCCGTAAGATCCCGGTTGCGCCATCCCTGCGCAAAGGCATGCCAGTGCCCCACGTCCAGACACAGCCCCGTGCGGGCGGCGGGCAGCATATCCAGCAGGTCCAGAATGGGTTGCAGGGCGCGCTCGTGGGTATTTTCAAGGAACAGGGGCACATCCGGCACCTGTTCCAGCACGCCGTGCCATGTCTGCACGCCCCGGCGCAGCCACTCTTGTGCGCGGGGTTCGTGTTCCCCCCTGTTGTAGTGCGGGTGCCCCACAAAATGCTGCGGGGCATACAGCGCGGCAAGTTCCGCCGCACGGCGCAACGTCGTGCGGGTGGCATCCAGCACGGCATCATTCAGGCTTCCCGGCGAAAGGTCAAAGAACGGCAGATGTACGGCACAGGTAATCCCCGCCTGCCGGAACCGCGCCGCTGTTTCCCGGTGCCACGACTCCGGCAGCGACTGCACGGCATGTGTATCCATGCCCAATTCAGGGCACACCTTGCGGCTGATGAACATCTCGATATATTCTGGCTGCCGTGCGGCATAGCTGAGTGGCAGGTTCACAAAAACTGGCATGCACGCCCTCCGGTTCCGGTTAGCTTGTGGTGCGCGGACTGACAAACACCTTCTCAAGCGCATGTATTTTCGCCGCTCCCGTTGCCAGTCCTACACAAAGAGTCCGGCATGAACAATGGAGAACACGCCACACGGGCACGCCCATGCACAATACCTCCTGCACTGCGCCTTTTCCCTGCGTCCGATGGTCAGCATAAACGCTGAACTATAGAACACGCAGGCACGTTCATGCGCCCGCTCCTTTAAGGGTATTCACGAACAACCGGGTGCGCACAGTGCACAAAAACGGAGTTATACTTGCAAAGAAGGGAGTGGACGCGTAGGCTGTACATGGTTGGGAATAATCAATTTTCAGGAGAGCTACATTATATGTTCAGAAGCATTTCCATAGGCAAACGGGTTATTGCCCTGCTGCTGCTCATGATCCTGTTCATGGCGGGAATAGTGCTTGCATTCATCAACCTCACGGGGCGCGTGGCCAGCACCGGCATAACGGAAACCCAGAATGTGATGATAGAAGACCACAAAAGCCGCCTCAAGCTGGCAACGGAAACCATCGTCACCGCCATGGGCATTCTCATCCGCGATGTGCCCACAGAGGCGGAAAAGATAGCCCTTATCCGCCGCGCCATTAACGATTACCGGTTCGAGGCGGACAAATCCGGCTACTACTTCGTCTACCGCAACACCACGGTGCAGATACTGCCTCCTAACGCTGCGCTGGAAGGCAAAGACCTTACGGACATGAAGGATGCCAACGGCGTCTACGTCATCCGCGACCTGAACAAGGCCGCGCAGGCGGGCGGAGGCTTTGTCACCTACCTGTGGGACAAGCCCGGTGCCGGTTCCGTGCTCAAACTCAGCTATGCCATGATGATCCCCGGCACGGAGTTCTGGATGGGCACAGGCGTCTACATAGACAACGTGGACGCGGAAAAAGCCCGCATAAAGCAGCATCTTGACGAACTGGTCAATTCCGACCTCGCATGGACGCTGGGCATCATCATCGCTGTGCTCGGCCTGATCATCCTGCCCTTCTGCATCATGCTGGTGCTCTCCATCGTGCGCCCCCTGCGGGCGGCAACGGAAGCGGCAGACGCCGTGGCTCGCGGCAATCTGGACGTCAAGCTGGACACGGCGGGCAAGGACGAAATCTCCAAGCTGCAACTGTCGCTTAACGCCATGACCGTGACCCTTAAGGCAAACCTGCAGGACATGGCTGCCAAGGGCGAAGAAGCCAACCGGCAGGCACAGGCTGCGCAGCTTGCCGCGCGCAGGGCAGAAGACGCCATGGCACAGGCGGAAAACGCCACCCGGGAAGGCATGCTCACCGCCGCAAGCAGGCTGGAGGGCGTGGTGGCAAACATCAACGCCGCCACCGGCGACCTTGCCAACCGCAGTGACGATATCCGGCAGGGAACCGATACCCAGATGGCACGTATAAACGAAACCGCCACCGCCATGGAAGAAATGAACGCCACAGTGTTGGAAGTAGCCCGTAACGCAGGGCAGGCAGCCGAGCAGACCGAGCGGTCGCGCCAGAAGGCACTGGAAGGTTCAAGCGTTGTGTCAGATACGGTCAAGGCCATGAACTCGCTGCAGGATCTCACCGGAACCCTTAAGGACAATATGCACAGGCTGGGCGAGCAGTCGGTGGCCATCGGCAACGTCATGAACGTCATCAACGACATTGCGGACCAGACCAACCTGCTGGCTCTGAACGCGGCCATAGAAGCCGCCCGCGCAGGCGAAGCAGGACGCGGATTCGCCGTGGTGGCGGACGAGGTGCGCAAGCTGGCGGAAAAGACCATGACCGCCACCAAGGAAGTGGGCCAGAACATCAAGTCCATTCAGGATCTGGCCCAGATAAACGTGCAGGGCATGGACAGCGCCGTCACCGCCATAAACGGTGCCACGCAGCTCTCCAACAAATCAGGCGAGGTGCTGCACGAAATAGTCTCCATGGCGCAGGACGCGGCCGGGCAGGTGCAGTCCATTGCCACGGCGGCGGAAGAACAGTCCGCCGCTTCGGAGCAGATTACCAACAGCGTGGACGAGATTAACGCCATAGCGCAGGACAACGCCCAGCGCGTAACGGAGTCGGATAACGACATCCGCGAACTGGCACGGCAGGCCACGGAACTGAGCAAGCTCATCGCACAGCTGCAGGACGACGCCAAGTAACCGCAAAGAGGCCGCCCCGTGAGCTCGGGGCGGCCCTTTCTCCGCATTCCTTACAATCCGCACTCTCACCCAGACTCAGATAACGGAAATCACCATGCAGATGTTCGCCCCCCCCTCCTTCACACCGGGAAATCGTATCCGGTCAATCCTGCTTCTCATCCTGTGCTGCGGCATGGGGCTTCTGGGCAACTATGCAAAACTGGAACTCTTCTTCAATGTCGATTTCCTGTTCGGCAGCATCGCCACGCTCTTCGCCCTCTACTATCTCGGGCTTGTGCCCGGGGTGTTGTGCGCCGCCATTGCAGGCAGCTGGACCTATGTACTGTGGAACCACCCCTACGCCATCATCATTCTGGTGGCAGAGGCGGCCTTCATAGGGCTGCTGTGGGGGCGTGAACGGAGAAATCTGGTTCTGCTCACCGTGCTCTACTGGCTGGTTCTGGGCATGCCGCTGGTATGGATATTCTACCGCGAAGTCATGGGCATGGCTGGCCCGTCCGTTGTCTCCATCATGCTCAAGCAGGGTATAAACGGCATTTCCAACGCGGTCATGGCGTTCCTGCTCATCCTGTGCGTAAACGTGTGGAAGGCGTATTTTGCAGGGCAGAACAGCAGCGCGCAGCCGGCAGATTCTCCCGGCAGTTCCGATCACCCCGGTCATACGGGTAAATCGGACAAAGCGCCTCACATACCCGTTACCCACTCTTACCGGGAACTGCTCTTTGTCACGCTGGTCAGCTTTGTGCTCTTTCCCGGACTCATGGCTGCCCGCCTGAACATCCATGAAGAGGTTCAGGATACGGAACGGAGCGTGCGGGAGGGGCTGCTCTCCACGGCACGCCTCAATTCGGAACAATTCGACCTATGGCTGCACCAGCACATTGAGGTAATAGCCGCCCTTGCGGATACCATCCGTGACGTGCCGCTCAATTCCCCGCAGGTACGCAACGAGGTACGCGCAGCCCTGCGCTATAACGGCGAGCTGCTGCGCGTGGGCGTGGGCAACACACAGGGCAGGGGCATACTGAACTTTTCCCGCGAAGGGGAACTGAGCCTGCCCCCCGGCGGTGTGGACTATTCGGACCGGCCCTATTTTCAGGAGATCAACCGCACGCTGCTGCCTGTTGTTTCATGGGTGCCCGCCGCGCGTACAGGAAGCCCGGACCCCATCATCGTGCTCGCCGCCCCGGTGCTGCGGCAGAACGACTTCGGCGGCTTCATCAACGCGGTTGTTCCCGTGCACAGCCTCACAGGTACACTCCTCAGCCTGTTCCGCCATTCCGGCATGGGCGCGACCATTCTGGACAACCACGGCATCGTGGTCACCTCCACCAACCCGGACCGCGAATCCGGCCATGCCTTCACAGCCTTTTCGGAGCACGGCGTGGTCAGGGAACAGGGTATACAGGGAGAGCAGGCGGGCATCCGCATCTGGATGAAGGATGTCAGCCCCAACATCTCCGTCATGAACCGCTGGAAAAACTCGGTCTACTTCACGGAAATGCCGTTGGGGCACGGCGGCTGGACCATCATTGTGGAAACAACCACTGCCACGCACATGATCGCCCTGCTCAAGCTCCTGCAAAGCAGGTTGCTGCTGCTCATGTCCGTCGTGCTTGCCAGCGTTGCCCTTTCATGGGTTCTGGCGGCCATGCTGGTTAAGCCTCTGCGGCAGATAAGCGCGCTTACCACCAACCTGCCCCAAAAAATTTCCCACGGCGAGGAGCCAATCTGGCCCGACAGAACATGGATAGCCGAACCGGCGCATCTGGTGAAGAACTTCCGGCATATGTCCGATTCGTTGCGCGCCCGGTTTCAGGATATCAAGGAAAGCACAATACGCCTTGCCGCCGCCAAGGACATGGTAGAAGAAGCCAGCCGCGCCAAAAGCGAATTTCTGGCAAACATGAGCCACGAAATACGCACCCCCATGAACGGCATCATGGGCATGCTGCAAATTCTGCAATCCGAACATCCCCGCCCGGATCAGGAACGCTCTATTTCCGTGGCCATATCCTCATCCAAACGCCTCCTGCGCCTGCTCTCCGACATACTGGACCTTTCCAGGGTAGAGGCGGGCAAGCTGGAAATCCGCCATGAGCAGTTCTGCATCAGGGACGTGCTGGAAACGGTAGCCACCCTTCTGGAACCCGCAGGCGCGGAAAAGGCCCTGCACTTCTCCGTTGATCTGGACCCCGCCATCCCCCGCGCGCTTATGGGAGACAGCGTGCGCGTTCAGCAAATCCTGTTCAATCTCACGGGCAATGCCATCAAGTTCACAGAGCAGGGACACATCACCCTCTCCGCGCACCTGCTGCCATCGCCCCGCCCGGAAACGGCCCGGGTGCTCTTTTCCGTGGAAGACACAGGCCGGGGCATCCCGGATTCGCTCTTAGACAAGGTGCTGGAACCCTTCTCGCAGGCAGACGGCAACTACACCCGCATCCACGATGGCGCGGGACTGGGCCTTGCCATCGTCCGGCGTCTGGTCCGGCTCATGAACGGCAGCATGGCCGTAGAAAGTGAGGACGGAAGAGGCACCACCGTGCACGTCTGCATCACCTTCGGAATGCCGGAACAGACCTGCACAGAGAATTCTGGCAAGGAAGATTCAGGTCCAGAGGCTTCAGGCACGGTGGATTCAGGCAAGGAGACTCCCCTTCCCTGCAGCGGCCCGTTCAAAATTCTGCTGGCGGAAGATGAAGAAGTGAACGAGATGGTGGCGCGGCGGCATCTGGAACGGCTGGGGCACACCGTCACCTCCGTTTCCAACGGGCAACTGGCGCTGGAAGCGTTGCTGCGGGACGAGTTCGACCTTGTGCTCATGGACATTCAGATGCCGGTTATGGATGGCGTGCAGGCCACGCGCGCCCTGCGCACCCTGCCGGAATACTCCCGTCTGGCGCAGCTTCCCGTGGTGGTCATGACCGCCCACGCCATGAGCGGAGCGCGGGAAACCTTTCTGGAAACAGGAGCCGACGGCTACATTGCCAAGCCCTTTGAACCGGACGAACTTATCCGGACAATAGACAAAACCATGAGTCAGGCCGCAGCCCGGCCCCATGCGGAACAGGGTGCGCAGGCGGACGATACTGCGGACACGCAGGCCGATGTGAATTAAAAGGCAGATACGATTTCAGGCGTGCAAAAGGCCCCCGCGCATGGTTTATGCGTGAGGGCCTGAATATTCCGTCTACACGGCAGCCAGACTTCCGGCAGCCTGCTGGCAGCCTGCCGCAAAAACACCACAGGGCGTGCTCAGCCCCTGTCCTCTCCGTCCTCCTGCCCGTGGCTTCGCGCGGCACAGCCCGAAACCTCCCGCAGTTCACTGGCGTAGCGTTCGCCCTCGCTGTACAGGCAGCCGCAGTACTGCTGGCGGTACACGCCCCAGTTCTTCGAGGTCTCTATCCCTTCCTGCCAGCCTTCGCGGAAATCGCGGTACCAAAACCGCACGCTGCCGCCCCCGGCCATATCCTCACCAAGCTGCCGCACCATCTCGTGCCGCTGCTTGCGGGAATAGAGTATGGAGGTGGTCATGGCGTCAAAACGCCCCCGCCGGGCAATGGACATGGCCCGCTCCAGCCGCAGGGCATAGCAGTGGAAGCAGCGGTTTTCCTCGCGGAAGCTTACCGCCCGGAACCAGAGCTTGGGGTCATACTCGTTGTCCTTGCAGATAACGGAAATGCCCAGTTCACGCGCCACGTCCAGCACGGCCTCCCGCCGCCGCAGATACTCCCGCAGCGGGTGGATGTTGGGATTCCAGAAGAACCCCGTCACCTCGTGGCCTTCTTCCTGCAATCTGCGAACGGGCACAATGGCGCACGGTCCGCAGCACATATGCAGCAACACGCGGGCCATGGCTAATCCTTCTTGGGCGTAACCTCAATGCGCAGTTCGTATTTCTGTTCCAGTTCAAACAGTCGTTCGCGCTTGTGGTTCAGCAGATACAGAGCCAGTTCAACATTGCATTCGTAGCGCAGCGTGCCGTTAAGCTTATCGTGGGTAAGCCGGTGCAAAATCTCTTTCAAAGCCTGCAGTGCCTGCCATTCCATGTTACGCCGTGTGCCGGAACCGCCGCAGCAGGGGCACAACTCGGAGCTTATGGACAGAGCGGAAGATCCCAGACGCTGCCGCACCACCTGCAACAGCCCGAACCGGCTCATCTTGCCCACATCGTGCCGTGCGCGGTCGTTCTTCATGGCCTGCCGCAGGGTCTTTTCCACCTCGCGCCAGTGGTTGCGGTCGCGCATTTCGATGAAGTCGATGACCACCTGCCCGCCCACGTCCCGCAGCTTAAGCTGCTGGGCAATGGTGGTGGCCGCTTCCATGTTCGTCTTCAGCGCCATGGATTCGAAATTGGTCTTGCCCGCAATCTTGCCGGAGTTAATGTCTATGGCCATCAGCGCCTCGGTCTGGTCAAAGACCAGCCTGCCGCCGGAAGGCATGTTCACCTCGCGGGAATAAATCTGCTCAATCTGCTTTTGCAGGCTGAACCGCTCCCACAGGGAAATCTCGCTGTTGTTGTGCAGGCGCACCTGCAACCCGCGCCGGGGAAAGACCAGCGCGGCAAATTCCTCTACGGACTTGGCGGTGGCATCGTCATCCACCCACACCTCATTCACATCATCGGTCAGGTAGTCGCGTATGGAGCGGGTGGCAAGGTCGCGTTCCTGATAGATAAGGCTGGGCGAAGGCTCGGTGGTGGCCTTTTTGCGCACGTCCTTCCACAGGCGTTTCAAAAAGCTCAGGTCGCGCTGCAACGATGTTTTGGGCTGGTCCACACTCACCGTGCGCACTATAACGCCCAGATTCTCGCCGGGGTCCAGCCCTTCCAGCAGCTTCTTCAGCCGCTGGCGTTCCCCGTCGTCTTCCACCTTGCGCGAAACGCCTATCTGGTCACGTCCCGGCGTGAGCACCAAAAACCGACCCGGCAGGGAAAGATAGGAAGTGACAAACGCGCCCTTGGACCCCGTAGGCTCCTTGACCACCTGCACCAGCACCTCCTGCCCGGAGCGCAGTACCTTCTGAATAAGCGGATATTTGCGGCCCTTGTTGGGGTCGTGCGGGGCGGAGTAGTATTCCGGGTGCACCTCGTCTATCTGAAGGAACCCGTTCTTCTCCGCGCCGTAGTTCACAAAGGCGGCCTGCAGGTTGGTGTCTATGTTATTGATGGTTCCCTTGTAGATGTTGCCCTTGGTCTTGGCCTGGTGCACCATCTCCACATAATATTCCTGTACCTCGCCGTCTTCGGCCAGTGCCACTTCCACCTGCTCGCCGGGCAGCACGCTGATGTACAGCTTGCGCTTGCCCTTACGTGGGGTGTTCGTCATGGGTATCCTCACAAAAGTTCTCCGCCCCGTTGCGGCCGGTGCGGCTCTACTGGCAGGAATAGAAAGGCTCGTGCGTGTCCAGATGCTCGGTCATGCCCTGCGCGCGATGAATAATTCCCTCGTGCAGCAGAATGGCAAGGGCGTGTTCCACCCTTTCCAACGGCAGCGACAGCGACAGCGCAAGCTGCCCCGGCGTCTGCGGTCTGCGGCGCAGGGAGCGCGCCACCGTGTCGGCAACGGTCTTCTGGTCGCGTTCCACGTGGTCCGCGCGTTGTCCGGTACGCAGAAACACCGAACCCGGTGCCTCCCGCTCCTGCGGACAAAAGGCGGCAAACTCGCCGCACCACCGTTCCCGCACTTCCGGGGCAACGGGTTTGGCGACAGGATACGCGCCTGGGCGCGACAGCGTGGTCACATCCACCCTGTCAGGCCCGAGCCTCTTCACAAATTCCCTGAGCAGGGCCAGATTCTCCTCCGAATCGTTCATGCCCTGCGCCAGCAGTATTTCAAGAAAGATTTTGCCGCCGAACATCCGCCGGAACTGCAACAGCGATTCCGCGATACCGGCTGCGGTAAGCCCCCCGCAGGGGCGATTCAGTTTGTTGAATTCTTCCTCCACCAACGAATCCAGAGAGGGCAGCACCACATCGGCCAGTGCAAGCTCTTCTCGCACGGCCGGGTCCGCCATCAGGGTGCTGTTGGTAAGGACGGCCACGGGCACCTCGGGCAAAATACGGCGACAGCCACGTATTATGGCTCCCAGCTCGCTGTTCAGGCACGGTTCTCCCGCGCCCCCCAAGGTCACATGGTCCGGAAAAATCGTATTCCCTTCGCGCCACCGCTCCAGTTCTTCAAGCAGTACATCGGCGGGAACGTAGGGCGCACGCAAAAGGGTAAGCTCATCCGTCCGGCCCACCTCACAATAGAGGCAGTCCATGGAGCAGATGCGGCTTCCCAGCAGGTCCAGCCCCAACGACCTGCCCAGCCTGCTGGAGGCCACGGGCCCGAATATATACGTAAACGCCATTACGCTTTACTATCCTCGTCACAGTGATATGTCTCACTATAGCGCACAGCGCGAAAAAACAACACGATTATTTCGTCCTGTCCGCACGGCAGGGGCGTTTTCGCCCTTCCGGTGCCCCGGCCCATGTCCGGCTGTAACCGCTAATCCTGATGGAATCCGGCATAACCCGGCAACGCCCGCCCGCACGAACCTTGACAGCGAAGGCGTTGCACAGTAGGGCCATGCACCGGAAAGAAGCCATCCCCCGCACCCACCGGGCACGCTCAGCAAGCCTGCCCGCCAACCACGGAGAACAGGTATGCCGAAGTTAGGTGAACTGGTACTGCTCGTAAGCCCGCGCGGCAAGCGGTACATGCGCCGCGTGGAGCCGGATAACGACATCCACGGCACCGACGGGCTGCTCAAGATGGCAGACATCATGTCCGCCGGATACGGCAGCATCGTCCACACCCACAAGGGCAAGCCATACCGTGTGCAACGCCCCACCCTGCACGACCTTGTCAAAGGCGTTAAGCGGCAGACACAGGTCATTTATCCCAAAGACATCGGCTACATCTGCATGAAGCTGGGCGTAGGCAACGGCGTAAAGGTCATAGAGGCCGGTTCCGGTTCGGGCAGCCTTACGCTGGCACTCAGCTGGTTCGCGGGTGAGCGGGGTCAGATTCACACCCACGAGGCGCGCGAAGAATTCATGAACCTGTGCCGCCGCAACCTCGACTGGGCAGGCGTGGGCCAGAACGTCACCCTCTATCATCACGATATCGCCAACGGCTTTCTGGTGAACGATGCAGACGCCCTGTTTCTGGACGTGCGCGATCCGTGGGAATACGTGCGGCACATACCCGCCGCCATCAGGCCCGGCGCGGTATGCGGCTTTCTTGTACCCACCATAGATCAGGTTTCCAGCCTGCTGGTGGAACTGGAAAAAGGCCCCTTTGACGAGGTGGAAGTTTCCGAACTGCTGCTGCGCGGCTGGAAGGCCGTGCCGGACCGCATGCGCCCCAACGACCGCATGATCGCACACACGGGCTTCCTCATTTTCTGCCGCCATCAGGAAGGGCTTGAGCAGGTCAAGGCGCAGGTTTCGCTGGGCACACGCGAACGCAAGCAGGAAGCCGCCCGGCTGGAACGCATGGCCGCAAGCCGCTCAGAAGACCACGACATTGCCGGAGACGACCTTTCCGATGCCGACGGCGATAACGGCGACGAATAGCCCGTCCCCGTAGCTGTTCTCCATGTGCGGCAGGCACCTGAAACACGGTTCCGCTCCGGCTGCACAAACAGCTTGTGACTGACACACAAAAAAGACCCGCTGCGGAACTGCGCACCATGCGCCCCGCAGCGGGTCTGTTTCTTATGTGGTCGAACGCGCGCCGGGCTGAAACTATTCCTGCTCCCGCATATCCACCACGCGCTTCGACTTGCCGAACGAGCGCGGCAGTGCGCCGGGGTCCACAATCTCCACCTCGGTGCGGGCCATGAGCTTTTTGTGCAGGTCCGCGCCCACGGCCTTGGCAAGGCCCGCGTCCGTGTCCGAACCGGCATCGGCGTGGCGTTCCAGCCTGAGCAGCAGATGATCGCGCCCCTCGCGCCGGGTGAGCACAATCTGATATTCCGCGCCCGCCTCCGGAAACCGCTGCAGCGCATCGGCTATCTGACCGGGATAAATATTCACCCCACGGAAGATGATCATATCGTCAGAACGCCCCAGAATATGGTCGTGCCGGGGAATCTGCAATCCGCAGGCACAGATGCCCGGCACCATGCGCGAAAGGTCGCGTGTACGGTAGCGGATGAGCGGCGCAGCCTCTTTGCACAGGCTGGTCACCACCATTTCACCCACTTCGCCCACAGGCACGGGCTGCAACGTTTCCGGGTCCAGAATTTCTATGATAAACAAATCCGCCCAGTAGTGCAGCCCGTCGTGGGCATCGCACTCCAGCGCGGTGCCGGGGCCATACATCTCGGTCATGCCCGCTATGTCGTAGCTGCCCTGCAACCCCAGCTTTTCCTCAAAGGCCCTGCGCATCTTGGGGCTGTGCGCCTCTGCGCCAAAAATAACCTTGCGCAGCCTGCACCGGTCACGCAGGCCGTTGCGCTCCACTTCTTCCGCCATCAGCAGCGCCATGGACGCGGTGGAACACAGGCAGGTGGTGCCCATATCCGCCATAAGCTGCAACTGCATCTCCAGATTGCCCGGCCCCACGGGAACCGTCAGCGCGCCAAACCGCTCGCTGCCCAGCTGAAACCCCGCTCCCGCCGTCCACAAGCCGTAGCCCACGGCTATCTGCACGCGGTCCTTCACCGTCAGCCCCGCAATCTCGTAGCATCGCGCCATCTGCAGGGCAAAGGTGTCCACATCCTTCTGCGTATAGGCCAGAATCTTGCGCTTGCCCGTGGTGCCCGAAGAGGCGTGAATACGCACCACCTGCTCCTCCGGCACGGCCAGCAACGGCAGCGGATATCCTTCCCGCAGGTCTTCCACCGTGGTAAAGGGAAGAGAGCGAAGATGGTCAAGGCTGGTTATGCCGCCCGGTTCCACGCCCGCCGCACGCAGTTTCGCACGGTAAGCGGGGCTGTTCTCATAGGCGTGGCGTACGGTCCATTGCAGACCGGCAAGCTGGTGTTCGGCCAGCGCCTCTTCCGGCAGGTGCGGCAAAAATCGATGTGAGACCATGGGGAATAGCTCCTAACATGCTGGCGTGGCAGTAGAAATATGCAACTTGAACCAAACGGCAAAAACCTGTATCAGGCGCACACTGCAACACGCATACGCGCGCTATACGGCGTGCCTGACCCTGCTATCATGAAACAGGCCGGGGGAAAACCCCGCCTCAAGCCATACGGAGGCCAAACGTGCGGATTCTTATTGTCGGCAACGGCGGTCGCGAACATGCCCTTGCATGGAAGCTGCGGCAAAGCCCCAAGGTGAAGGATATCTTCATCGCTCCCGGCAACGGCGGCACCGCCCTGGAAGGCACCAACGTGCCCATTGCCGTGGACGACCTGCCCGCACTGGTGGCCTTTGCCAAGGAACAGGGCATAGACCTTGTGGTTCCCGGGCCGGAACTGCCCCTCGTGCTGGGCATAAAAGATGCGCTGGACCTTGCGGGCATCCCCTGCTTCGGCCCCAACGCCTTTGCCGCGCAGCTGGAAGGCTCCAAGGCCTTTGCCAAATACATCATGGAAGAGGCAGGCGTGCCCACCGCCGCCTTCGGCGTTTTCAACGAATTTGAAGACGCGCGGGAATACGTGCTGAATGTGGGTGCCCCCATCGTGGTCAAGGCAGACGGGCTTGCGGCGGGCAAGGGCGTGGTCGTTGCCCAAACAACGGACGAGGCCATCACCGCGCTGGAAGAGATCATGCTCAAGCAGGCGTTCGGCTCCTCAGGCGCGCACGTGGTCATAGAAGAATGCCTCGTGGGAGAAGAAGTCTCGTTCATCGCCTTCTGCGATGGCAAAACCGTAAAGCCCCTGCCCTCCTCGCAGGACCACAAGGCCGCGGGCGAAGGGGACACCGGCCCCAACACCGGCGGCATGGGCGCATACAGCCCCGCCCCCGCCCTACCCGCAGACCGCTATGACGAGATCATCGATCTGGTCATGAAGCCGGTATGCGAAACGCTGGGCAGAAAAGACAAGCCCTTCATCGGCATTCTCTACGCAGGGTTGATGATGACCGCAAAAGGCCCCTACGTGCTGGAATTCAACGTGCGCTTCGGCGACCCCGAATGCCAGCCCCTGCTCATGCGCCTGCACAGCGACCTCGCGGAAGTCATGATGGCCTGCGTACAGGGACGCCTTGCCGAAACCCCGCTGGAAGCCAAGCCGGAAACCACCCTCGGCGTGGTGGTGGCGGCGGAAGGCTACCCCGGCAGCTACCCCAGAGGCATGGAAATAAGCGGGTTTGAAGAGGCAGAGACCGTCCCCGGCGTCAAGGTGTTTCAGGCAGGAACAGTGCTGGATAACGGCGTCACGCGCGCCAACGGCGGGCGCGTGCTGTGCGTTACGGCACTGGGTGCCACCCTCGCGGAAGCGCAGAAACGCGCTTACGAGGGTGTGGCGAAAATACGGATGGACAAGGCCTACTACCGCCGTGACATCGGTTTCAAGGGATTGAGATAACGAGTTACCGTTTACCCATTACCGCAACCCTTCAGGAGAACAGGTATGCCACAGGTCGGCATTTTCATGGGCAGCATTTCAGACGAGGACACCATGCGCCCCTGCACCGAGGTGCTGGACACGCTGGGAATAACCTACCACTTTACCGTAAGTTCGGCGCACCGCACCCCGGAGCGCACTGAGCAGCTCATCGATTCGCTGGAAAAAGACGGCTGTCAGGTCTTCATCTGCGCGGCGGGCATGGCCGCGCATCTGGCAGGTGCCGTTGCCGCGCGCACGCTCAAGCCCGTTCTCGGGGTGCCTGTCACGGCATCCAAGCTGGGCGGCATGGATGCCCTGCTCGCCACGGTGATGATGCCCCCCGGCTATCCCGTAGGCACCGTGGCGCTGGATAAGGCCGGTGCCAAAAACGCAGGCTGGCTTGCCGCGCAGATCATCGCCCTGCAAGACCCCGCCGTGGCGCAGAAACTGGCCGCAGCCCGTGCCGAGTTCAAGGAACAGGTCATCAGGGGCGCAGAAGAGCTGGAAGCCCGCATGGCTGCCAAGTAGCCTTTCGCGCATACGAAACAACAAAGGGCCGTCCGAAGGGGCGGCCTTTTCTTATCTCTCCAGCATTGTTAAAAAGTTATAATTCCTCCTCTCCATTCATCGAGTATCCTGTACGGCAATAAGAACTGGAGCCAGTCACGGACAAAGATCCGCTGGCCCCGCCAACAAATGGAGAACATCATGAAAAAACGTACCGCCGTCCGCCTGTGCATAGCCCTTATTGCAGCCCTCCTTCTGATCTCAGGCCCGGCCTTGCTCAACGCCGCCCCGCCTGCTGCGGACCACTCGGCCCATGTAGGTCACGAAGCCGTTGAGGCCGCCGGCGAGATGATTGAAGGCGCAGATACCATGTTGGAAGCGACTGATGCCATGGACAAGGAAGCCATGACTAAAGGCGAAATGAAGATGGAACATGGCAAGAGCAAAATGGATAAGCACTCCGGCATGAGTGAAGGCAAAAAAATGATGATGGAAGGGCATTCCAAGATGATGGAAGGCAAGAAGATGATGGAAGGCGGCGATATGGAAAAATGCAAGATGATGATGCAGGAAGGCCACGCCAAAATGATGGAAGGCAAGAAGATGATGGAAAAAGAAGCTGAAGCCCCGAAGCAGTAATCAAAAATCCCCCCAATCAAAAATCCCCCCTGTCCGCCAATGTCACTACACAGTGCGGGCAGGGGGTTATTTTCCCCCTCACCCCGCAAACCCTGCATATTCCATATTCCACGCAGCCTCCCTTTCCGGCACTGCCCCGTTTTCCTCCCCTCTTCCCACCTGACAGCCGCCGCCGGTTCGGCTACAAGGAACACATGTTCCAGCCGCTCATGCACCCCATAGGCGATATCGGCTTTGTTTTCGCCCACATGGCCACCCCGCCCGGCCATGCCGCCACGCCGTATGCCGTGGCGGCCATACGCCTTTCTCCCGCAGGGGTGCAGACGGAATATACCTCGCTCATCCGCTGCCCCCTCACCCGTGCCCGCGACTACATGCACTCCCATGTCAGCCGCAGGCAGCTTGCGGCGGCACCGTCCCATGAGCAGGTGCGGGAAGAGCTGTGCGCCTTTCTTGCCGGACTGGAATGCGTGCTCTGCTTCGACCCCTACGATGCCGCCCCCGCGCTGAAAACCCTGCTGGACGGCACCCGCGTGTTCGACCTCGGCTTTGCGGCAGATTTCTTCATGCCGTGGGCATCCACCGCCTCCCCCCGCCAGATGTGGGAGGTCATCCACGGACAACCGCGAGACAAGGTGAGCTTTTCTGCGGAAGAAGGCGCGGAACTGTGCCTTGCCTTCACCCGGCACCTCTTCGGCACCGTGCTGGCAGACAGCCGCTTCCCCGGTGCGCGCTCCCTGCGGCACTACCTTGCACACAGCGACACCCTGTTCGGCGATATGTGCCGCCACCTCATGCACCGCCACGGCGACTACTTCGGCGGCGGACTCGTGCCTCCGGTCACGGCGGAAGATACTGCGGATTGGCAGCAGTTTCTGGAACAGGCCCCGGCGGTGGACAAGCAGGCGGGCAACGCGCCCTCCGGCGGTCAGGCCTTCACCCCCGTGCCGGAAAAAGAGATACGCCAGCTGTACGAGCAACTGGCACATACGCGCAAAGGCTACCGGGTGCGCGAACCGCAGGTCGCCTATGCCGGGCACGTTGCCCACGCGCTGAACATCAACGCCGTGGCCTGTCTGGAAGCAGGCACCGGAACGGGCAAAACACTGGGCTACCTGCTGCCCGTCATGGAATTTCTCAAACGCAACCCCGGCCAGCGTGTGGCCATCGCCACCTACACCAAGAGCCTGCAAAACCAGCTTCACGGCAACGAACTGGAAGCCTGCCGCGCCCTGTTCGGGCAGTACCGCAGCATCCCGTCCGCCCTCATCAAGGGCAAAAGCAATTACGTGTGCGCCGCCAAACTGGACGATGTGCTCTCGCCAGACCTGCGCGGCCCCGGGCTGCTGGCATGGCTCTTCTTTGTGAACATCTGCTTCCGCTACCGCCTTGCGGATTGCGAGGACATCTCCCCGCGCCTGCGCAGACGGCTGGATGCAGACCGCCAGCTCACCTCGCTCATGCTGGAAGTTTCGGCAGGCAGCGGGTGCCACGCCACGCACACCCGGTGTCCCGCGCAGGTGGTCACGGCAGAGGCAGCCAATGCCCGCCTTGTCATCACCAACCATAACAAACTCATCCTCATGGAAAAGGACGGCAAACTGAGCGGGCTGTTCCGCCACTGCATCATAGATGAAGCCAACCACTTCGAAGATGCGGTGCGCAGTGCCATGAGCCCGGAAATAGCCGCATCCGACGTGCGCGGTCATGTGCGCTACCTGCGTGAACAGTGCCGCAGGCTGTCAGTATCGCCCTCTGCCCCCGAACCGGACAGGCGCAAGGCCGAATCCGCCGTGGAGGCCATGGGCACCCTGCTGCGCGCCATGGACGACCTGCGCGACAAATTTCTGTCCATGGACAGGGGGGCACTGGGCGGCGCGGTCTCCATCCCCCCCGCGCACAGCGCCTTCAGCGGCGGCAGCCTTGCCCACGAGCTGAAACGCCTGCATGCCCTCATGGAATCGGTGCACGAGCACACGGCCCTGTTCGCGGGCAAGGAATCGGCGCGCCTGCCCATGCACTACAAGGCACTCTCCCGCTGCCGCACCATGCGCACCCTTGTGCACGAGTCCATGTTCAGCCTTGCCCAACTGCGCACCGGGCTGGATTCGGAAGGCACGTGGCAGTCCGTACAGGTCTTTCCGCGCAGCTGGACCATAAGCGGCGGGCATGTCTACGTGGGACCACTGGTGCGCAACCACATTCTGTCCCGGCGCGATACCGTGGTCTTCACCTCCGCCACGCTCACCCATCAGGCCAGTTTCGACCCCTTCCGGCGCAGTCTCGGGCTGGGCAAGGGCACGCAGCCTGTCATTTTCGACAACCCGGAACTTCCGCCCAAACCTTGCTTCGTCACCCGCGTTGCGCCCCCCTTTGAGCCGGACTTCTCCCTTGTGGTGCCCTCCGGCGCGCCCACCGCCGTGTTTGAGCACAAAACCACATGGCTCAACTACGCCGCGCAGGAAATCCCCCGCCTCATAGACGCCAACCACGGCGCAACACTGGTCCTCTGCGCCAGCTATGACGACCTTGAGGCACTGCGCGAACGGCTGGAACAGGAGTACGACGGTGAATATCCCCTCCTGTTCCAGAAGAAGGGAGAACCGCCCGCCGCCCTGTGCGACGAATTCCGCGCCGCCCGCGAAAGCGTGCTCTTCGGGGTGGAAACCTTCTGGCACGGGGTGGACTTTCCCGGCGACACCCTCACGCAGGTCATCATCACCCGCCTGCCCTATCCTTCGCCCGCCTCGCCTCTCATGGACGCCCGCCACCGCTGCCTGCCGGAAGCCGCCTACTGGGACCGCTACCGCTACGAAACCGCCATTAAATTCCGGCAGGGCGTGGGCAGGCTCATCCGGCGCGAAACGGACAGCGGCATTGTGGTGGTGCTGGATAACCGCCTGCTTGCCAACAGAAACCTCGCCCCCTGCCCCATCATTGAAGGGCTGCACAACCTTCCGGAGCGTCACAGGCGCGGCAGGCGGTAATACCCGCGCGTAATTCTCGGAAAAAATTCGCTCCATTCCGCGCAGGGTTATTTCCTACCGGAGTTGTCCATAACCCTTTTCCCACCTGCCTTCCGGGGCCGGGCCTCCCTCAAGACTGGTCACTTGAACAGTTTTAGGCGCAATCATTTCAGCACATTACCCACGCAAAACGCACCCGAAAAAATTTCAAAATCGCTTGACGACCCCTGTCATTTCGCCTACCTGATGGGTAGGAATTAACTCATACCAACATGGTAGGTTTTTACCTGTAGGAGGTATGGGTTTACGGCAGCCGTGCGGAAGGGCGCGACTGCCGGAAAAACCAAGACAAACGCCGCAAACCATTCTGCTCAGCCACCATATGTCTCATATGGCGGTTTCGCTTTTGCGGCAGGGTCTCATACCTGTCACACGTTCCGACGGGAACCGGAACGGAGACATCTGGCTGAGGGAAGTCTGAAGGACGTGTGTGTAATTTCATCGAAAGGACTGCCACTATGATGAAAGGAAGATCACTGCTGCGATGGGCGGGACTGCTGATTGCGGTTGCGCTTGTCTCGGTCTGGGGGCACGAAGCGCGTAGCTCCAAGGCCGCAGGTGACTCTGCCGCAGGTTATGCCGATATCATCACCATCGATATCGTCGGGGAGATGGGAAGCACGGAGCTGCCTCCTGTCACCTATCGTCATGACCTGCATACGGAAGCAATGAAAAAACTGAACAAGGATTGCTCCGCCTGCCACAAAACGCAGGATGACAAAATGTCCCTCAAATTCATGCGCACCGAAGACGGCAGCGTAGCGGAGATGAAGGAACTGTACCACTCCAACTGTTTTGCCTGCCACGCGGAACAGGCTGCTGCGGGCAACAATACCGGCCCGCAGGACGGCCAGTGTCGCTCCTGTCACAACCCACGTCCCGCCGCAAATTCGGAATGGAAGGACGTGGGCATGGACAAGTCGCTCCACTACCGCCACATCGCTGCCAAGACCATCAAGGTGGACGGGCAGGACGTGAACTGTGCGGCATGCCACCATGTGTACGACGAAACCGCGCAGAAGGCCGTGTGGAAGAAGAACACGGAAGATTCCTGCCGCGCCTGTCACAAAAACGCCCCCACCCCCGTGGTTGAGGGCGGCGAAGCAATGAAGCCCGCCCTGAACGATGCGGCTCACCTTGCCTGCGTCACCTGCCACGTTTCCACCGCCACTGCGGGCGGCGACACCGGCCCCGTGACCTGTGCTGGCTGCCACACCGATGAGGCACAGAAGCAGTACAAGGTTGTGGCCGAAGTGCCCCGCCTTGAACGCGGACAGCCCGATGCAACGCTCGTCACCGCAGACAACCTGAAGAAGGCCACCCTTCCCGCCGTTGCCTTCAACCACAAGCTGCACGAAGCCGCGCTGGACAACTGCCGCACCTGCCACCATGAAGGCATAGCCACCTGCACCACCTGCCACACGCTGGCGGGCAAGGCAGAAGGCAACTTCGTTCAGCTTGAGCAGGCCATGCACTCCCTGAAGTCGCAGGCATCCTGCGTGGGCTGCCACGACACCAAAAAGCAAGACCCCTCCTGCGCCGGCTGCCACAGCATGATGCCTGCCTCGTCCGCATCGCAGCAGTCCTGCGCTTCCTGCCATAACACCACGGGCTTCAAGCCTGAAGAACTGGAAGGCATGAGCAACGACGTAAAGCGCGCCGTGGCAGACGCCATAGTGGCGGAACGCCCCACCGCAATGCCTACCTTCCGCGATGAGGACATACCGGAAACCGTGAAGATCGACGCCCTTGTCGATAAGTACGAAGCTTCCAACATGCCCCACCGCAAGATCGTAAAGACCATGATTGCCGCTGTTGCCGACAGCCGGATGGCCGCCGGATTCCATACCGACGCCGCCACCTTCTGTCAGGGCTGCCACCATAACAGTCCCCTCAGCAAAACGCCTCCCAAGTGCCAGAGCTGCCACGGCAAGCCCTTTGAACCCTCCAAGGGCGACCGCCCCGGGCTCAAGGCCGCCTACCACCAGCAGTGCATGGGCTGCCACACGGCAATGAAGCTTGAAAAGCCTCAGGCAACGGCATGCGCAGACTGCCATGCCGAGCGCACGAACTAGGAGGAGCAGTTAATATGCATCGCAGAAAATTCCTGAGCCTGCTGGGCGGTGCCGGGCTTGCCTCCGCAATGGGAGTAACCAAGTCCCAGGCCGCCAGCGGTCACTCGTTCAACGGCTACCCCGATGCCATGGGCGTGCTGCACGACAGCACCCGCTGCATCGGCTGCCGCAAGTGTGAAGAGGCCTGTTATCAGGTGAACGACCTGCCCAAGCCGGAAAAGGAATTCAAAGACCTTACCGTGCTGGATACCAAGCGCAGAACGGACGCAAAAACCTACACCGTGGTGAACAAATACAACACGGCAGGGCTTGAGCATCCCATCTTCCGCAAACAGCAGTGTAACCACTGCATGGAACCTGCCTGCGCTTCCGCCTGCTTTGTCAAGGCGTTCACCAAAAACTCCGACGGTTCCGTTACCTATAACGGTGATCTGTGCGTGGGCTGCCGCTACTGCATGATCGCATGCCCGTTCAGCGTGCCCACCTTTGAATATGACGACGCCTTCGACCCGCTTATCCAGAAGTGCACCATGTGTCATCCGCGCATTCAGGAAGGCAAACTCCCCGGCTGCGTGGAGATATGCCCCAAAGAAGCGCTTACCTTCGGACGCCGCGAAGACCTGCTGGGCATCGCACGCGACCGCATCCGCAAGTACCCCGACCGCTACGTGAAGCACATCTACGGTGAACACGAAGCGGGCGGCACCAACTGGCTGTACCTTTCCGGCGTGCCGCACACGGAACTGGGCCAGATTGAAGTGGGCAAAACCTCCGCGCCTGAGCTTACTTCCGGCGCGCTGGGTGCCGTGCCCATGGTTGTGGGCATCTGGCCTGTGCTGCTGACCGGCGCCTACGCCATCAGCAAGCGCAAGGAAAAGATCGCGCAGGAAGAAAAGGCCGAGGCCGTGCGTGCCACCCGCGAATCCGCGCAGGAAGAGGCGGAAGCAGCGCTGAAGGCAGCCATGGATAAGGCTACCAAGGACAAGGCTGCCGCCGTGGAGCGCGAGGTGAAAAAGGCCGTGGCGGAAGCCGAAAAGGCCTTTGAGGAAAAGCTCGCCGCCGCGCAGGCTCCTGCCGGGGAAGCAGACACCGGTGCCGGGGAATCCCCGGAGGAGGAAGCATAAATGAGCAGCAATCAGAAATCGTTCTGGACGCCGGGCAACATCCTCACCGCCTTCATTCTGGCGGGCGGGCTGGTGCTCACGGTCCTGCGCTTCACGCAGGGCATCGGCGCGGTCACCAATCTTGACGACAACAACCCCTGGGGGGTCTGGATCGGGTTCGACCTGCTGTGCGGCGTGGCCCTTGCCGCCGGCGGCTACGTAACCTCCGCCTCCTGCTACCTCTTCGGCCTGAAGAAATACCACTCCGCCGTGCGTCCCGCCATTACCACGGCCTTCCTCGGCTACTTCTTCGTGGTCATCGCCCTCTTGTACGACCTTGGTCACCCGTGGCGTCTGCCCTACCCGCTGGTATGGTCGCAGGGTACCACCTCGCTTCTGTTCGAAGTGGGCCTGTGCGTCGCCACCTACGTCACCGTGTTGTTCGTGGAATGGTCCCCCGCCGCGCTGGAGTGGCTGGGCTTCCGCAAAATCCGCAACTTCGTGATCAAACTCACCCTGCCGCTCACCATTCTGGGCGTGGTGCTCTCCACCATGCACCAGAGTTCTCTGGGCGCGCTGTTCGTCATTGCCCCCGGCAAGCTGCATCCTCTGTGGTATTCCAGCTTCCTTCCGGTGTTCTTCTTCATGTCGTCCATGGTGGCAGGCGCCTCCATGGTCATCTTCGAAGGGGCGCTGACGCACAAGGGGCTGCACCATAAGATGGACAAGACCCATCTGGAAGAGGCGGAAGGCGTGGCCTTCGGCATGGCCAAGGCTGCCTCGTTCATCCTGCTGGGCTACTTCTTCATTAAGATGTTCGACATCACCATGGATAACGACTGGCACTACCTCGCCACCGGCTACGGCGCACTGTTCATGGTAGAAATGCTGGGCTTTGTGGCCCTGCCCGCCTTCCTCTACGCCCTTGGTGTGCGCGAAAAGAACCTGACCATGGTTCGCGTGGCCTCCGTGTTCGGCGTGCTGGGAATCGTATTCAACCGCTTCAACGTAAGCATGCTGGCCTTCAACTGGCAGCTGCCCGCGTCTGAGCGCTACTTCCCGCACTGGATGGAGATAGGCATCTCCATCTTCATCGTCACCCTCATCGTCACCACCTACCGGTTCATTGCGACCAAGATGCCCGTTCTGTACGAGCATCCTGAGTACAAGGACGCCCACTAGGCCAAAGGAGCAAGAACAATGGAACACATTTTCTACACCCTCCACGACTTCATGCTGCACACCAAGACCATCACCTATCTTCTGATGGGTCTGGCACTGGTCAGCTTTGTCGGCTACTGGCTGTTCCTTACCGGCAGAGACGAGAAAATCCGGAAGTACTAGCCGGCGCGTCTGCCGCCTCAGCAAGACAAGGAGAATACGATGATTGGATTCCTTACCGGACCGATGCTCATGATATCCCTTGCGATTTTCTTCGGGGGACTCGCGTATCGCGCCGTCATGTATGTAAGGGGCCTTAGCTGGCAGCTCGACAGGGTGGCCTACAAGCCCCACTTTACCCACGGCCTGAAGGGTGCCCTGCACTCCATCCGCCGCTGGATGATTCCCGGCGGAACCTACGGCTGGCGTACCCAGCCTTTCATGGCCGCCGCCTTCTTCCTGTTCCACATCGGCGCAGTGCTGGTACCCCTGTTCCTTCTGGGACATCAGGTACTGCTCAAGCAACTGCTCGGCTTCAGCCTGCCCACGCTGCCCTCGCTGGCAGCGGACGTGCTGACCGTTGTGGCCATTATCGGCGGCGTAATGCTGGCCCTGCGCCGCATTGCCCTGACCGAGGTGCGCATCCTCACCACGCC
Source organism: Desulfovibrio psychrotolerans (assembly GCF_013340305.1). Lineage (NCBI taxonomy): Bacteria > Pseudomonadati > Thermodesulfobacteriota > Desulfovibrionia > Desulfovibrionales > Desulfovibrionaceae > Desulfovibrio > Desulfovibrio psychrotolerans. The sequence continues at coordinate 313,060 of NZ_BLVP01000007.1, forward strand.
GTACGACTGGTTCATTCTGGCCGTCTCCGTGGCACCGTTTGTGACAGGCTTCATCGCCCGTATGCACTGGGGCAACTATGATTTCTGGATCATAGCCCACATCCTTACCGGCGAACTGCTGCTCATTATCGCTCCCTTCACCAAGCTCTCGCATATCGTGCTTTTCTTCATGTCCCGCGGTCAGCTGGGCATGGACTACAGCATCAAGCGCGGCGGCATGAAGCGGAACTACGCCTTCCCCTGGTAACAGCGAGCCTCTAGGAGTAACCCATGCCTGAAGGTACCTTTTGCAATAAGCAGCCCATCAACACCGAGGAAGACCTTAAGTCTCTTCTCGGAGACAAGGGCGGCGCGCAATACTATGAAGAGATGAAGCATCTGGACGTGGACGTGCCCGCGCTGGCCGCCACACTGGAAAAAACCTGCAAGGCGCGCATCCGCACGTGGCTCGAAATATGCGCCCACTGCGGCATGTGTGCAGACTCCTGCTTTCTGTATCGCGTTTCCGAACGCGACCCCAAGCAGGTTCCCGCTTACAAAATACAGTCCACCCTTGGCGTCATCGTCAAGAACAAGGGCAACGTCAGCAACGAGTTCATGCGCCACTGCGTGGACGTGGCATGGTCGCAGTGCACCTGCTGCAACCGCTGCGGCATGTACTGCCCCCACGGCATAGACATGGGCGTTATGTTCAGCTACCTGCGCGGCCTGCTGTTCTCTCAGGGCTTTGTGCCGTGGGAGATGAAGATAGGTTCCGGCATGCACCGCGTGTACAACGCCCAGATGGACGTGACCGAAGAAGACTGGGTGGATACCTGTGAATGGATGGCCGACGAATACGGCGAAGAATGGCCCGGCCTTGAGATTCCGGTGGACAAGGAAGACGCGGACATCATGTACACCCTGAACGCCCGCGAACCCAAGCACTACCCGGAAGACCTCGCGGAAGCGGCCATTCTCTTCCACATTGCCGGAGAAAACTGGACCGTACCCAGCACCGGGTGGGAACAGACCTCGCTTGCCATGTTCGCCGGAGACTGGGCCGCCTGTAAAAAGCAGGTGGAAACCGTTTACAGCGCCATAGAGCGTCTGCGTCCCAAACGGGTTGTGGGCACCGAATGCGGCCATGCGCACCGTGCAACGGTCATAGAAGGCCCCTACTGGGCAGGACGTGAAGACGGTCTGCCGCCCGCCCCCTATATCCACTATGTGGAATGGCTGGCAGAGGCCCTGCGCACCGGCAAGATAAAGATAGACCCCAGCAAGAAGATCAAGGAACCTGTCACGCTGCAGGACTCCTGCAACTATATCCGCAACCACGGGCTTTCCAACATTACCCGCGAAATCATGAGCTATATCGCTGAAGACTTCCGGGAAATGGCGCCCAACCGCGAGCACAACTACTGCTGCGGCGGCGGTGGCGGATTCAACGGTATCGGCAAATACCGCCATCAGCGCAACGAAGCCCTGAAGACCAAGCGTGACCAGATACTCGACACCGGCTGCAAACTGGTGGTGGCCCCCTGCCATAACTGCTGGGACGCCATCCGTGACCTTGAGGAAGAATTCGAAATCGGCATACGGTGGACCTTCCTCAAGCCGCTCATCCTGAAAATGGCCATCATACCCGACCACCTCAAGCTCCAAGAGGATGAGGACGAATAGGCCGCAACGCGGGGAGGCCCTGCGCCTCCCCGCTTCACTTTCCTCAGGTGCCGCAATGCGGCACGCCAACAGGAGCGGATGTCATGGCTCAACACATTCTGGTGATCGACGATGATGAGAACATTGTCGAATACCTTGTGAATGTCCTGACAGCCCGCGGGTACGAAGCAGATGGAGCCACCGGCCGCGAGCAGGCCCTGCGCCTTGCAAAGGAAAATCCGCCGGACCTTGTCACTCTGGACATGGAAATGCCCGGAGAGGAAGGGGCCCTGCTCTACAGGGATCTCGCGGCCCTGCCGGGGATGGAGCACATCCCCTTCGTGCTCATGTGCGGACTTCAGGGCATACACCACGCGGTGCCCAACGCCGTGGCCACGGTGAACAAGCCTTTCGACCCGGACAAGCTGGCGGGCATAATCCGCAGCGCAACAAAAGTATAGCGGTTCCGGCGCGCACCATGCGCGCCGGAACACATTACCCGAAAAAAAGACCAAACCCCGCATGAAACTGACCACACGAAGCCGCTACGGCACCCGCATGCTGCTGGATATTGCCATGAATCAGGAAGATGGCCCCGTATCCATAAAGGATATCGCCTTGCGTCAGGAGATTTCGCTGAAATATCTGGAAAAGCTCATGCGGGTTCTGAAAAAAGAAGGCTACATAAAGAGCCGCCTCGGTGCTCACGGCGGATACATTCTCGCCCGCGATCCGGCAGATATTCCCATTGGTGATGTGGCCTATGCTCTGGAAAAAACAGCCCCTTGCTACGACTGCGACGAGCGGCAGAACTGCTGCCCGCGCATGCATGTGTGCCTTACCCGCACCATATGGGAAGAGGGTGCCAAGGCCCTGTACAACAAGCTGAATACCTTCACCCTTGCCGACCTGATCCGCGACACCTCCCTCTGCCCCAAAAACCAGCCGGATTCCGTGCCGCCACGCGTATAGGCCCCTGCGCACAAGTCCGCATGTTCGTGCAATGCGCCATGAACACTCCGCAACAGCGTTACAATGCCCCACACTGAAGCACTATGGTGCATTTTCCGACAAACGTCTGCTGCAAGATGATGCCCCTCTGCCACACTACAGAAGCCGCCCTCCCGTTCTATGCTGCGGGAAGTAGAATACCTTGCACAAACCTCCCGCCACCACGCCAAAATGCTTGACACAACACTATCCAATGCGTATCAGTTCATGGTTTGGCAGCGCCGGAGGACCGTTTCTCCGGCTGTCGCAGGTCCGGCGTTCGCGCCCTCATGCGGCAATGCCGAGACATCCTGTAGCCGCTTGGCGGCAATGACCGGGGTGGCCGTGCGGCCCCCTTTTTTATTGCCCCATGCCAGCGCGCAAGGCGAATTTTCTTACGGACGGAGGGCACCCGCATGGGTGGCGACGCAACAAGGCAACGCATTAAAGACATTGTGGAACCCATTCTCGAACCCATGGGCGTTGCCCTGTGGGGGGTGGAGCTGGGAGCGGGACCACGCCTGCTTGTCCGCATCTATGTGGAAGGGCCGGAAGGCGTTACCATTGACCAGTGCGCAGAAATCTCGCGGCACACAGGTCTTGCCATGGAAGTGGAAGATGTGCTCTCCAACGCGTATATTCTGGAAGTCTCCTCGCCGGGACTGGAACGCCCTTTCTTCAGCCCGGCGCAGATGGCAACATATGTCGGTTCTCCCGTTGTCGTGGTGCTGCGCGAAGCGCACCCCGACATGGCCGGCCGCCGCAAATTTCAGGGCGAACTGACAGGGGTGGAGGACGAAACCGTCACCCTGCGCCTTCCCGAGCAGGACTGCACACTTTCCGTGCATTGGAACGATATTAAGAAAACGCATCTCGTCCATGTTTTCCCCGACACGGGCAAGGGCAAGAAAAAGCGTTAGCATGGCCGCAAGGCATACACGAAAGCCACGAGAGCCACGAGAGCGAGTCGGAGGACAAGAAGCATGAGCATGGAACTCAAAAAAGCCATAGACCAGATCAGCAAAGACAGAGGTCTTGACCGCGAAATGCTGGTTGATACGCTGGAAGAAGCGGTGCGCACCTCTGTGGTCCGCAAGTACGGCGAAGATCTGGATGTGGAAGTGAGCTTCAACGAAGAATCCGGAGAAATTGAAGTTTTTCAGTTCAAGATCGTCACCAAAGATGTGGAGAACGATCTTACCCAGATTTCGCTGGAAGAGGCTCGTCAGCACGACCCGTCCGTTCAGCTTGATGATGAAATGGGCTTCCGCCTGAAGGTGGAAGACCTCGGCCGTATTGCCGCGCAGTCTGCCAAGCAGGTCATCATCCAGCGTATGCGCGATGCCGAGCAGGAAATCATCTACGAAGAATTCAAAGATCGCATGGGCGACATCATCAGCGGCATCGTGCAGCGGCGCGACAAGTCCGGCTGGATCATCAACCTTGGCCGCACGGAAGCACTGCTTCCCAAGGACGAGCAGATCCCACGCGAACACTATAAGCGCGGCGACCGCGTACAGGCCATCATCATCGAAGTGCGCAAGGAAGGACGCGGACCGCAGGTCATCGTCTCCCGTTCGCACCCCGACTACATGGCCGTGCTGTTCAAGCGCGAAGTTCCCGAGGTGGACGACGGCACCGTTGTCATAATGAACGTAGCCCGCGACCCGGGCAGCCGCGCCAAGGCGGCGGTCATGTCGCGCGACCGCGATGTGGACCCGGTAGGCGCCTGTGTGGGCATCCGCGGCTCCCGCATTCAGAACATCGTCCAGGAACTGCGCGGCGAACGCATAGACATCGTGGTCTGGAGCCCCGATGTTGCCACCTATGCACGCAACGCACTCTCTCCCGCCCTCATCAGCCGCATTATCATTGATGAGGACGAAAACATGCTGGAAGTGGTGGTGCCGGACGACCAGCTCACCAATGCCATCGGCCGCAAGGGGCAGAACGTTAAGCTCGCCTCCAAGCTGCTGGGATGGAAAATCGATATATTTACGGAAAGCCGCTACAACGAGGCAAACGCCATCGGTCAGGGGCTGGAGCAAATCGCCAGCGTTGCGGAAGTTCCGCTGGAGGTATTCGTCGGAGCCGGTTTCCAGACCATCCAGAGTCTGCGCAATGCCAGCGAAGAGGAATTGTTGGCCGTTCCGGGACTCACTGTCTCCAAGATAGCGGACCTGAGAACAGCCATCAACTTCCTGTTCTCGGCAGTGGAGGAACCCGGAGATGACGGCAAGGCCGCACCGCAGGAAGCGGAGACTTCCGCGACGACAAGCGGTGAGGAAGCGGAATAACGCCGGATGGAGCATACCGTTCGGAAAGCCCATGCGCCAACGCGCATGTGCGTGATATGCAGAAGCAGGCACCTTAAGCGCACGCTTCTGCGGTACGTCTGCCCCCCGGCAGATAACAGGGAGGCCGCGCTGATCTTCGATCAGGCGCAGCGGTTACCAGGCCGGGGTTATTACATCTGCACCAATCCTGACTGTGCGCAACGGTTTGCCCGGTTTAAGGTTCGGCGGAAGTAAGGGGGTTTGAAAGCAATGAGTGACGAAAAAACAAAGATACGCGATGTGTCCGCTGAACTGGGCGTTCCCGCCAAGGACCTTATGTCCATGCTCCGGGAGCTTGGCGTTAACGCCAAAAGCCCCATGAGCACCATCAGCACGGAAGATCTCGCCCGCCTCAAGGACCGTGTGAAGTCCGGTCCGGCACAGCGCGAAGTGCTGCGCAAGGAAACCGCCTCCGGGGTTATCGTGCGTCGCAGGCAGCAGGCCGACAAGCCCGCCAGAACGGCGGACAAGACTCCGGAGCCTGCACCGGCAAAGCCCGCGCGAGCAGAAGAGGCTGCCCCTCAGAAGCCCGCTGAAGAACCTGTGCGTGCACGCATCATCCGGTCTGCAGGCGAAGAAGCTGCCAAGGCGGAAGCTCCTGCGGCTCGCATTGAGGCGCCTGCGCCCAAGCCCGCCGCAGAAACTGCCGCCCCCGCAGCAGCCGAGCATACCGCTCCCGAAGCGGTAGCCTTGGAAAAGGCCCAGCCTGCTGGCCAGACGACTGGTCAGGCAACTGGTCAGGCGACTGGTCAGGCTCCAGCCCAACCGACAGGTCAGGCCACAGGCCAGACCGAAAGGCCCCGGGAATACTCCGGTGCCGCTGCTGCTGCCGAAGCCGCTGCCCGCCCCCTGTCGCGTGATGGCGATGCCGCAGAAGGCGAAGATGACGAAGCCGCCCGCAGACGCAAGAAAAAGAAGCCCAAGAAGCGCGAAGAATTTGCCGCACCGCAGGTGCGCATCATCTCCATGCCTTCGCCGGTGAAGCCTGAACCCGAACCGGTTCGGGCAGCCCAGCCTGCAGAAAGGACCGACCGTCCAGACTACCGCCCCGCTGACCGGACCGGAGAAAGAACCGACCGTCGTCCCGACTACCGTCAGGACAGAGGTGACGGACGTCCCCGTCCGGCCGGAGCACCCGGTGGTGCACCCGGCGGCGCAAGGCCTCCGTATGGACGCGACGGGCAACGCCCCGGCGGATTTACCGGCGGACCGAAGCCGACCGACGGTCGTGATGCCGGTCGTGACGGACAGCGCCCCGGCGGCCCCCGTCCCGGCGCGCCGCGTCCCGGCGGGTTCTCCCGTCCCGCTCCTGCCGATGCGCCCGTACCCGCCACCGAAGAATCACGCAAACGCCACGCCAAGACCAAGCGCACTGTGGAATTCGGACGCACGGAAACCGCCACAGAAGACTTTGGCAAGAAGGGCGTGCGCGGCACGAAAAAGGGAACCAAGGATCAGGCCGTTACCGCTTCCGATGAATGGCATCGTGGCCGTAAGCCCAAGCGCGGCAAGCGCAAAGAGCAGACGGGTTCCACCCAGCCCATCAAGGCGGCCAAGCGCAAGATCAAGGTGGATGAAGCCATCCGCGTGTCCGACATGGCCCACCAGATGGGTGTGAAGGGCTCCGAGGTCATCAAGGTTCTCATGAAGCTTGGCGTGTTTGCCACTATAAACCAGTCGCTGGATATAGACACCGCCACCCTGGTGGGCGCCGAATTCGAATACGAAGTGGAAAAGGTGGGCTACTCCGAAGAAAACCTCCTGCTGCCCCGTGCGCAAGATGTGGATTCCGCAGAGAACCTCAAGCCCCGTCCGCCCGTTGTTACCATCATGGGCCACGTTGACCACGGCAAAACCTCTCTGCTGGACGCCATCCGTACGTCCACCATTGCAGAAGCCGAGGCAGGCGGCATCACGCAGCACATAGGCGCATACCATGTGACCACCAAGCGGGGCGACCTGTGCTTCCTCGACACCCCCGGCCACGAAGCGTTTACCGCCATGCGTGCCCGCGGTGCCAAGGTTACGGACATCGTCATCCTCGTGGTGGCCGCCGATGACGGCGTCATGGAGCAGACCCGCGAGGCCATAAGCCACGCCAAGGCTGCCGGCGTTCCCATCGTGGTGGCCGTGAACAAGATTGACAAGGAAACCGCCAACCCCGATCGCGTTATGCGCGAACTCTCCGAACAGGGCCTTGTTTCGGAAGAATGGGGCGGCGATACCATATTCGCCAAGGTCTCCGCCAAGACCCGCGAGGGTCTGGACGACCTGCTGGAACTGCTGGCCCTGCAGTCCGAAGTGCTGGAACTGAAGGCCAACCCGGACAAACTTGCCCGTGGCCACATAGTGGAAGCCAAGCTGGACAAGGGCCGTGGCCCGGTTGCCACAGTTCTGGTGCAGGAAGGCACGCTCAATCAGGGCGATGTGTTCGTGTGCGGCAGCTTCTCCGGCCGTGTGCGCGCCATGTTCAACGATCAGGGCAAGAAAGTGCTGAGCGCAGGTCCTTCTACTCCGGTAGAAGTGCAGGGCTTTGACGGCGTGCCCGAAGCCGGTGACGAGTACGTGGCGCTGGAAGATGAAAAGGTGGCACGCCGCATTGCGGAACAGCGCGCGGTCAAGCTGCGCGAGCGCACCCTTGCACGCGAATCCAAGGTCACGCTGGAAACCTTCCTCTCCCGCAATGCGGACACGAAGGAAGCGCAGAACCTTAACGTGGTGCTCAAGGCAGACGTGCAGGGCTCGGTGGAAGCCATCGTGGAAGCCCTGCGCAAGCTGGCCACCGAAAAAGTGCGGGTGGAAGTCATCCACAGCGGTGCCGGTTCCATCACGGAATCCGACATCCTGCTGGCTTCTGCATCCGATGCGGTCATCATCGGCTTTAACGTGCGTCCCACGGTCAAGGTCAAGGAAATGGCCGACCGCGAAGGCGTGGATATCCGCTTCTACGACATCATCTACAAGCTGGTGGAAGAGATAAAGGCGGCCATGGCCGGTATGCTGGCTCCGGTGATCAAGGAAGTGTACCTCGGCCAGGCCGAAGTACGCGAAACCTTCAGTGTGCCCAAGGTGGGCATCATCGCAGGCTGCATTGTGGAAGGCGGCAAGATCACCCGCAACGCGGGCATCCGCCTGCTGCGCGGCGGTGTGGTTATCTACACCGGCAAAGCCACCTCCCTGCGCCGCTTCAAGGATGACGTGAAGGAAGTGACCAAGGGCTACGAATGCGGTATCGGACTTGAAAACTTCAACGACATCAAGGTCGGTGACGTCATCGAAGCCTTCGATACCGTGGAAGAGGCCGCTACCCTCTAGACAAGCACTCCCGGGGCCGGACGGAAACGTCCGTCCGGCCCCGTTTTTTTTTCCGCAGGCAGGCAGTAAATCATGGTCATCGGCGTGCTTTCGGTGGAATACAGACTGCACGGCAACGACTCGCTCAAGGGCAAGCGGCGCATCGCCAACAGCCTGAAGCAGAAGGTACGCAACACGTTCAACGTGTCCATAGCCGAAGTAGGTTCGGAAGACTCGCTCAGCCGCCTCTCCCTTGCCGTTGTGTCGGTCAGCAACAGTGAACGGCATCTTCAGAGCAGGCTCACCAAATGCCTCAGCATGATGGAAGCCGTCTGCCACGAGGAAATGGTTTACAGTGACATGGAATTTTTCGGCATAGAGTAGAAACGCAATGCAAAGCACCGTGCAGAAGGTAATGCACATACTGCGGGAAGAGGACGACTTCCTCGTTACCGCCCACGTAAACCCGGACGGCGATGCCATAGGCTCCATGAGCGCGCTCGCGTGGATGCTTTCGCGCATGGGCAAGCGCGTTGCCGCGTATAATGAAACGGGTATTCCGCATTATCTGCAGTGGGTGGAATTTCCCTGCCCCTTCTCCAGCAGCCTGCACCATCTTCCCTTCACACCGCGCCGCCTCATCGTTCTGGACTGCGGCAGCGCCGCACGGGGCGGCGAGGCTCTGGAACAATACGCGCAGGGCATGCCTTCCCTCTGCATTGACCACCACATCAATACCCCCGGCTTTGCCGATGTAAACTGGATAGACCCCGGATTTGCCGCCGTGGGCGAAATGCTGGCTACTCTGGCACTGCAAATGGATATTTCGCTGGAAGGCCCTCTGGGCGAAGCCGTGTATCTGGCCATGGCATCAGACACGGGCAACTTCTCCTACGGCAACACCACCCCGCGCACGCTGGAGATAGCGGCGGCCATTGTCCGCAGCGGGCTGGATCTGGAATCCTTCACCGCCAAGCATGAGACCAACTGGTCGCTGAACCGCGTGCACCTTTGGGGCAGACTGTTTAACAGCGTGCATCTGGCACTGGACGGTCAGGTGGCCTACATGACCCTGCCGGATTCCCTGTTTGAAGAGACAGGCACCGCCCTGGAAGATGCAGAAGGTATTGTCAACTACCTGCGCCGCATCGTGGGCGTGAAAGTGGCCCTTACCCTGCGCGATGCCGGACCGGATAAATGCAAGATAAGCCTGCGCACCCACGGCGCGCTGAACGTGCAGCAGGTGGCGGCGGAATTCGGCGGCGGCGGTCACCGCAATGCGGCCGGAGCCGTTCTTGCCATGCCCATAGACAGGGCGCTGGAAGCCGTGCTTGACGTGCTGGCCCGGAAACTGGGACCGGGCGCACACCCGGGACTGGACGAATTGCGGGCTTAAGTATATGCCAAAACAGTATCCCGAACAGCAAGACGGCGTGCTGGTGGTTTATAAGCCCAAAGGGCCGTCTTCCGGTGCGTGCATTGGCAGCATTAAACGTCTGGGACAAAAAAAGATAGGACACGCCGGAACGCTGGACCCCATGGCGCAGGGCGTGCTTATCGTGTTGCTGGGACAGGGCACCAAACTGTCCGGCCACCTCATGTCCGGCGGCGAAAAGGTTTACTCCGGCACCCTTAAGCTGGGAGAAACCACTGATACGCTGGATGCCGAAGGCACTGTTGTTTCCACCGCACCGTGGAACCACGTGACCGAGGCGGATATACGCCGCGAAGTGCAGGCATGGCTGCATCTCTCGGAACAGGAGGTTCCCTCCTACTCTGCCGCCAAGCACAACGGGCAGCCGCTTTACAAGCTGGCGCGCAAGGGCGACGAAACCCCGGTCAAGATTAAGACCGTGCAAATTTCCCAAGCGGAAGTTCTATCGTGTGAACTTCCGTACGTACGTTTCCGGGTGCGTTGCAGCACCGGCACCTACATTCGGTCCCTGGCCCACAGCCTGGGGGAACGATTGCAGTGCGGCGCGGTGCTCACGGAACTCATCCGGGAATACAGCCACCCGTTCTCGCTGGACCAGGCATATGCGCTGGACGAGATCGTAGCGGCTCCGCACACCCTGCCCGAGCGGGTCATCCCGCTTGAAAAGGCCCTGCCCCAGTGGCCCAAGATTGTCTTGGATGCCGCAGAGGCGAGGAATGTGCAAAACGGGCTGACGGTTCCCTACTGCCCGGAACGTATTGCCAACATGCCTTTTTCCGAAGGCATATGCGCAATGCTTCTGGGACCGGACCGCACCCCGCTGGCACTGGCGGAAACGCAACTCGTACAGAACCGGCCTGCATGGACCATCGTGCGCGGACTGTGGCGTTAATCAACCTCAAGACTCGGAGGATATTGCTGTGGTAATGACGCCTGAACAGAAAAAGGCCATTATTGACGAACACGCCCAGAAAGAAGGCGACACCGGTTCCCCTGAAGTGCAGGTTGCGCTGCTCACCGCACGCATCCAGTACCTTACCGGCCACTTCAAGGACCACAAGAAAGACTTCCACTCCCGCACCGGCCTGCTCAAGATGGTCGGTCAGCGCCGTAAGCTGCTTAAGTACCTTCAGAGCAAGGACATTCAGCGCTACCGCGAACTGATCAAGAAGCTCGGCCTCCGGAAGTAGGCTTTCAACGGGGAACCCCGTGCGGGGTTCCCCGTTCACTTCACGCGGCACAGGCCGCACTACGCAGTCGCGTGAAAGGGGGGTCCGGGAAGAGTATCTTGCAGGCCGCACGCATCGGCCCGCCGCAGGGCACGCAAGGTTTTCCCCCCGGAATCCCCTTCACGCAAAGAAGAAAGGATTCATAGTTATGGAAAATCTGTTTGGCGCAAAGCGCATCGTAAAAACCGTCGGCGGTAAAGAAGTCTTCTTCGAGACAGGCCGCCTTGCCAATCAGGCCGACGGAGCCGTGTGGATTCAGTGCGGCGGAACAGTCGTTCTGGTTACCGCATGCTCCCAGCCCCTTGTCCGCGACATGGGCTTCTTCCCGCTCACCGTGGAATACTCCGAAAAGATGTACGCCGCAGGCCGCATTCCCGGCTCGTTCTTCCGCCGCGAAATAGGCCGCCCCAGCGAGCGCGAAACCCTGTGCGCCCGCGTCATAGACCGCCCCATCCGCCCCATGTTCCCCAAGGGGTTCAGGGATGAGGTGCAGGTGCTGGCAAACGTCATCTCTTCGGACCAGACGCAGGAATCGGACGTTCTGGCTCTTACCGGTGCCTCTGCAGCCCTGACCATCTCTTCCATCCCGTTCAACGGCCCCGTGGCCGGTGCCCGCGTTTGCCGCATTAACGGCGAATTCGTGCTCAACCCGGACATCAAGGAAATGGCCGCCGCAGACCTTAATCTGGTATTCGCCGCCTCCCGCGATGCCGTGGTCATGGTGGAAGGCGAAGCGCGCTTCGTGCCCGAATCCGTGGTGGCTGCCGCTCTGGAATGGGGCCACAAGGAAATCGGCCCCCTGCTGGACGCGCAGGAAGAACTGCGCGCCCTTGCCGGAAACAAAGAAAAAATCACCTTCGTGGTGCCTACCCCGAATGCTGCCCTGCTGGAAAAGGTCACCGCCCTTGCCATGGCCGATCTGGAAGAAGCCCTGCGCATTCCTGAAAAGATGGCCCGCAAGGACGCACGCAAGGCCGTGAAGGCAAAGGTGCTGGAAGCACTGGCAGAAGACCCGGACTACGTGGAAGACCCCACCCCCCTGCAGGAAGTGGGCGACATGCTGTCCGGACTGGAAAAGAAGATCGTGCGTGCCCGCATCCAGAAGGAAGGCGTGCGCCTTGACGGACGCGACATGCGCACCGTGCGCCCCATCAAAATCGAAGCAGGCATGCTGCCGCGCACCCATGGTTCCGCCCTGTTCGCACGCGGCGAAACCAAGTCGCTGGTAGTGGCCACCCTTGGCAGCTCCACGGATGAGCAGCGCATGGACTCCCTGACCGGCGATGTAACCAAGCGCTTTATGCTGCACTACAACTTTGCCCCCTACTGCGTGGGCGAGGTAAAAATGGTGCGTGTTTCCCGCCGCGAAATCGGCCACGGCGCACTGGCGGAAAAGGCCCTGCGCCCCATCCTGCCCGGCCCGGAAGATTTTCCCTTCACCCTGCGCGTGGTGGCAGAGACCATGGAATCTAACGGTTCCTCCTCCATGGCCGCTGTGTGCGGCGGCTGCCTCTCGCTCATGGACGCGGGTGTACCGGTTTCCGCTCCTGTAGCGGGCATCGCCATGGGACTTATCAAGGAAGGCGACGACTACATCGTGCTCACCGACATCCTCGGCGATGAAGACGCCCTCGGCGATATGGACTTCAAAATCGCCGGCACCGCAGAAGGCGTTACCGCCGTCCAGATGGACATCAAGATCTCCGGCATTCCTTCGGATGTCATGGCCCGCGCCCTTGATCAGGCACGTGAGGCCCGTCTGCACATTCTGGAAGAGATGAACAAGGTTCTCCCCGCCTCCCGTCCCAAGCTGTCGGACTACGCCCCGCAGATTGCCGTGCTGGAAGTGAACCCGGAGATCATCCGCGTCATCATCGGCCCCGGCGGCAAGAACATCAAGGCCATCACCGGAGCCACCGGTGCCTCCATCGACATAGAGGACAGCGGCAAGGTAACCATCTTTGCCCCCACCCTCGAAGCGCTGGAACAGGCCCGCGAGATGGTGCAGTACTATGACCAGCGCGCAGACGTGGGCAAGGACTACATGGGCAAGGTCAAAAAGATTCTGGAAATCGGCGCCATTGTCGAAATCCTGCCCAATGTGGAAGCCCTTGTGCACATCTCGCAGCTGGATATCGCCCGCGTGGAAAAGACCGAAGACGTCTGCGCCCTTGGCGAAGACATGAAGGTCAAGGTCATCGAAGTTTCCGACGGACGCGTCCGCGCCAGCCGCAAGGCTGTGTTGCTGGAGGCAGAAGGCACCCCGTGGAACCCTGAGGACACTGCCCGTCCCCGCGGCGGTGCGCGCAATGACCGCGGCGGCGACAGAGGTGACCGTGGCGGACGCGGTGGCGACCGTGGCCGCGGCGGTGACCGTGGCGACAGAGGCGGCCGCCGCTAACCCGGCTGCCGGTCTGCGCATGCCGCATACCGCTACAAATCTCCGAAACTGACGAAACGGGCGCGCAAGCGCCCGTTTTTTACGTCTGTCCGCCACTGGCTGCCGCCTTTATTGCCCGTTGCGCATGTCCGCCACGCACACACCAATCGCTGCGTCCACTTGCATATTGACAGTGCGCTTCTTTGGGCGCATATAGAGCGTCCACCGCCTTTGTCGGCTCTCGGGAAGTACCGACAGGACGGCTCACGTGGGGGGATAACCGCTGCCGGGGCAGCGAAGCCACGTCGAGAGAGTGCCATGTATTCAGTGGATCATCTGGTGCACCAGCACCAAAAGCAGATGGATAAGTTATCGCGTCAGCAGGAAAAAGCTGCGCGCAAACGGGAAAAGCAAAGCCTCCGGCTGGAAGACGCCTTCTCACGGCTGCGTGAAGAAGTGACGCAGACCGTATGCCAGGAAACCGGCGTTGTGGTGCCTGCACTGGACAAAGGTGCGCGCCCAGCACGTTTCGGCGGCAGTCGCACTGCCCGGTGGAGCTTCATGCACACCCTGCGCAGCCTGCTCTTCTGATGCCAAGCACCCGCGCGGTGCTCTGCCTATATGCTCCTGCACACAAGGAAGCCGCCCCGTGGGCGGCTTCTTCGTTCAGTTCCCGGCAAACAAATGGCGCTGCAAATCACCTTGCAGGCTCTCCTGTCCCTATTGCCCGCCCCGCAGCTTGCGCCTGTCACCCACACGGATAGTTACCTTGGCCTTGTCAAAGTACTCCAGCAGCGGAATGAGATACTTGCGGGAAAGCCCGGTCAGGTCACGGAATTCGTTGGGGCCAAGATCCTCATGCGTGGCAAAGTAGCCGCGTACCATGCCCACCAGCTGCTCCATGGCCGCGCCGTGAAAATACATGCCGTCCTTCACCTTCACCAGCTCACCGGAAGTTTCCAGCAGCCGCAGCACGGGTGCCGCCTCCTTGGCATCCACGCTCAGCGGCTCAAGCACATCCTTGAGGTTGGGCGGGGTAATGCCTGCCGATGCGTGCGCCTCAAGCAGAGCCTTGCGCAGCCCTTCCTGATCCGCTGCAAGCGAGACCTTGTGGTCGGCCAGCCGCAGCACATCGCCTTCCACCACCAGCCTGCCCTGTTTCAGCAGCCGCTCCACAATAAAGTGCACAAGCTTGGGCGCAAGCCGCCTGCCCCAACCGGATGTGAGCATGCCGCGCGCCATGCCGGGCTTGAGGGGCTCCCGGCGGTGATAGTCGGCCACAAACGTCACAGCACCGTCCGAAAGCTCGTCCATGATATTCCCGGCCACATACATCCGTTCTTCCTTGTCAAAGCAGGCCAGCTCCTGCCTGCCACCCAGCAGGGCAAGCCCCTTATCCAGCGCCTTGGTCTCAATATCCGTAAGAATGCACAGCTCCCGGAAGCTCACGCCGCCCTCCGCCGCAATCCCCACATGCAACCGGATGCGTTCTTCCGGCTTGGCTTTGCCAAGGCGCTGCAACGCCTCCAGTATTTCTGCGTAGCGCGGATGCTTTTTGCGCAGCGGGGTTGCGTTGGGATGCAGCAGCTTTCCGCCCGCCACAGTCCGCAACGGCGAGAAGGAGCGCACCACGCAGCGGTCGCCGTACACGCCTACCATGGGGTCGGCAAACCGCATCTCGCACAGGGCGGTTTCTCCGGGCATGAGCTTGTCGCGGTCCGGGAAATACAACCGTGCCAGTGTCTCGCGCGAGCCGTGGTGCACGTGCACTTCCGTGCGGTTCTTCAGGGGGGTGGGCGCGGAAGAAAGGCACATAAGCTCCACATGCCACGTGTGCGAGGCAAACAGCGCCCCCGGCAGGGCCACCACGTTGCCGCGCTCAACATCCGCCACCTCCAGCCCGTGCAGGTTCATGGCCGTGCGCCTGCCCGCCGGGGCCACATCCACCGTGCCGCCATGGCTCTGCAAGCCGCGCACCTTGGTCATGCGGTCGCCGGGATACAACTGCACGTCCGTGCCCACGGACACGGAGCCGGAAATCATGGTTCCCGTCACCACCGTGCCGTGTCCGCGCATGGTAAACACTCTGTCCACGGGCAGGCGGAACAGGTCGGAACGGCGC
Organism: Desulfovibrio psychrotolerans; assembly: GCF_013340305.1. Taxonomy (NCBI): domain Bacteria; kingdom Pseudomonadati; phylum Thermodesulfobacteriota; class Desulfovibrionia; order Desulfovibrionales; family Desulfovibrionaceae; genus Desulfovibrio; species Desulfovibrio psychrotolerans. The sequence goes on from NZ_BLVP01000007.1 coordinate 328,490, forward strand.
TGCGGCGCAAGCTCTTTATCCATACGCGCAATGTGCTGGCGTATGGCCTCCAGCCCCTGCCCCGTATGGGATGAAACCGGAAAGATGGGTGCGCCCTCAAGGAACGATCCTGCAAGAAAGTTGGCCACGTCCTCCTGCACCAGCGCAAGCCATTCCTCATCCACCATGTCCACCTTGGTCAGAGCCACAAACCCTGTGGGAATACCCAGCAGCGAACAGATTTCCAGATGCTCCCGCGTCTGCGGCATCACGCCTTCGTCCGCCGCGATGACCAGCATCACAAAATCAATGCCGGAGGCTCCGGCCACCATGTTTTTGACAAACCGCTCGTGCCCCGGCACGTCCACAATGCCCATGCGTCCGCCGTCCGGCAGGTCAAAGAAGGCAAACCCCAGTTCAATGGTAATGCCGCGCTTCTTCTCCTCTTCCAGCCGGTCGCAGTCTATGCCCGTAAGGGCTTTGACCAGAGTGGTTTTTCCGTGGTCTATGTGTCCGGCGGTGCCCAGTACAACTGGCATGGCGGCTCCTTGGCTTGGTGTGATCGGTTGCGGCGTGTGCGGTGGCGAAAGGTCGGCTGCCGCCGTGACGCAGGTTCACGGCGGGCATGAAGGTTGTAGGGCAAAAACGCCTTGTGCTCAAGCGGGCAGGCGGGGGACACGGCAAACGCCGGAGCACCCCGCGCCGGGGCTTGGCCTTGAGGCGTTTTTCACGCTACACATGGATGGGAATAGATAGCGGATAGAGACCGATTGAGACCCATTGCGCCCGGCTGAAACGGCGAGCACCCGATAGAGAGCGACAGTGCCCGATAGAGGCAGGCAAAATCAATATATGACAAGGACACAGACCGCACAACGGTCTTACCCCTGCAGGAGGCAGCACCATGCAGAAACTGGATATCCGCACCACAGAACGCGAGCAGCTTATAGACATTACCGCAGACGTGCGCCGCGCCGTGCGTTCGCAGGGCTGGCAGCAGGGCATGCTGCTGCTCTACTGCCCCCACACCACAGGGGCCGTAACAATAAACGAAGGGGCAGACCCGGACGTAAAGCGCGATATTGTGGTGAACATGCGGGCCATGGTGCCGCGCCGTGGCGACTACCATCATGCAGAAGGTAACAGCGATGCCCACATAAAGACATCACTGTTCGGCCCGGCTCAGATGCTCATAGTAGATGCCGGGGATGTTATGCTCGGCACATGGCAGGTTATTTATTTCTGCGAGTTTGACGGGCCACGGCAGCGCACCCTGTGGATGCAGTTTGTGGGCGAGTAGCAGCCGTTCACCTGCCACCTGTACAGAGCAAGCAAAAACCGCCCTCCCTTGCGGGAGAGCGGCTTAGATTCATACATTGCCGTTGTGCAGGGCAAACACCCTGCGGCAACCTTAGTAGCGATAATGGCCGGGCTTGTAGGGGCCTTCCAGCGGCACGTCCAGATACTCTGCCTGCTCGGGGGTCAGCTTGGTCAGCTTCACGCCAAGACGGTCAAGGTGCAGGCGGGCCACTTCTTCGTCCAGCTTCTTGGGCAGGGTATACACCTTCTTTTCCAGATTGGGATTGGTAGCCAGTTCAATCTGGGCAAGCGCCTGGTTGGTGAAGGAGTTGGACATAACAAACGAAGGATGCCCGGTGGCGCAGCCAAGGTTCACAAGGCGGCCTTCTGCCAGCACAATGATGGAACGGCCGGATTCCAGCGTCCACTTGTCCACCTGCGGCTTAATGTTCAGCCTGCTGCACTTGGGGTTGCGCTCAAGGTAAGACATTTCGATTTCGTTGTCGAAGTGCCCGATATTGCAGACAATGGCCTCGTTCTTCATCTTCTCCATGTGCTTGCCGGTAATGACATTAAAATTGCCGGTAGCCGTGACAAAAATATCCGCCTCCGCCACGCAGTCATCCATGGTGGTCACTTCATAGCCTTCCATGGCGGCCTGCAGCGCGCAGATGGGGTCAATTTCGGTAATAAGCACACGGGCACCCATGCCGCGCATGGACTGGGCGCAGCCCTTGCCCACGTCGCCGTAGCCCAGCACAACCACCTTCTTGCCCGCCACCATCACGTCGGTGGCGCGCTTAATGCCGTCCACCAGCGATTCGCGGCAGCCGTACAGGTTGTCAAACTTGGACTTGGTAACGGAATCGTTCACGTTAATGGCGGGGAAGAGCAGCTTGCCTTCCTTTTCCATGTGGTACAGGCGGTGCACGCCGGTGGTGGTTTCTTCAGAAACGCCCCGAACCTTGGCGGCAATGCGGGCCCACTTGCCGGAATCCGTCTTGTAAGACAGCGCAAGGCGGTCCATGAAGATGCTGAATTCCTTGTTGTCGTACGACTTTTCCAGCAGCGAGGGGTCTTTTTCCACCTCAAGGCCCTTGTGAATCATCATGGTGGCGTCGCCGCCATCGTCCACAATAAGGTCAGGCCCGGAACCGTCCGGCCACGTCAGGGCCATCTCGGTGCACCACCAGTACTCTTCAAGAGACTCGCCCTTCCATGCAAACACCTTGGACATGCCGGAATCGGCAATGGCTGCCGCCGCGTGGTCCTGCGTGGAGAAAATGTTGCACGATGCCCAGCGCAGGTCCGCGCCCAGTTCGTACAGGGTCTTTATGAGCATGGCGGTCTGAATGGTCATGTGCAGCGAGCCCATGACCTTAAGGCCCTTAAGCGGCTTCTGGGGACCGTATTTTGCTATGGTTGCCATCAGGCCGGGCATTTCCAGCTCAGAAAGCTGCATTTCCTTGTAGCCCAGTTCGGCGTCCTTGATATTGCGAACCTTGTTCTCCACGCTCAGGTCAAGCGGAATGGCGCGGGTTGCGTCTGTCATTGGGGGTGCCTCCAGTATCTATTGTTATGGTTGGGAATTTTCTGCCACGATCAGATGAATGGAAAGCCCGCGCTCCACGGGAAAGGACCTGCTGGACTTCAGCGAAAATCCTGCCTCCGAGAGCTTTAGGGCCAGCGATGTCATATCAAAACCGAGCCAGCGGTCGCCGTATTCCGACCGCATCTTCTCGTTCTCATGCTTGTCAAAGTCGGCCAGCACCAGCCGCCCGCCATGGCGCAGCACGCGGCGTATCTCCTTAAGCGCATCGCCGGGATGCGAAAGATGGTGCAGCACCATGTTCACCACGGCAAAGTCTGCCTCGCCATCGCGCAGGGGCAGGTGCTCAAGCTCGCCTATGCGCAGCGATACCCGGTCCGTCTCTTCCACAAGCCGCCGCTTGGCCAGTTCAAGCATCCGCGGCGAACCGTCCACGCCGATAACGGAAAGCGACTTCTCCAGCATGCGCTCCATAAGCGAACCCGTCCCGCACCCCAAATCCAGCGCCACCTTGCAGCGGGGCATGTTGTCAATGATGGTCGCGGGCAGGTCAAAGCTGCCTATGATGTCGCGGTTCAGCTGGTCCCAGTCTTCGGCAATGGAGTTGAAAAACTGTTTGGTCTTGCGGGCGCGTTCCTCAATGATTTTTTCCGCCATGTCCGCATCCGCCTGCAAGGCAGGGTCTGTGACGATGAACGGCATGAGCGCCTCTATGAACTCCCGGCCCGGCCCTTCCTCCGGCGCGGAATAGAACACCCACAGCCCGTCGCGGCGCGAATCCAGCAACCCCGCTCCGGTGAGTATCTTCAGGTGCCGCGATACGCGCGACTGCCCCATTTCCAGAATAGCCACCAGTTCGTTCACGCTCAGCTCAAAACGGTTCAGCACATGCATAAGCCGCAGACGCGTCTCGTCCGCCAATGCCTTGATAAGGGGAAGTGCCGTGCTCATTGCCTGCTCCTACGCTATTTCCGACTGGCTTGATATGCTTGCATCAAGAAAAGTTGATATGGCTTTATCCTCATCACGAAATATAGTCAATGCTCCGCACGGCAACGCATGGAATGGACATCCACCCCACGCAACACCTCTTCTTTCAACCCCCGTGCCCGGCGCCCCCGTGCCTTCCCGGCACATTCCATCCTTGTAGCCACGCCTGGTTATGGTTTACACCCGCCGCGCTTCCCCGTAACATAGCCATGCCTCTCGCGCCGGTCCCCAGACTGCGCACGCGCGGGTATCCGCGCAGCCCCACGCCCGAACATTCAACCACAGGAACGGACCCGCTGCCATGTCCCTGAAAGAACGCCTCGGCCTTACCACGGAACCGCTCTACCTTATGGATGGCTCCGCTTTCATATTCCGCGCCTTCTACGCCATGCAATCCATGCAGCGGTCAGACGGTTTCCCCACCAACGCGCTCTTCATCGTCACGCGCATCCTGCTGAAGTTTCTCAAGGACGAGCACCCCACCTATTTCGGGTTCATTCTGGACGGCAAGGGGAAAAACTTCCGGCACGATATCTACCCGGAATACAAGGCTAACCGCTCCGCGACACCCGAGCCGCTGGTGCAGCAGCTGGAACCCGTCACCCGTGCGGTGCGCACGCTGGGCCTGCATCTGGCGATTTCGGAAAACTGCGAGGCGGATGACTGCATCGCCTCCCTCGCCGCCCGCTACAAAAAAGAACGCCCGGTCATCATCATCGGTGCGGACAAAGACCTGAAACAGTGCCTTGATGACAACGTGTTCCTATGGGACCCCGGCGTAAAGCAGGAAAAACTCACCACCGTTGCAGACTTCCGCGAGGAAACAGGTCTGGACCCCGCGCAATGGCCGGACTTTCAGGCCGTTATTGGCGATTCTTCGGACAACATTCCCGGTGTGCCCGGCATAGGCCCCAAAACCGCCGCCAAGATATTTACGGAACACGGCTCGCTGGAAGCCATCCGCGACCATTTTCCGTCCCTTGCTCCCGCTGTGCAGAAGAAATTTGCGGAGCATCTGGATACCATGTTCACCTACCGCAGGCTCACCACCCTTGCCACTTCCGAGTGCGCAAACCTTACGCTGGACCACTTCCGCGTCTCTCCGGTGGATGCGGAAAAAACCGCCCTTTTCCTGCGGGAATTTGAACTGCGTACCCTCATGAAGGACATATCGGCCCTTGGCCCCCTGCTCGCCCCGTCAGGTCACATGGCGTCCACGACCAATGACCCGTCGGACGGCCCGACCACCTTGACCACGGGCAGCCCCAAGCCGGTTTCCGCACAGATGAGCCTGTTCGACTCCCCCGGCAGCGCAGCCCCGGCAGCCGCCCCGTTGAAGCAGACAGAACCTGCGGGAACACAGCGTTCCCTGAAAATAACTGCCGTGGACGATATCAGCAGCCTGCCCGACTGCGCCGGACGCCGCGTGGCACTGGTGGCCGTGGGCGATGTTCTGCACCGCGCAGAATGCACCACCCTGCCCCCCCTGCTCGGCATGGCCGCCCCCTCGCCGGACCGTTCCGTGTCCTTTGCAGATTCGGCAGGCCTCCCGGCATCGGAAAACCAGCAAGCCCGCAACGGTTCCACCACACAGACAGGCGATGCGGAACCGTGCGCACTGCATCTGCACCTTGCAGGCGATACGTGCGAATACCGCTATACCGGCTCGCTCACCGCACTGGCGGGCTACATGACCAAGGCGGAATACATCGTCACGCCGGACGTAAAGGCTCTGCTCACCACCCGTACCGGCTGGCGGGCGGTGGCAGAATCGCGCTGGTTCGACCTTGGCCTTGCCGCCTACCTGCTGGACCCCGAAGACCGCGACTACTCATGGCGCAGGCTTTCTGCCCGCGCCGATGAACTGGACCTGCCTGCGGAAAACCCTGCCCGGCTCGCCCTCGCCATTGCCGGAGATTTTGAGCGTCGATTGCAGGGCGGCGACCTTACGGACCTTATGCGCAATCTGGAAATCCCGCTCATACGGGTGCTTGCAGATATGGAAGAGGTCGGCATCCACATAAACCGCGCCGCGTTCGCAGAATTCCTCAACGAGGTGCAGCGCGAACTGGACCGCCTCACCCGCACCATCCATGAGGCAGCGGGCGGCCCTTTCAATATCCGCTCCGCGCAGCAACTGGGCGACCTGCTCTTCAACAGGCTCGGCCTCAAGCCCAAGGGCAAGACCAAGGGCGGCCAGATATCCACCTCGCAGGCGGTGCTGGAAAAGCTGGAAGGCGAACATCCGGTCATCGACCTGATTCTCGAATACCGCAAACTGGAAAAACTGCGCTCCACCTATCTGGAACCCATGCCCAAAATGGCAGACGAGCAGGGCCGCATCCACACCACATTCAATCAGCTGGCCACGGCCACGGGGCGTCTTTCTTCCAGCAACCCCAACCTGCAGAACATTCCCGTGCGCGGCAAATTCGGCCCGCGCATGCGCGCCTGCTTCACCGCCCGCGCGGGATGCAAGCTGGTCTCCGCCGACTATTCCCAGATTGAACTGCGCGTGCTGGCCCACTGCTCGCAGGACCCCACCCTGCTGGAAGCCTTCCGCAACGATGAAGACATCCACAGCCGCACCGCCTCCGTCCTCTTTGACGTGCCTGCGCAGGACGTAACCCCGGACCAGCGGCGCAACGCCAAGACCATCAACTTCGGCCTGGTCTACGGCATGGGTCCGCAAAAGCTGGCGCAGGAACTGAAAATCAGCCTCAACGAGGCAAAGGCATTCATAGAGCGCTACTTCGCCCGCCTGCAACGCCTTAAGGCATTCTACGAGCAGGTGGAGGCAGATGCGCGGGAAAACGGCTCCGTCACCACCCTCATCGGGCGGCGGCGGCACGTGCCGGATATCCAGTCCGGCAACAACCAGCTTCAGTCGCAGGCCCGCAGGCAGGCCATAAACACCGTCATTCAGGGCAGCGCGGCAGATATCATCAAAATCGCCATGCTCCGCACCGCGCAGGACGCGCAGCTCAAATCCCTGAAGGCCCGCCTTGTCTTGCAGGTGCATGACGAACTGCTTCTGGAAGTGCCTGCGGAAAACGCTCAGGCCGCCGCAGAACGCCTTGCCGACATCATGTCCGGCGTCCGTCCCGGCGGCAAACCGCTGGACGTGCCGCTCAAGGTGGATTACGGCATCGGCAGCGGCTGGCACGAGGCGCATTAGCCCCGCACGGCACCGCTCAAAGATCACACACGGAACCCGTACATGAAAAAACTCTTTCTGAAAAAAGGCGAAGACAAACGCCTGCGCGTAGGCCACCTGTGGATTTTCAGCAACGAGGTGGATACCGCCAAAAGCCCGATCAAGGATTTCGCCCCCGGCGAATGTGCCACGGTCATATCCGCGCAGGGCACGCCCGTGGGCAGCGCCTACGTGAATCCGGCATCGCTCATCAGCGCTCGCCTGTACTCCTCCCGGCCGGATACCCCGCTGGATGCCGACCTGCTGCGCAGCCGCCTTGCCCGTGCCATGGAACTGCGCAACAGCCTCTTTGCCGTGCCCTGCTACCGCCTTGCCTTTGCGGAGGGCGACTACCTGCCCGGCCTTGTGGTGGACCGCTACCACGGCACCCTTGTGGCGCAGATAAGCACCGCGGGCATGGAAACGGCGCAGGACGACATACTCAGCGTGCTGAACGACCTGTGCACCCCGTCCGGCATACTGCTGCGCAACGATATGGGCAGCCGCGACCTTGAAAACCTGCCCCGGTACACCCGCACCGCCACGGGCAGCGTCCCTGCGGAAATCACGCTGGAAGAGAACGGCGTTCTCTTCACCGCCCCCCTTACCGAAGGGCAGAAAACAGGCTGGTTCTACGACCAGCGCACCAACCGCGCGGACTTCGCCCGGTTCTGCAAGGATAAGCGCGTGCTGGATGCCTTCTGCTACGTGGGCAGCTTCGGCTGCAACGCCCTGCGGGGCGGAGCGGCAGCCGTCACCTTTCTCGATGCCTCGCAGACCGCGCTGGATTTTGCCCTGCGCAACGCGGGGGCAAACGGGGCTTCCGAGCGTTCCGTTCCTGTGGACACCGTGCACGGCGATGCGCTGGAAACCCTGCAACAGCTCAAGGATTCCGGCCGCCGTTTCGATGTCATCTGCGTGGACCCGCCCGCCTTCATCAAACGCAAAAAGGCCTATCACGAGGGGCTGGCCGCCTATCAGCGGGTCAACCGCCTTGCCATGGAACTGGTGGAAGACGGCGGCGTGGTCATGAGCTGTTCCTGCTCGCAGCACCTTCCTGCGGAAGACCTGCACCGCACCCTGCTGTACGCCGCCTCCAAGGCCGGTGTGCATGTGCAAACGCTCATTCAGGGGCATCAGGGACCGGACCACCCCGTGCATCCGGCCATGCCGGAAACGCACTACCTCAAAAGTTTCTGCGTGCGGGTGTTCAGGGGCCGCAGCTAGCCGCCGCTTTTGCCGCCCCGGGCGATCATTGCAAACAGGGCCGACAGGGCTGGCCGGATTGACCGGACTAGCCAGACTAGCCCGACTGGCCCGCCTAGCCCGACTGGCAAGGCAGGTAATGACCGCTGGTTTTTTTCCCCTTTTGTTTATATGGTTTGCCCCCGGCGGCGCAGCAAGGTCGCCACAAACATACACCCACACTCCCCACGGAGTCGCCCATGCTGAATAAACCCCGTCTCTTGACCCCCGGCCCCACGCCCCTGCCGGAACAGGTACGCCTTGTCATGGCGCAGGACATGATCCACCACCGCAAGGCAGACTTCAAACGCATCATGGAAGAGACGCAGCAGCGCCTGCGCCACCTCTTCGGCACCGTCCAGCCCGTGCTGCCGCTCTCATGTTCCGGCACAGGCGTCATGACGGCAGCCGTGACCAACCTCTTTGTCCCCGGCGAAAAGGTCATCGTGGTAGACGGCGGCAAGTTCGGTGAACGATGGGCAAAGATAGCCTCCGGCAGCGGCCTCACCGTGGTCACGCTTTCCGTGGAATGGGGCCATGCCGTCACGCCGGAGCAGTTGCAGGCAGCCCTTGCGGAACATCCGGACACCAGGGGCGTGCTTGTCCAGAATTCAGAAACCTCCACCGGCGTGCTGCATCCCGTGCGCGCGCTGGCATCCGTTACCCGTGCGCTGGACGTGCTGCTGGTGGTGGACGGCATCTCCTCCGTGGGCATATCGCCCTGCCCCATGGACGAATGGGGCGTGGACTGCCTGCTCACCGGCTCGCAGAAGGGCCTTATGCTGCCGCCCGGCCTCGGACTCATCGCGCTCAGCGAACGGGCATGGAAAAGGGCAGAGACCATCACCCCGCCCTGCTTCTATTTCAACCTTGCGGGCGAGCGGGAAAACGTGCGCAAGAACCAGACCCTGTTCACCTCGCCGGTAAGCCTCATTCTGGGCCTCAACGAAAGCCTGCGCATGTTTATGGAGACAGGGCTGGAGACAGTTTACCGCAAGCAATGGGCGCTCACCATGCTGGCACGCACGGGCATTCGCCGCATGGGGCTCGACCTGCTGGCACCGGACCATTTCACATGGGGCCTCACCAGCGTGCGCCTGCCGGACGGCGTGGACGGCGCACGGCTGCTGGAAGTGGCGGCAGAGCGATTCGGCGTCTTCATGGCGGGCGGACAGGACCACCTGAAGGGCCGCGCCATACGCATAGGCCACATGGGCTGGGTGGACTGGGCCGACCTTGCGGCAGGTCTGCACGCCGTGGCGGAATCCTTCCGCGTCTGCGGCGGATACATAGGCGCACGCGATTATCTCGAACAGGGCTTGCAAGCCTACCATGAGGCATTAGATACCGGATACGGCGCGCTGTAACCCGCCGTATTCCCCTTCCCCCACAAACGGGCACCAAGGAGCAATCGCATGGCAGACACGCATAAGGACACGCAGGGCTGCGGGTGCGGGTGTGGGTGTGGCGCAAAGGCGCAGCACCACATGCCTGCCGTCACCTTTTCCACCTTCATCCTTTCTCTCGGTTCCTCGGCGCTGGTGCATCTCGGCGAGGTTCCGGACCCGGAAACCGCCCAGACTGCGCCCAACCTGCTCATGGCCAAGCACACCATAGACGTGCTGACCATGCTGCAGGATAAGACCCGCAACTGCCTGGATGCGGATGAACGCAAACTGCTGGACGGCCTGTTGTATGAACTGCGCATGAAGTACGTGGTTCAGGCCCGCTGACAGGGTCCTTCCCGCATTGAAAAGGCAACCTGAAGGGCTGCCGCAGAATATTCCCGCCGTGCATGCCTCGCCGCACGTCCGGCCTGAATATCCGCAGCACTCTGCACCGACCATTTTTGAACGGCCTGCGTAAACCGCCTTGCATACGGCCGGAAAAGAGGAAACAACGTGTCCATGAACACAATACCTGTGGGACTTGTAGGGGTAACCGGCTACACGGGCATGGAACTCACCCGCCTGCTGGCAGGGCACGGGCGTTTCACGCTTACGCGCGTCACCTCCCGCTCTGAATGCGGCAAAAAACTTTCCGACATCTACCCCTTCCTGCAGGGGCTGCCCTGCGGCGATACCGTGATCACTGAACCGGACCCGGCAGACCTCGCATCCGCATGCGAACTTGTTTTTCTGGCCGTGCCGCACAAAACCGCCATGGAGATGGCGGCCGCCCTGCTGGACAAGGGGCTGAAGGTGGTGGACCTTTCGGCAGATTTCCGCCTGCGCGACCGCGAAACCTACGAACACTGGTACAAATGCGGTCACACGCAGCCGCACCTGCTTGAAACCGCCGTGTACGGCCTGCCGGAACTTTACGAAACAGCCATCCGTGCTGCGCGGCTCATCGCCAACCCCGGCTGCTACCCCACGTCCGCCATCCTTGGCCTGTATCCTGCCCTCAGAAACAGCATGGTGGATACCAAGGGCATTGTCATAGACGCCAAGTCCGGTGCCACGGGCGCAGGCAGAAAAGCCACCGTGGGCACCCTGTTCTGCGAGGTTTCAGATACCTTCCGCGCCTACGGCCTGCCCACGCACCGCCACACGCCGGAGATAGAACAGGAAATCGGCCTCATTGCAGGAGAGGAAATGACCGTCTCCTTCAATACGCATCTTCTGCCCATCAACCGGGGCATCCTGTCCACCATCTACACCACCCTCATCAAGGACATGACGCTGGACGACGTGCACGCCCTGTACGCAGAAGCCTACCGCTCCCATCCGTGGGTGCGCGTGCTGCCCGCAGGCACCCTGCCGGAAACACGGCACGTGCGCGGCACCATGTTCTGCGACATAGGGCTTGTGGTGGACAAACGCACCAATCGCCTCGTCATTCTCAGTGCCATAGATAACCTGTGCCGCGGCGCATCGGGCCAGGCCCTTGCCAACGCCAACCTCATGTGCGGTGTGGATATTGCCGAAGGCCTGCGCCTCGCCCCGCTCATGCCGTAACGGTCGCCATAACAACAGATGCCATACAAAAAGGGCTGCCCGGTATCAGGCAGCCCTTTTCACTTTTCACATCGCCTACCGGTCACGGCAGAACAAGACAGGGGAAACAGTCAGTGCCTGTTTCAGGGGCGCTGAGCAAGGCTGTGCGCAGAACGGAACAGGTCGCCACAACGCCGCAGAATCCCTTGGACAACGCCCTCCTCTAAAACCGCTCAAAATCGCTGTCCGATGTATCCATGTCCAATGCCAGCCCGGCAGCCCCCTTCTTGGGCGATGCGGAGCGTCCTGCGGGCAGTGGCTTGGGGCCGGGGGTTCTGGCCACCGTCTTTCTGGGAGCGGAGCCAAATTCGCCCGTATTCACGCGGAAGAAGCTGATCGTCTGCTGCAACTGCATGGCCTGACTGGAAAGTTCCTCCGATGTGGACGCCATCTCTTCCGATGCAGAGGCGTTCTGCTGCACCACGCTGTCCAGTTGCTGAATGGCCTTGCCTATCTGGTCCGCACCGTTGCTCTGTTCAGCGCTGGCAGCGGCAATCTCCTGCACCAGCGAGGCGTTCTTCTGAATATCGGGCACAATCTTGGCCAGCATTTCACCGGCCTTTTCCGCCACCTCCACACTGGAGCTGGAAAGCTCGCTTATTTCCGCCGCCGCCTGCCCGCTGCGTTCTGCCAGCTTGCGCACTTCTGCCGCCACCACGGCAAATCCCTTGCCGTGCTCGCCCGCCCGCGCTGCCTCAATGGCTGCGTTCAGGGCCAGCAGGTTGGTCTGCCGGGCAATTTCCTCAATGATGGTGATCTTGCCCGCAATATTCTTCATGGCCTCCACGGTCTGCCCCACTGCCCTGCCGCCTGCCTCGGCCTCGCGTGCCGCCTTGGTGGCAATCTCTTCGGTCAACTGGGCGTTGCTGGCATTCTGCTTGATGGTGGAAGTCATCTCTTCCATGGAAGAGGCCATTTCTTCCATGCTGGCCGCCTGCTCCGTTGCCCCCTGCGAAAGTGTTTCCGCAGAGGCACTCAGCTCCTCACTACCGGAAGCCACGTTTTCAGCAGCCCCCTGCACATCCACCACCACCTCGCGCAGCTTCTGCACCATGGCGTTCAGCGAGGCCGCAAGGATGCCTATCTCGTCCTTCTGGTCTATCTTCAGCGTCTGGGTAAAGTCCCCGCGCGACATGCCCTCCGCGAAGGAGACACCCAGCGCCACGGGCCTTGTTATGGCGCGGGTCAGCACCACGGCCACGATAATGCCCAGCAGCAGCGCCACGGCAAGCCCCGTAACCATGACCATGGAGGCGGCGGAAAGGCTTTCCACAGCCTGCTTGGCCACATGGTCGGTATGCTGCATGCCCGCCTGCGCGGTACTCTGTGAAACGCGCAGCACCTCCATGCCGATAACAGTGCGCAGACGGTTCACCTCCTGCAGGGCGCTCCAGTTGGAAGCAAGCGACTGCATGGCGCTCCGGTAACTGTTCGCCGCATTGTGTATGGAAGAAATCTGATCAAGGTTCACCTGCTGCCGCGTGGTGACGCGTATGGCGTTCAGGGTGCTCTCCACCGTTCCGAACTGGCCCATGACATCGGCGATAATCTTGGGATCGCGCAACGCCTGCGCCCGGAAGTTAGCAATCCGTATGGCATTGCCTGCGTTTATCACCTCGTTCACGCCGGTTATCTTGTCCAGCCGTTCCACAAGCCGGTCCGCAGGTGCGGCAGAGGCAATCTCCCGCTTCATGGCATCATTCTGCGAAACAAGAAACGCCGCCGCATTATCCATAAACTGACCCGCCGCCGCAGTCAGTGCCAGCCTGTCCGCCTCAATGCCCGTGTTCAGTTCCACGGTCTTGGTGATAAGCTGGTCATATTCATCCACCTTTGCCTGCGCCACGGACAGACCTTCCCGCAGCGCAGTCAATTCGGGATACCGGGCCACAAGCTCGGCGGCATCCGCAAGGCTTTTGCGCAAAACAACCAGCGCCTCACGCCCCTCCCTCAGGTTTTCCTCATTCTCTGAAAGCCCGTACCCCCGCAGCCCGTACATCATGAGCATGGCGTTGCGCTCTATGCTGTTGGCAATGGCAACTTCCGGAATATACTCATGCGCCAGCTTTTCAGATTCTCCCTCCACCGTTTTCATGTTCAGAATGGCAACCCCGCCCAAAGCGCATGCTATCAGTATCAGCACGCCAAACCCGCCGCCGATCTTCATCCCCAACTTTAGATTCTGAAGCATGATGCTCCTCCATAAGGCAATATGTCCCTGCCAATCTCCTACACACCCGCCTGTATCATAAAACAAGTAAGTATTTACTTACCAATACAGCCGCACAACCCACCCGCCATACCTTCCCGTCATGCTTCCTCCGCATGACAACCCCAGTCACAACACGCGTCAGGCCACCGGCATCCCGCGTCCTTTCAGCACAAAGACACCACGTAGTGTGGTGCTGCACCCTCATGCCGCTGGTCCATCCGCATGGCGCAAATCTCCATCACGGATTCTTCATCGCTTTTATCTACAAAGCACATGTGGCAATACTGATACGCATCGTCCTTGGGATGGCTCTCAAAAACATCTATAAACGTGTTTGTGCAACAGTACAAAGAATCAAAAAAATCACCGCCCGTGCAACGCGCCTCATGACATTCCAATATTTTCTTCAAAAGAACAGAGGTTATGGAAACCCTGATATTCACATTCCGTTTGCACGCAGCCATTGTTGCGTCAAAGAGAGTATATTTTTTCAGGATGGATTTTTCATCAGGCAACATATCAACCTCGCGTACCGCAACAGACTGGAATAGCAAGAGCAAATTTCCGCTGAAAAGACATGCCAGGCACATAATCACTATTCCTGCCCAGGCTCCGGAAAAGACGAACGTGGACAACACGCTTCAATACCCGCTTCAAGCAACATCACCGCTCTGTCACATGAGCCCTCCACGCATCATTTCAGGATGTTCCGCCTAATCCTATTCGCTGTCAATGATAGACGCCGGAATACAAAAAAACATCCGGCGTATTGATCACCGGACCGTTCTTTCCGCAATCAGACGCGTGCACACGCCAACCACGGTTGTCATATGCCAACGCAGGTTGGCGCGTTCAGCCCGTTTTATTTCATTCAGGTTACAGCCGCCCCCCTGCTTTTCCGGGCTGTTGGCAATCGGCATGCACTGGCATCCTCCTTGCTCAAGGCATTTGTCCGGCTGCGGCGGCTCACATACCCATATCGCCTAGAGTAGCCCCAATCGAACCGGACACACACCTGAAAGACAAGGAGCACTTTAGGGATGTTTCACACCATAAAGGGGAAGATACTCGGCCTCGTCGTCTGCTGCATTGCGGCACTGCTCTGCATGCTCGCCTTCTCTGTCACCACGCTTTCCACCCTGGAAACCGAATTTGACACCATGAAGCTGCAGGCGCTGGACGGACGCCAGGCAACCACCGCCATCAACCGCGATGTAAACTACATTGCCCGGCTCACCCGCAACATCATGCTGGGCAGCAATGCGGATAAGGACATAGAGGCACTGAAAAAACGCATCACCGCCATTGAAGCAGATTTCGCCATCCTGCGGGCAGGTGCGGCGGACGATGCGGAGCGCGCGCTCGTGGCACAGGCGCAACGGGCCGCCCTTGCCTTCGTGCAGGACGGACTGCGCTTTGCGGAAAACATGCGCACCATCCCCGTGGCAGAGCGGGCGCAGCAGTACGGGGCCTACAGCAAATCCGCCACCCCGCTTGCGGAAGAATCCCGCAAGTATTTCGGCGAACTGACCAAGGTGAAGGAAGAAGCCTGCGACCGTGCTGTACAGACCTTCCACAATGACATCATATGGGTGAAAATGTGGACCATCGGCCTGTCCGGCGGCATCATCTTCATCATCATCACCCTGTGCTGCCTGCTGCGCCGCGCCATTGTGCGCCCCCTGACGGAAATCACCGAATACACGCAGGCCGTTGCAGGCGGAGACTACGAGCGCACCATAGACGTGCAGCGCTTCCGTGGCGAACTGGGCATTACGGCAACCTCGGTTGCCAGCATGGTCCAGTCGCTCCGCGCAGGCATTGCGGCCATAGAAGAACAGGGCCGCAAGGCCGAGGAACAGGCACACAGGGCTGAATCCGCCCAACGTGAGGCAGAGGCGGACCGCACCCGCATCGCCGCCCTGCTGGACACCATGAACTCGCTTGCCGCGCAGTCCGCAGCCATTGTCCGCGAGCTGAACGCAGAAACCTCGGGCCTCTCGGAAGACTCGCGCCAGATTGCCCACGGAGCGGATTCTCAGCGCGCCCGTGCGCAGGAAACCGCCACCGCCATGGAAGAGATGACCGCCACCATCAACGAAGTTGCCCGCAACGCCTCACTCGCGGCAGGCAACATGGAGCAGACACGGACCGATGCGGAAAACGGCCTCACTCTCGTCCGACAGGTCATCACCGTGTCGGGCGAAGTGCAGACCCAGACATCCGGCCTGCAAGCCACTCTCGGCGACCTGAGCCGCCGGGTGGAAGACATCGGGGCCATCATGGGCGTCATCTCCGACATAGCGGACCAGACCAACCTGCTCGCCCTGAACGCCGCCATAGAGGCTGCCCGCGCGGGCGATGCAGGCCGCGGCTTTGCCGTGGTTGCCGACGAGGTGCGCAAGCTGGCCGAAAAGACCATGACCGCAACGCGCGAGGTGGGCGAATCCATCAAGGGCGTTCAGGCCGGTGCGGGCGAGAACGTGCGCGCCATGCACCTGGTTTCCGAAGCGGTCACCCGCAACTCCAGCCTCACCCACGAGGCGGGGAACGCGCTGGAGGCCATTGCCTCGCTGGTCAGCGAATGCGCCACGCAGGTCACATCCATCGCCACCTCGGCGGAGCAGCAGTCCATTGCCTGTGAGGACGTGAACAAGGCCACCGCCGCCGTGAGCGAAATCTCCGCCCACACCTCAGAGAGCGTGGCCCGCTCCGTACGCCGCATTCAGAATATTGCCGGTCTTGCCGAACAACTGCGGGACGTGACCGACCGTATAGAACAGCACTAACCCTTCACATACCCAACTCCCCCGACTCCGGAGCGGCCCGCCAATCTCCGCTGCCCGGAGTATCCCCGCCCCCCGCGCACGCCCATCCGCGCGGGGGGCTTTATTTTGCCTTCATCACCCTTTCGCATGGCGCAAAGCGTTTCACCACCCTCTGCCGGACGGAATCGGCCTGCACCACCGCATACAGCCGCTCCCTGCCCGCCCGCCCCTGTTCCGCGCAACCTGCTCCCCTTCAGTTTTGCAGAAGATGATTTTTTTGAGCATGATGCGTCTTGCCTCTGGACGGCGCACCAAGGTTCGGGATACGCTGACGATGCATCCGTGGATTGTTTCATAATGTTTCAAGGTCAGGGAAAAGCGCCATGGCTCACGCGCCCCAAGCACAGCCCCCGTCCCCCCCGCAGTCTCCGGTCAACACACCGGGAAAGGGCGTAACGGGCGGCATTACTCCGCTGCTCACCGGATTGCTGCCACAGTCTGTGGCGGCAGACGCCCTGCTGGACAGCCTGCCCTTCGGTATCGCCGTGCTCAGTGCCGAAAAACGCATCGTCCGGCTGAACAGCCGTGCGCAAGCCCTGCTGGGCGTAGGGGATGAGGCTCACGGACTCCCCTGCTACCACGTGGTGCGCTCTGCCCGCTGCCTGCGGGAATGCCCTGTTCCCGCCATTCTGCGCAGCCTGCGCGCAACGCAGGACGAACCCGCGGAATCCGGCTCCTGCCGGGGCGAAACAGCCCCCTGCGATACCGATATACTGGACAGACAGCGGCGCAAGGTGCCTGTACGCTCCTGCGTACTGCCTCTCTGCGACCCCGCCGGAGGAGCTGTCGGCTATCTGGAGGTTCTGGAAGAGGCCACCTGCCCCGCCCCCGGCCTTCCCCAGCAGGAAGAGGGCAGCAGCATGGAAGGCTTTATCGCCCGCAGCCCGGCCATGCAGCCCCTCTTTTCCGCCATGCGCATTATCGCGGAAACAGACTCCACCCTGCTTATCACGGGCGAAACAGGCACCGGTAAAGATCTTCTGGCAGAAGGCATCCACAAGGCGTCTCCGCGTTCAGGCGGCCCCTTTGTCAAAGTAAACTGCGGTGCCCTGCCTGAGCACCTTCTGGAATCAGAACTTTTCGGCCACATGCGCGGCGCGTTCACCGGCGCCGTCTCCGATAAACCCGGGCGCTTCCGCCTTGCGGCAGGCGGCACCCTGTTCCTTACGGAAATCGGCGACCTGCCGCTGGCACTTCAGGTCAAACTGCTCACCGTGCTGGACGACCAGTGCGTCCACCCGCTGGGTGCCACGCGCCCCGTCAGTGTGGATGTGCGCATCATTGCCGCCACACACAGAAATCTGGAAGCCATGGTGCGCGAAGGCACCTTCCGGCAGGACCTGCTGTTCCGGCTCAACGTGGTCCGCCTGCATGTGCCCCCCCTGCGGGACCGCGACGGCGACATTCCTGCCCTTCTGGACCATTTCCTGCGCCGCTTCAGCGCCTCCACCGCAAAATCCCTGCGCGGCTTCACGCCGCAGGCCATGAAGATACTGTGCGAGTACCCGTGGCCCGGCAACGTGCGGGAACTGCGCAATGTGGTGGAATACGCCGTGCATTTCACCACAGGCGACATGGTGGACATCTCCGGGCTGCCCGCCAGCATTCTCGCCCCCCCTGCGGAAGCATTGCCTTCCGGTGGCGACGGCTCTGCGGGACGCACGTACACGGCCCCCCACGCCCCGCGCCCGCCGGAAGGGCAGAGCGGGCAGGAACCAGGTCAGCCCGAACAGGCAACCACGCCTCCCCCCGCGGCGCAGGGTGTCTCCGGCACGGCACCGCAGGAACAGCAGACCTTCCGCACGTGGCAGGAAAAAGAACGCTCCATGATTCTGGACGCCCTTGCCCGCACGGGCGGACGCAAGCAGGAGGCGGCGGACACTCTGGGCTGGAGCAGAAGCACTCTGTGGCGCAAAATGAAGCAGCATGCGCTGGAATAGCCTGCACGCCCGCAGACTGCGGAACGGCGGTCAATGCCGACGACTGTACAGGCGCATCATGACGGCAAAGAGGACGCACCCATGAAAAAAATACTGATAGCCCTGCACGGAGACGAGGTTTCTCCCCGGTTCGATCAGACCGGCGAGGCGTGGATAGGCACCATCCACGACGGCGCGATCATGCGGCGGCGCAACGTGGTGCTGCCGCAGGCGTCCTCAGAAGGACTCTGCCACCTTGCCGTCACCGAAGGGGTGGATGCCATTGTCTGCGGCGGCATTGAGGATGAATTCTACCAGTATCTGCACTGGAAGCGTATAACCGTTTACGATAACGTCATCGGGCCCATGGAGCAGGTGGCGCAGGCATACATGGAAGGCAGCCTTGCCGCCGGAGCCGTCTTTACGGAAGGAGAACAGCCATGAACATGAACGAATTGCGTGCCCGCATACGGGGCTTCTTCGCCTTTCCGGAGGGCGTGGACGAAACCCGCTACGCGCACCTCAAGCGCAACATCGGGGTGCTCATGGTTATGGTTTCCATCGTGCCCCTGTGCCTTATGGCGCTCATCAACTTCCACATCTACCGCTCCACGCTGGACAGGGAACTGGAAGCCCCCATGCGCGGACTGGTAAACAAAACCAAGCACTCCTTCGAACTGTACCTGCGCGAACGGCTCTCTGCCGTCAGCTTCATCGCCTCGGCCTATTCGTGGGATGAACTGTCCACGGAAGAGACGCTGGGCCGCATCTTCCATATCGCCAAGCAGGAGTTCGAAGGGCTGGTCGATTTCGGGCTCATTGACGAAACAGGCAGACAGGTTGCCTATGTCGGCCCTTACAACCTCAAGGGAAAGACTTACACGGATCAGCCGTGGTTCCTGCAAACCCGCATCCGGGGCTCCTTTATCAGCGATGTGTTCATGGGCTTCCGCAACGTGCCGCACATTGTCATCGCCGTAGAGGGACACACCGCCTCCGGACGCATATGGGTGCTGCGCGCCACCATCAACACAGACCGCTTCGACGAACTTATCTCCCATATGGATCTGGACACAGGCGCGGATGCCTTTCTCACCACTTCACGCGGTGTTCTGCAAACCAACTCACGGCTGTACGGGGCAACGTTATCCCAGCTGCCCTTCGAGCTGCCTTCCGCCAGCTATCAGGCAAATGTCTTCCATGTGGACGGACCGGACGGCAAACACTACTTCGCCACCTGCTCCGCCTTCGTCAATCCGGACTTTGTGCTCATCGCCATGCGCCCGGTCACGGATATCGTCAGTTCGTGGTATTCCCTGCGCACCGACCTGCTCATGGTGCTTGTGGGCGGCGTTCTGCTCATTGCACTGGTGGCGTTCAAGCTCACGGACATGCTGGTGCAGCGCGTCATGGATTCAGACCGCAGCCGCGAAACCGCCTTCCGCGAGATTGAACACACCCACAAACTCTCGTCCATCGGCAGACTTGCGGCAGGCGTTGCGCACGAAATAAACAACCCGCTCGCCATCATCAACGAAAAGGCAGGGCTGATGAAAGACCTGCTGGACCGCGAGCCGGAGTCAGAAATCCGCAGCCGCCTTACCAAACAGATAGAAGGCGTTCTGTCCTCGGTCTCCCGTTGCCGCGTCATCACCCACCGCCTGTTGGGCTTTGCGCGCCGAATGGATGTGTCCATAGAACAGCTGGACGTAAACGAGGTGCTCCGCGATGTGCTGGGCTTCCTTGAAAAAGAGGTCATCAAGCGTTCGGTGGACCTGCGGCTCGACTTTGCGGAGGTGGCACCCGTCATCGCTTCGGACAGGGGGCAGTTGCAGCAGGTGTTCCTGAATATCATCGCCAACGCCTTCGAAGCCATACAGGACGGCGGCATCATTTCCATTGCCTCGCGCACCTCGGACGAAGGGGTGAGCATCACCGTGCAGGACAACGGCTGCGGCATGTCCTCAGAGACCATGAGCCACCTGTTCGAACCGTTCTTCACCACCAAGAAGGGCACAGGAACCGGACTGGGGCTCTCCATTACTTACGGCATTATCCGCAAACTCGGCGGCAGAATAGACGTGCAGAGCGAAGAGGGACAAGGCACCACCTTCACCGTGCACCTGCCCTGGGGCAAGCGGCAGGAGCAATAGACCATGAGCGGCTTACGCATACTTTTCATTGACGATGAGGGAGCATTCACCTCCACGCTGCTGGAGCGGCTGGAGCTGCGGAACATTCAGGCGCAGGCGGCACTGGACGGGCACTCGGGCATATCGCGGCTGGACGATGCCGCACGGGAAGGAACCCCCTTCCATGCAGTGGTGCTGGATGTGCTCATGCCCGGCATGGACGGACTGGAAACCCTGCGCCACATACGCCAGCGCCATCCGGAAATTCCTGTGGTGGTACTCACCGGGCACGGCTCCACCCGCGACGGCATGCGCGCCATGCAGCTTGGTGCGGCAGACTATCTGGTAAAACCTGTGGATATTGAGGAGCTTGTGCGCGTGGTGCGCAACGCGTCGGAGTACGCGGGCACCCTGCCGATGCAGCCCGCAGAGCCTCCTCAGGCAGACTGAAAAGCACCCCGTCCGGGCTTTGCGGCAGGCGGGGCGGACGGACACCGCGCTTCGGGAACTCAAAACGTTTCACATTGTTTCTTTTTCAGTGTATCATTTTGTTTCATAACGTCGCAAAACAGTTCTCCGGTGCGTTCCGCTCGTAAGCGGCCCCAACAGAACATGTCGCAACACACCGGAATCAAAGAAACTGCAAACATGGCACGGCTCTTGCCATAGCATAGGCAAGCGAAACACCAACCCGGCAGGATTGCTTCCCGCCCCGCAGAGGGGCAACCGAATAAGCAACCAGCCCTGAAAGGGCGGGCCGGGAACAAGGAGGCCACCATGACGACCATCATCACCACCATATCCGATACCTTTGCCGCCACTGCGTTCACAGACGCCAACCTCCATGCGGAAGCCCGCGCCATTGCCGGACTGCGTGAACCTTCGGGCCACCTGCTCTCCGACACCTTTGCCGCCACCGCGTTCACCGATGCCAACCTCCATGCAGATGCGTACGCTCTGCTGGGCATGCATCAGCCGGAAGGCTCCATGATATCGGACACCTTCGCCGCCGTTGCCTTTGCAGAAGCCAACCTGCCGGGCGAAGCCCGCGCCATGGCCGGACTGCCGGAACCCCGCGGCGAATGGCTGAGCGACATGGCAGCAGCCGTGGCCTTTGCCGAAGAAGGCTTTGCCGACGAAGCCATGGAACTTCTGGGAATGCAGGCCGGACCGGAAATTTCGCTGGGCTGGAGCACGAGCTCCCTGAGCGACACCTTTGCCGCCACCGCCTTTGCAGAAGCCAATGACCATGAAGAAGCCGCCGCCATGGCGGGCGTTGTCTCCCGCGCAGGGACCACCGTGCGGGCATCCGCTCCCGAAGCAGTATCGGACGCTGCCCGTGCAGCACAGCCCCGCACGGTGCATGCCCATACGCAGCAGCCCCGCCCTGTGCGCCCCCGCGAACACCGTACCGCACCGCGCAGCCTGGAAGGATTCATGTCCACCGTGGGTCTGGACCGCGTACCCGTCCGCTACGGCATCGCAAGCCTGTAGACCGCAAGCACCTCTTGACCAAGGAGACCGTCATGAAGAACATCAAGCTGCTCCTCGTCGATGACGAACAGGATTTCGTGGAAACGCTGGCAGAACGGCTGCGGCTGCGCGAACTGGGGCCGGACGTGGCCCTGAACGGAGAAGCCGCCCTCTCCATAGTGAACGATGCCGTGCCGGACGTAATGCTGCTGGACCTGATGATGCCGGGCATAGACGGATGGGAAGTGCTCGACCGCGTGAAGGGACAGTACCCCGATGTGCAGGTCATCATCGTCACGGGGCACGGGTCAGAGGCAGACAGGAAGCGGGCCATGGAAAACGGAGCCTTTGCCTACATGCGCAAGCCCGTAGACTTCGACCAGCTGGTCATCACCATCATGGCAGCCTACGACCACGCCCGGAGCCACACAGCCGCAACCGCAGAAACGGCCATGGCCTGACAAATGGGTATTTACTCGGCGCCAACCGAACGATAAGGTGGCCCGGTCAACGGAACCGGCCACCTTATCTGATTTCAAAGCTGTCCTGTTCCGCTGCCCGCTCCCTACCGGCCTGCGGCAAGGCGCAGAAATACCGGGACCGGAGCGGCACAACCATGCCCCCTGACGGAAACATCATGCTGCTGCGTCCTGTTGCCGTCTTCTCCATCCACCGACATACCTGCGGCCAAGCCGAGGATACCGTATGCTGTTTTCGCTGCGCCACCGCATCCTGCTCCTTCTTTCCTGCATCATCCTGGTCAACCTCGTCGGGGCGGGTGTCACCCTGTGGTACACCCAGCGCAGTCAGGAGCTGCAATCAGGCATCATAGATACGGAAGTAGGAGCGGTAACAGCCGCCCACGATCTTACGGCGGAACTGCTTTCCCAGCGGGGCTACACCACCTATTTCTTCCTCAACGGCGATGAAACGTGGCTCAAGCAGATGCAGACCCACCACAAGGCCTTTCAGGACCAGCTCGCCAAAGCGCGCAACACCTCGCTGCTGCCGGGCGGACGCGAAATCCTGAACGAAATTGAATCGCAGTATATCCGCTACGTGTACGCACGCGAGCAGGTCATCAACCACTACAAAAACAACCGCAAGGATGACGGCGCGCGCCTGCACTGGACCATCCGCGAACGGTTCCACAACATCCTCGACCTGTGCGACCAGTTCCGCAAACTGCACGAAGACAGCATCCGCATGCAGCGCACGGAATTCATCCTCCAGTCGCAGGCGCTGGTGGGTCTTGCCGTGGCGGGCATCTTCCTTTCCACCGTGGTGGGCATATGGCTCGGCTGGGTGGTGTTCCGCAGGGTGCTCGATCCCATACGCGACATGGCAACAGGCAGTGCGCAGGACAACACGGAACACCTGCCCGTGGACAATGAGGTGGAAGCCCTGGGAGACAAACTGCGCACCCTCATAACCGATGTGGGCGATGTGCAAAAACAGCTGGATGCCAGCCGCGAATCGCTTATGCACTCGGAAAAGCTGGCACTGGTGGGCAAGCTTGCGGCAGGGGTGGCCCATTCTATCCGCAACCCGCTCACCTCGGTCAAAATGCGCCTTTTCTCGTTGGAACGCTCACTGGAGCTGGACGACAACCAGCGAGAAGACTTTGAGGTGGTCAGCGAAGAAATTTCCCATGTGGAAAGCATCGTGAAGAATTTTCTGGAATTCGCCCGCCGTCCCAAACTGCACCCGCGCCGCCAGAGTCCTTCCGACGTGGTGGATACCTCCCTGCGCCTGCTGCGGCACAGGCTGGAATCCAACGGCATAGAGGTGCACTTACGCCGCGATGCCAAACTCCCGGAAGTGCCGCTCGATTCTGATCAGCTCAAGGAAGTATTCGTCAATCTGTTCATAAACGCCTGTGATGCCATGGTCTCCGGCGGTGCCATCACCGTGACGGAAGAAACCGGACTTATCGATCCCATGGGCGAGGTGGCGGTCATCCGCATAGCGGACAACGGCCCCGGCATTCCCAAGGACATCATGGACAAAATATTCGACCCCTTCTTCAGCACCAAGGAAGAAGGGTCCGGTCTGGGACTTGCCATCGCGCGGCGCGTGGTGGAGGAGCACGGAGGCTGGCTGCATGTCCGCCCCGGCGAGGATGGCGGTGCCGTCTTCATTATCGCCCTGCCGGGAGTGAGGAGGTCTGCATGGCTACGATCCTAGTGGTGGATGACGATCCCCAGCTCAGGCAGAGCTTCGAAAAGCTGCTCAAGGCAGAAGGCCATGTGGTGCTCACTGCGCCCAGCGGCGAGGCAGGCATAGACATCGCCGCCGCCTCAGAACCGGACATGGCCGTGCTGGACGTGCGCCTGCCGGGCATGAACGGGCTGGAGACCTTTAAAATACTCAGGGGCATGTATCCTGCCTTGCCGGTGCTGGTCATGACGGCATACGGCACCACGGAAACAGCCATAGAAGCCACCAAGATGGGGGCTTTCGACTATGTGATGAAGCCCTTCAGCGTGCCGGATGTGCTGGCACTCATCGGCCGCGCCGTAGAGGTGCGCAAGCCCGTTCCCTCCTCCGCCGAAAGGCAGGACGCATCCCACGCCCTGCTGGGCCGCAGCACAGCCATGCAGGAGGTGTGCAAGCAGATAGGCCGTGCCGCCCCCACGCAGGCCACGGTGCTCATCCGCGGCGAATCGGGCACGGGCAAGGAACTGGTGGCCCACGCCATCCACAAGCACAGCACCCGGGCCACACAGCCGTTTCTGGTCATCAACTGCGTGGCCATACCGGAAACCCTGCTGGAAAGCGAACTCTTCGGCTACGAAAAAGGGGCCTTTACCGGCGCGCAAAACCGCAAAGCGGGCAAGATAGAACAGGCCAACCGGGGTACGGTGTTTCTGGATGAAATCGGCGATATGCCGCCCTCCATTCAGGCCAAAATACTGCGCCTGCTGCAGGAGAGGCAGATAGAACGGCTGGGCGGCAAACAGCCTGTACCGGTGGATGTCCGCATCATCGCCGCCACCAACCGCGATCTGGAAAAGGCCGTGTCCTCGGGCCAGTTCCGCGAAGACCTGTACTACCGGCTGAACGTCGTCTCCCTCACCCTGCCCCCCCTGCGCGAACGCCACGAAGACATCACCCTGCTGGCCGAGCATTTTCTGGACAAATTCTCCAACGAACTGAGCATGAGCAACCCCGGCCTCACAGACCGCGCCAAATCCGTGCTGGAAGACTACCCGTGGCCCGGCAATGTCCGCGAACTGGGTAACATGATGCAAAAGGCCATCATCTTCAGCCGCGGCCTGCCGCTTGACGCGGAGGATGTGGCCTCGCTGCTGGGCGGTGTATCCCCCTCTTCCGGTCATCTGGATAACGAGACGGAAGAGTGCGTGGTGCGCTGGGTGCGTCAGGCCCTTCTGGGCGAGGCGGACGAAGGGCTTTTTGAGGCGCTGGGCGACCGTTTCTGTTCCATTGTCATCCGCGAAGCCCTGAACATGACGGACGGCAACCGCACCCGCGCCGCCAAACTGCTGGGCATGTCGCGCCCCACCCTCATAGCACGCATTGAAAAGTACGGCCTGCGTACGGAAACAACCATCAGCTAACCCTGCGGCAGCGCCAAAGACAGCCTGTCGCCGGACATAGCGCAAAGCGGCTGACATCGGCAGACTGACACCTCGTAAAAAAGGCTGACACCCCGCTCCGGGGAATCCCCGGCCCGGCCTGCGCCTCCGAATATATCATTGCGTTTTGCTTGACAAAATTTTTATGGTACGCACCGGTGTGTTTGGCACGCCCCTTGCGATAGCAGGGGTATGGTCAGGTATGAAAACATAGACAGAGCCCAGTGCACCATCCTCATCGCGGAGCGTAACAGCCGCATCGGCATGCTGCTGGAAAAGGCTTTCGCGAACCGGGGCTATCCTGTGCGCGTTGCGGCCACTGGCTATGAAGCGGCGGAGATTCTCATGAGCGAAAAGCCCGCGCTGGTCGTTCTGGACCCGGACCTGCCCTATCTGTTCGCCCTGCTGGAAGCCGGCAAGGGCATTCTCTCGGAAAGCGTTCCGGTTATCCTGCACCCGCTTTCCGCCTCCGAGGAGCCGCCGTTCGGCATTCCCCCCGCCCGCACCGTGTGCAAGGAGGCGGACCCGGAGCAGCTTCTCTCCACTGTTGAAAACACGCTGTACGGCCATGCTGCCAGGGAGGTTCAGAGATGACCCTAACCCAGCATTCGCATGACTCCTTCCGGTGGCTGGCCGCGCGTGTCATTCTTCTTTCGGCAACGCCCGTGGGCATTGTGGCGCTCACAGTGGGCAGCCTGCTTTTTTCCGCCTACGGCAGGGACGCGCAAACCCCCTTCGGCACATTGGCCCAATCCGTTGTCTCCTGCGTGTCCACACTGCCGGAGGCCATGGAGCGGGCCAAGACAACCTTTCCCGGAGCCGCCGTGCTCTATGTGGACAACGGCGCGGTGGTGCTTACCGAGGGCGGCCTGCCAGCCCCCCCCGCCACGGAGCGGGCACTGGAGCTTGCCGCCACCCTCGCTTCCGCGCCGGATGCCGGTGCCCAAGGCACCTCCGGCGCTCCTATGCTTGCCCTGCACACGGCCAATCCTCCGCTGCCCGGCAGCGACGCCATGGCCGCCGTTGCGCTGAACTCGCTCTCCTCCACCACCGGGGCACTGGTGATCATCATGCCCCTCACCTCGCTTTTCCCCCAGATGCAGTTTGCATGGGGCGTCACCGCCATCATCGGCTGCGTGACCATAATCCTGCTTCTCTACAACTCCCTCGTCTTTTCCGGTTTCGTGCAGCAGCGCCTGTCTTCCGAAGAATTGCGGCGCAGAGCGCTGGAACGCAAAATGATAGAAGCCAACCGGCTTTCCTCCCTGGGCACGCTGGCGGCAGGTATTGCGCACGAGATTAACAACCCCCTCTCCATCATGACGGAAGAGGCGGGCTGGATTGAAGACATCATCGAAGATGACCTGCCCCGGCAGGAGCTTGTGGGCAAGGTGCGCACCTCCGCCGGAGTCATCCGGATGCAGGGGGCGCGCTGCCGGGAAATAACCCACAACCTGCTCAGCCTTTCGCGGCAGGGAGTCACCTCCGCAGGCGCCGTGGATATAAACCACATGGCGGAAGAGGTGGCATCCCTTTCCCGGCACCGCTGTCTGCGGCAGGGCGTTTCCCTTGTGCTGGAACTGCAGCCGGACCTCCCCGCCGCCCACGCGGCACAGGCTCATGTGCAGCAGATTCTGCTCAACCTGCTCGGCAACGCGCTGGATGCCATGCAGGAGCAGCAGGCGGGCACCCTTACCGTGCGCTCATGGGCGCACAAGGACGCCGTCTTCGTCTCGGTTCGCGACACAGGCCCCGGCATGAGCGAGTCTGTGCGCGCCAGAATTTTTGAACCCTTCTTCACCACCAAGCCCTCGGGCAAAGGCACCGGACTGGGCCTTGCCATCTGCTACGGTCTGGCGCGGCGCAACAACGGAGCGCTCTCCGTGTTCAGCCGCGAGGGAGAAGGGGCAACCTTTGTGCTCGCGCTGCCACGCCTTAAGGTGGACGAGACAGCCCTGCACGAGGACAATCTCGATACCATGGTTCCTGATTCGCCGGAACCGAAACCCCGAACGGAAGGAGGCAAGGCATGAGTTCCGAAGCAATGACAGTGCTGCTGGTAGACGACGAGCCGGATTTTCTGTCCGTCGTTGCCCGGAGGCTGGAACGCAGGGACATCACCGTGCGCATTGCCGAATCCGGGGAAGAGGCTCTGGCGATTGTGGATACACATCCGGTCGATGCTGTAGTGCTGGATGTGAAAATGCCCGGAATGGACGGTATAGAAACGCTCAAGCGCATCAAGGCCGCGCACCCCGACATAGAGGTCATCATGCTCACCGGGCATGCCGACCTGGAAGTCGCCATAAGCGGCATGGCACTGGGCGCCTTCGACTACCTGCTCAAACCGGCGGACATTGACGAGTTGATGTTCAAGCTGCGGGATGCATCCCGCGGGAGGCTGCGTACCTGAGTAGGGGATTGGCCGCACCGAAGGCAAAGACATACGGGGAGCGGGAACGGAATGGCACCGCAAACGCATCCTCCTTCGCCTTAGGATGACCGGTTTTCGAGGTACGCTGTGAAGAACGCTTTTACGGAGAAGGGTTAAACGATGAGGAAATTCTATTCAATGCTGATGGAAGCGTCCGCCGCGCATGCGCGGTGGGACTACGAAGCTTCGATGAACATCCTGAAGAGCCGCAAAAAGATGATGCTGCTCATGCTCATGGCAATTCCGGCCCTTTTGGTGTCGCTTGCCGTGGCAGCCGACGTCATGCCCTCCATGCTGGGCGGCAAATCGGCTTACAGCCCCGCATACTACACCCCCTCGGTGTTTGCGGTTTCCATTCTCATCGGCCTGTGTGCCGGTCTGATCACGGGCTGCATCGGCG
Organism: Desulfovibrio psychrotolerans; assembly: GCF_013340305.1. Classification (NCBI taxonomy): domain Bacteria; kingdom Pseudomonadati; phylum Thermodesulfobacteriota; class Desulfovibrionia; order Desulfovibrionales; family Desulfovibrionaceae; genus Desulfovibrio; species Desulfovibrio psychrotolerans. The sequence continues at coordinate 356,744 of NZ_BLVP01000007.1, forward strand.
CGGGCGGCGGCTTCATCATCACGCCCGCCCTCATGAGCGCGGGCATCAAGGGCATTCTGGCGGTGGGCACCGACCTGTTCCACATCTTCGCCAAGGCCATCATGGGCACCGCTGTTCACAAAAAACTGGGTAACGTGAACAACAAGCTGGCCGTCGCCTTCCTTGTGGGTTCCGGTGTGGGCGTTACGGGCGGCGGTCTCATCAACCGCGCGCTGTACGAAATCAACCCCGTGCTCAGCGATACCTTCATCAGCGCCATCTACGTGGTGCTGCTGGGCTTCCTCGGCTTCTACTCCATGTTCGACTTCCTTAAGCTGCGCAAGTCCGATGACGGCGGCGATGCCCACGGCGGTCCCGCTTCTTCCGACAGCGCAGGTCTGCCCGCCAAGCTGCAGGCCATTAACCTGCCGCCCATGATCACCTTCGACGAAGATCTCGTGCCCGGCGGCAAGAAGATCTCCGGTGTCATGGTTGCCGTTGCCGGTGCATTCGTCGGCTTCCTCGCCGCCATCATGGGTGTGGGCGGCGGCTTCGTCACCTTCCCCATCTTCGTGTACGTTCTCGGCGTGTCCAGCTTCACCACCGTGGGAACGGACATCCTGCAGATCATCTTCACCGCAGGCTATGCCTCCATCACCCAGTACGCCATCTACGGCTTCATCTTCTACACGCTGGCCATGGGCATGCTGCTCGGCTCCCTGCTGGGCATTCAGCTGGGCGCACTCACCACCCGCGTGGTTAAGGGCATCTACATCCGCGGCTTCTACGCCATCGCCATTCTGGCAGGCTTCGTGAACCGCCTGTTCGACCTGCCCGCCAAGCTGGTTTCCATGGAAATCATCAGCCTGCCCGCCGGGCTGGTCTCGGTGCTGACGCAGATAGGCAACTACCTGTTCTTCGCCGTGGTCGCCGCGTTCGGCTTCTGGGTCATCTCCACCTTCATCAAGAAGATTCCCGCTCTGAGGGAGGGCTAATCCATGTTGATAGTACACAAGAAAACGTTCAATCTTGGCGCGATCATGCTGATCGGATTCTCCATAATCTTTCTCGGCATGTTCACTCCCAACTTCGGCAACGGCCTGAACGCCTTTGAAGCGGCGGACAAGCTGTTCAACTCCATATCCAAGGGCTCCACCTACTACATGACCGAGATAGGTGTCCGCGCCAAGGCAGAAGGGGACAAGCAGGTCACCCTCACCCTGCATCTGGATAATGAGCAGGATGCTGCCCGCGTGCAGACCGTGTTCGGCACCGTGGCGGAAGCCACCCAGCAGGGCAACGATGTTATCGTTACCGGCAATCTGGCTGAAATCCTCACCAAGGCCGTGCAGGACAGCGATGTCATGTTCGCCAACAATGAGCAGCCCCTGGTGGATGCCTACGGCATGAGCGGCAAGGAAGGCATGTACATGTGGTGGAAGGGCCTGCGCGCCGCTGAAAAGGACCTGAAAAAGCAGGAACTCTTCAAGGAAGCCGCTCTGGTTACCACCATTGTCAACCGCGGCGTGGAAGTGGGCTACAACTACTACGGCATCGTGCCGGAAAGTGCAGCTTCGCGCTCCGGAATCCTTGCCTTCTCGCTCATCTTCTATGTAGTATATACCCTGTGGTTCGGGTATGCCATTTTCTACCTCTTCGACGGCGTGGGCCTCAAGATGAAGGGTGGCAAGAAGAAAGAAGTATAAGGATTACTCCAATTCCATGACGCCCCATGACGAAAGCACAATGACTCACGCATGGGCCGCTCTGAAAAGACTTGCCCGGAGGCTTTCCGCCATCGTCTCCACCGAAAAGGTGGTGGACGAGGAAGGCCTCCGGGCCTCGTTTCGGGAAGCCTGCGGCCGTTTCAAGCGACTGGTGAGCGCCAATAACAAGGCGCTGGAAGCCATGTCGCACATGGAAGAAACGCTTGCAGGCTCACAGCCGTATGATCTCGCCTATGTGCGCACCCAGACCACGCGCATCGTCTCCGCCGTGTACCAGATGGTGGAGGCATTGGACACGCTGGCACCGGGACGCTACAGCGCACTGCGCCCCCGGTTCGAATCCATACGCACGCAGCTTGTCCCTCTGCTGGAAACCGCTCCGGGCACCCATGACGGCACCCTGATCATTCCTTTTTCGAATATTACCGCCGCAGATGCCCCCAGAGTGGGCGGAAAAGCGGCCAATCTGGGAGAAATGCGCAACCGCGCCAGCCTGCCCGTGCCGGACGGGTTCGGCGTTACCGCGCAGGCCTTCTGGCTGTTCATGCGCCATACCGGGTTGGATGAAGAAGTGGACAGGCAACTGCGCCTTGCCAGCCCGGATAGGCTGGAGAGCCTCTACGGAGTCTGTTCCCGTATCCGCCAGAAGATTGTCGCCGCCCCCCTGCCGCCGGAACTGGAAACCGCGCTGAACACGGCCGCGCAGGAGCTTGTTCACCGCACGGGAACCACCGCCCGGCTTGCTGTGCGCAGCAGCGCATTGGGCGAAGATTCCATGGGACACGCCTTTGCCGGACAATACCGCTCCATGCTTAACGTCCCTGCGGAACATCTGGTCGAGGCATGGCGCGAGGTCGTCGCCTCAAAATACGGCGTGGAGGCCGTGGCCTACAGAATGCGCTGCGGACTTGCGGACCGCGATGTGGCCGTCAGCGTGGCCGTCATGCCCATGCTGGGCGCAGTGGCGGGCGGGGTGCTCTATACCCGCGATCCCGTGGCCATGCGGGCAGACAACATGGTCATCCATGCCGTGCATGGGCTGCCCCGGGGCGTTGTGGACGGCAGCCTGCCCACTGACCGTTTTTCCCTCTGCCGCGTGCCGCCCCACGTCATTCTTTCCCGTCAGGTCGCCTACAAGAGCGAACGCTACGCCGCCGCCAACGGCGAAGGCGTCACCCGGCTGGACACCCTGCCGGACATGGCTTCCGCTCCCGCCCTTACCGATGCCCAACTGCACACCCTTGCGGAACTTGCCATGCGTGTGGAGCAGCATTACGGCATTCCGCAGGACGTGGAGTGGGCGCTGCTGGACAACGGCGAATTCCGGCTGCTACAGGCGCGGCCCATACTCTTCAACAGGGCGGCCCGCGCCCCGGAGGCCGCTCCTCCTCTGCCGGAAGGAACGGTCGTCCTGCTGCGGGGGGGAGAAACCGCCTCTCCCGGCACAGCCTGCGGCCCGGTAGTGCAGGTACGCAAGCAGGCAGAGACACTCGGATTTCCCGATAACGCCGTGCTGGCGGTGCCCCACGCCGACACGCGCTGGGCACCCCTGCTTTCCCGCGCCGCCGCCGTGGTGGCGGGCACCGGGTCCAGTGCGGGGCACCTCGCCAACGTGGCGCGCGAATTCGGCATCCCGGCCCTGTTCGGCGTAGGCTGGAAGGTAGATACGCTGAAGACCGGCACCGTGGTCACGGTGGACGCGGACGCGGGTCAGGTACTGGAAGGCCGCATAGAATCCCTGCTGGCGGACGCCCCGGCCCCCCGCAACATCATGGAGGGCAGCTCTGTCCACGCCGCGCTGTCAGGCGTGCTGGCGCACATCGCCCCGCTCACGCTCACCGATTCGGAAAGCCCGGATTTTCGTCCCGAAAACTGCCAGACCCTGCACGACATAACCCGCTTCTGCCACCAGAAAGCCGTGGAAGAAATGTTCCGCAGCGATGACGACGGCTACCCCAAGCATATGGCCAAGCAGCTCTATCTGGACCGCCCGCTGCAGTTCTGGGTGGTGAATCTGGATGACGGTTTTTTGCGGGAACCCCAGGGCAAGCTTATCCCGCTGGAAGACATAGGCTCCCCGCCCATGCTCGCCCTGTGGCACGGCATGATGCACGTTCCATGGGCCGGTCCGCCCCCCGTGCACCTGCAGGGCTTCCTCTCCCTTCTGGCGCAGTCGGCCTCAACCCCCGGCTTCGAACCGGCGGGTGCCACAGACTTTACCATACGCAATTACTTTCTGGTGAGCAGCCGGTTCTGCTCCCTGCAATCACGATTCGGCTATCATTTCTGCACGGTGGAGGCACTGGCGGGCGATGTGGATGCGGAAAATTTTGTGGCGTTCCGCTTCAAGGGCGGCGCAGCAGACATAAACCGCCGCCTCCTGCGGGTGCGGCTCATCGCGGAGATACTGGAAGAACACGGCCTGCGCACCCGCATTATCCGCGACAGCCTCTCCGCCCGGCTGGAAGGGCTGCCCATGGCGGAAACCCTGCGTGCCCTTCACGTGATGGGGCACCTTGTCATGCACACCCGCCAGTTGGATATGATCATGTCCAGCCCGGATTCCGTGGTCTACTACAAGGAAAAACTCAGCGCAGACATCCGCACCGTTCTGGCTGCCTCGGAACAAGCCTGACAACTCCCGAGCAGGTGCGGTTTCGGGTAAAGGTCCCGGGCAATTTCTGGTACAGGTTAGGACAGGTTCCGTTACATGTTCAGGCGCGGCCACGCTGCCCCAACTATCCCGCCACATCCACCGGCAGTCTTCTCAGGGTGCTTCCGCCCCCGTCTCTTGCAGCAGCCGTTCCAGTTCCCCCGTCTCCCGCAGGTGCCGCAACCCTTCATTAAATTGGGCAATCAGCTCTTTCCCGCCGGGATACGCCTTGGAGTACATCAGAAAGTTGGGTTCGCTGCGAAACGGCGTGCGGCTCATGGCAAATCGCTCGTTTGCGTCCGGGAACAGCCTGCGCAGGGACATCCAGCCCACCCGCTCCTCCGCGGGTGCCAGTTGCACCCTGCCGGTAGCCAGCTTGCGGAACATGGAATCCTCATCGGGAGAAACATCCACCGGAAGGTTATCATACGCAAACCATTCCAGATAGTTGAACCCCAACGCCCCGGCAATGGTGTACCCCTGCAGGGCCTGTAGCGTGGTGTAGTCAAAGCCGTCCATCCGGTCTTTCAAAAAAAAGAAATGGCTGTTGGCTATAAAGATGGGATCAGAAAATTCTGCAAATCTGCTCCGAAACGGTGTGGGCACATAGGGAAAACTGCCGAAGGCTTCCCCTGTTTCCAGCATCCTTTCACAGCGCTTCCACGGAAAAAACTTCAGTTCCACGGCAATGCCGGAATGGGCAAAGGCCCGCAGCACCACCTCGGTAATGCGGCCATTTCCTTGCATATGCTCGGAAACATAGGGTGCCCATTCACCGGCCACCAGCGTGACGGTTGCCAGCTGCCGGCCTGCCTGACCGCCAATGCTTCCGCCGGTGTTGCCGTCTGACTGTCCGGTCACAGCACCCGCAGCGGTCGTGCCCGCTACAACAGTGTCTCCTGCTGCCGCAGACCGGCACAGCCCGCCTTCCGCCACCCCCGCAAGGAGCCACAGAAGCAACACAACCCAAAATCTCGTCCCAAAGTGCCTCATCTCTTCCGCCCCGTTCTGCCCCGTTTCGCCATGCTCCGACACGGAATATTCTGCACCGTACCCGGGCCGCCAGTGGTCCAATGCCCTTCCTTACACCATACTTCCCTGATTTGGTATAGCGCAATCTGTAGACCATGGCCGGAAGGGGAAAACACGGGAAAAAGACATCCCTCCGGGGCACCGGAACAGGCGCTACTGCCGCGGGTCGCGCAGGTTCTCCCACGGTCCGGGTGCAGTGGAGCGCACGGGGTTAATGTCTATGCCGCCCCGGCGGGTAAAGCGGGCGCACACCTCAAGCTCGTCGGGGCGGCAACGGCTCAGTATGTCGGCAAATATCCGCTCCACACAGGCTTCATGAAAGCCCTGATGCTCCCGATAGGAAACAAGATAGCGCAGCAGCGAGTCGGCATGAATCCGCTGACCGGCATAGCGCACTGTCACAGTGGCCCAGTCCGGCTGTCCGGTCACGGGGCACCGGGAACGGAACAGGCGGCTGAACAGGGTTTCGCGGGCAATGCCGTTCCCGCACGTCAGCAGGACCGGGTCTATGTTACAGACAAAGCTATTATCAGTTGCCAATACCGCCCCCCCGGCTCCCAATCCCTCCCCCTGCCCTGCGGGGGCGTCAGCCAAATCTGCCAAGGCATCCGGCAACTCTGCCCTGTCTATGCACATCCCCTGCGGCTCCCCCACTGCCACGGCTGCAAAGCTGTCCGGCTCCAGAATCTCCACCGCAACGGGGGCTCCCGCTGCCTGTGAAAGGTCCCGCTCCATGGCGTCGCGCACTGCCTGCACACCGGAAAAATGCGTCATATTAAAGGAATTGCAGTACAGCTTCAGCGACTTCGATTCAATGAGGCACGGCGAATCCCATGGCACCCGCACCACTGCCATGGCCACGGCGGGCCTTCCCCCCGCCTCCAGCCACGACAGTTCGTAGATGTTCCAGATATCCTCCCCGTGTCGCCACGGTATCTTCCCATCCGCACCGGCAGTTCCGCCGCAGCGGCATTCCCCGCCGCCCCCTTCCAGCCTCAGAATACCCGCCGCCGCACGTCCCAGCGCACGGGGAATGGGGCACAACTGCGCGGGGTCATACTGCCCGCTGTAGTCCACCTGCCTGCCCAGAACCAACCTGTCCGTCCCCATCTCCGAATCCATCATATACCTCTCTCATCCTGTCCGCCCCGCAGGGCGCTTTCCGCCTTCCGCGACCGCGGTAATCCTCGTCACGGCCTTGCGCTTTGCCGCACTATGGGCGGGCCTTATTCCAGATACGCCGTAGGATCCAGCCCCTCGTCCCGCCTGAGGGCAAACTTGCGCTCATCGCATGCGCCACACACGCCGCAGTGGGTCACGCCTCCCTTGTAGCAGGTCCATGTGCGCGAAAAATCCACCCCAAGCAGGCGGCCAAGGTCGCCAATATCCCGCTTGTCCATGGTGGCAAAAGGAAAGTCCAGCCGCACCGCGCCGTCCGTGCCGCGCAGCGCAGCCTCGTTCATGGCGGCGTTGAACTCCGTGCGGCAGTCCGGGTAGATGTGATGATCTCCCGAATGCGACCCCAGCAGCACACGCTCCGCCCCCACCGATTCCGCATAGCCCACGGCAATGGCAATGAGAATGCCGTTACGGAAAGGGACCACCGTGCTCTTCATGGATTCCGCATCATACGCCCCTTCCGGCACATCCCCGCCGGAACGCAGCAGCGATGACGAAAACAGTTCGTTGATGAACGGCAGTTGCACCACCCGGTGCGGCACGCCGTAAAAAGCGCACGAAGCCGCCGCCATGGGCAGCTCCCGCCCGTTATGTTTGGAGCCGTAATCAAAGCTGATGGCTGCCAGCCGCGTCCCCCGCGAAAGCTCGTGCGCCATGAGCACTGTAGAATCCATGCCGCCGGAAAGTATGATCACCGCGTCTGCCATAATCCTGTCTCCTACACACCCCGCCGCGCGCCGTACGTCAGCACATGCAGGCGGGGAGAAAAATTGAAACCGTATCGCACGCACCATTCCCACACGCGCTCCATACGCGTCATCTGCTCTTCCCGGGTCGCCCCCTTGGGCATGAGCCAGACCGCGCCCGGAGCAATATCCCTGTGGGCGCGCCCTGCTTCCAAAAAATCCAGCACGGGCGCAATGTCGTCATCCACCACAAACTTGAAGGCGTCCGCCCGCTTCAGGTTTTCGTCCCACAGGGGCGGGGCGGGCAGAAACTTGGGCGAACAGACCACATAGCCCCCGCATGCTTCCGGAATCCCGGCCTTTGCGCTGGTCTCATACTGCACGCGCCTTCCGGCATCCTCCAGCAACCCCGCGAGTTCAGAAAGCCCGGTCCGCCATTGCAGAAACGGCTCACCGCCGGTTATGACCACCAGCCCGTGCGGATGCGCCGCCACCTCACGCGCCACATCCCTTGGCGTCATGGGGGTGCCGCCGCCCAGCGCATGCGGCGTATCGCACCACGGGCAGAAGGGCGGCACACAGCCTGCCAGCCGTACGAATACAGCGGGCTGCCCCATGAATGGGCCTTCTCCCTGAAGTGACGCAAAGATTTCCGATACGTTCAGCACAGCGGCTGGCGCATAGTTCCCGGAAGAACCGCGCATTGCGTCTGCACGACTGCCCACACGATTGGCCGCATGATTGGCTACATACCTGCCTGCTCGATTGGCCGCACGTATGGCTGCCACCACCCCGCCCGTCTCATTGCCGTCCGCCTCATCCCTGCATGGCGCACGCCTAGACATGCCGCGTCCGGGTCGCCCATGCCGTGGGCGTCTCGTACACGGCAACCTCGTGCAGCCTGTAGCGGTCAGAACGTAAGGCGGCATCCAGCACGGCGAAAATGTGTTCCGCCATGCATTCCGCCGTCGCGGGCCTATGGGTGTATTCATCCAGCGCGGTCAAATCCGCGTGGTCGTAGCGGTCCAGCACCTCACGCCGTACTATGGCCTTCAGCGTGTCAAAATGCAGAATCATGCCGGTCTCGTCCGGCTGCCCCGTCAGCGTGACCCGCAGGCGGTAGGTATGTCCGTGAATGTTGGCGCAGTTGCCGTAGATGCGACGGTTCTCCTCTTCGGAAAAACCGCTGCAACGCAGCCGATGGGCCGCGTGGAAGGAAAACTCTTTGGTTATGGTAAGCATAAGCCACCTATGGCGCGGCATCGCAATGCCGCGCGGGAGAGGGAGAATTTCTAAAGCGGGATGCCACTCGTCCGCTGCCTGCTGTTTCGAAAAAAGACAGGTGCTGCAAATCGCCGCGCCCGTCAAGAACATTCCCGGCCCGGTCAGTCCACCATGTCCAGCGTCTTGAGTATCTGCTTGTTTTCGTAGCTCAAATACTCCTCCAGATCACGAATGCACCAGTTGGTCAGCCGCTTCATGCCGGTTATGGTGCGGGCGGGCACCTCCTCAAACCGCGCGGCATAGGCAAAGGCGGCCTCTTCCGCCTTTCCGGCAGGGGCAAGTGCGTCCACCAGCCCCATCTGCAGGGCTTGTGCGGCATCAATCTCCCGCTCGCCCAGCAACAGATTGTACACAGACCGGCAACCGCCCCTGCGGGCGATAAAATACGGCAATCCCCCCTTGGGCAGCACGCCCACATCCAGATAGGAGTTGTGAAACACGCTGCCCTCTTCCACAACGGCATAGTCCGCCGCCAGCGACATACCAAGGAAAAAGGCCACCATTTCGCCCCCGCAGACATGCACCACCAGCTTGCCCGACCGCACAATCTCCAGAGTCACCTGATTAACGGCGTTGCAGAAGCGGTGCGCCCGCTGCTTGTCCATGGTTCCCTGCTGCTCCCTGAAAAAGCGTATATACTCATCCACCCCCGCCCCGCAAAATGTGGAGCTGATAATGATGACCTTAATGGCCTTATTGCGGTTCAGGTATTCCAGTGAATTCAGAATCTCGTCCCGGCTGTCCAGATGCCTGATGTTGGCAAAATAATTCCCGCACAACCGCAACAGGGCGACATGGCCACGCACCTCTGTCTGCGTTACTCCTTCCGAACGGAGTGTGCTGTCCGTCATGGCAACCTCCTGTGTTTGTCTTCCGCAGCCCCGCTGCCCATGCCAGCGGGACCGGAAGGGGGCTGGCAGGCTGCCTCTTCGCCTGCCTTTGGGGTACACATACCACGGAGCAGAAGTGAATACTAACATTTTTCCCGGTCAATACCGCTTGCCAGCCGTGCCTGTCCGACATAGAGAGGCAGGAAAAGGCGGGCATGGCTGTGCATTCCATCCTCCCGCCGCCACCCCGGCGTACCCGCCGCAAGGAACCTACATGCCCTTTTCCACACTCGATACACAGGGCGCGCACATGCGCCACGGCATTAAGACCGGCATCGCCTCCGTGCTGGCATACGGCTTCGCCTCGCTGCTGGACCCGGTGCTCGGCGTCTGGGCCGTGGTCACCTCCGTCATTGTCATGCAGATGAACGTGGCGGAATCCGTGCAGATGTGCTGGGACCGCTTCACCGGCACGGCCATGGGCGCTGCCATGGGCATACTCGCCATGCTGCTGTTTCCGGAATCGCCCTTTGGCACGGTGGTGGCCCTTTTCTGCTCCGTGGCCTTCTGCGCCTACATGACACGCTATAACCCGCGCTACCGCATGGCCGCCATCACGGTCGCCATTGTGCTCATTGCCAGCATGGGACAGGAAAACCGCGTGGGCTTCGGCATGATGCGGGTGGTGGATATCGCCATCGGCGTGCTGTGCTCCTTCGCGGTTTCGGTCTGGGTATGGCCGGTTCGTGCGGGGCTTGCCCTGCGCACCCGCGTAAACGAGCAGTCCGCCCGCATGGCAGATACCTACGGCGCGCTGACAGAAGCCTTTCTGGGCACCCCCGTGACGGCACCTGTCACCCGGCAGACGTTGGAACACCTGCTGCGCGATGCGGATGAAAACCGCTCCCTGTTCCGCAAAATGCTGCGCCACGAACAGCGGTTGTATGACGACGACACCTCCCTGCTGGACCGCCAGATTCTCGCGCTGGAACAGTGCGCCCGCCACCTGCAGAGCATGCTGGATATCGTTCTCGACGCACGCGAGGGCGGTTACGCGCTCATCATGGCCCCGGAGATACGGGCCGTGGTCAGCGCCTCACGCACGGCCATGCTCGCCATCGGACAGGGAACCGCGCCGGACGCCGCCACCCTGCGCCGCCTTATGGACGATGCAGAGCAGCGGCTTGAGGAGCTGCGTGCCTCAGGTGCCACCAAACGGTTCACGGCACGGGAGCTGGCGCAGGTATTTTCCTTCTTCCACTGCGTGCAGCATCTCGGAGAAGACCTGCGCATCGCACTGGCCGGCGAAAACGCAGACTGATCCGCTCCCGCAATTACCGGAACATGCGCACCAATTTTCCCCGCACGTTGACAGCCTCCGTCCCGCAAGCCTATGCTGAACGATGCCCCGCTGCTCCGGCAGGTGCTGCATCATGCGGGGAATTACGGCAGTAAAACGGCCTCCCGGCTCCGCTCCGGGCGATCCACCTTTCAAGAACACGCGCAACGGAAACGCACAGCATGGAAAAACGCATCGGTGATGTGCTGGAACGCCTGCTCATCCGCAAGGGCGCGGGCATCGGCTTCAAGCTCGCGCAGCTGTGGCGCAACTGGGACATGGTCATGGGCGAAGAACTACGCCACATGGCCATTCCGCTGGGCCACCGCAAGAACACCATCATCATCGGCGCAGAAGACAACATGGTGCAACAGGAGCTCAGCTACTACAGCTACGAGATCATTGAGCGCGTAAACGCCTTTCTGGATGAACCCTACTTCGACAAGGTGCAGGTGGATCTGATCATGGGCAAATCCGCACTGGACGAGGTAACGCTGCCCACCATAGAACGCCACGCGCCCGTGCTTCCGCCCAAACCAGAGCGGCTGGGCAACCTGCTGGGCAAGCTGGACCCCGAATCGCCGGTAACACGCTGCTACGAAAAATACGTGCGCCTCTACAGCCACAGGAAGTAGCAACGACACAGACACAAGGAGAAGGATTGATGAACCCAATTTCCCCCACGGAGCATTCCACAACCGAAAACGCCCAGCTCCCGGCAGACGCGGCAACACTCACCGCAATGACAGTCAAGGAACTGCGCGAACTGGCAACCTCCCGCTTTCCCCAGATTCGCGGCGTTTCCGGCCTGAACAAGGGCCCGCTCATCGCCGCCATTCAGGATGCCATGGCACAGTCCCCGCAGCAGGCAGCCGCACCGGAGAAGACCCCCCCCCCTTCCGCAACTGCGCCCGCCACCAGAAAAAGCAAAGCCACACAAACCACGCAGGCCACCCAAGCGGAAAAGACCCCGATACGCCTGCCCGCTTTTCCCGCGGAGGAATGTCCCGCAACCACCCCGGCAGGCAAGGCCAAGGCACAAAGGAACTTTCTGCGCGACTATATGCGCACGGTAGACGACAACGCCACCCGCGCCGCAGTGCGCAGGCAGATGAAACGCCTGAAAAAAGGCACCCGCCGCAAGCCTGCTGCGGAATAGCCTTTTCCACAAAATTGCGCTTGACTTTCTGCGCCGCGTTCCATAAAAGTTCGTCTCCGCAGTCGGGAATCATCTAGTCCCCGTTGCTGCGGAACCAAGCGTCCCCATCGTCTAGCCTGGCCCAGGACACCTGCCTTTCACGCAGGCGACAGGGGTTCAAATCCCCTTGGGGACGCCAAATTTGGATATTATTTAGAGCGGTAAGGCATCAAAAGCCTTGCCGCTCTTGCCTTTTCAAGGCCATTCAAATCCCCAAGCCCTGCCGAATCCAAGCCCATCCAATAGTTGTGCAGGTATTTTTGTAGCACCGAACAGTATTACAGCGGCGCGATACACACATGATAACATGACAGCATCGCTGAGTATCTTCCGGAGCATCACACGATGATGCAGGAAGGGGCTGATTATCTCGACAGCCTACGGAGAAACGCAGCCTAGCGCTCCGGGCATGGCGAACGCCGTATTCCTCCTAAGCAATCTGATTAGGGGCTGTAGGCGGGGGTTATCTGACTGGATTGTCAGCTACGAATCTGATACTGTGTCTTAAGAATAAATGCGTAATGATTAGGATAGGCGCGTGACCAACCTTCCTCAGCAAAGCCAGTTTTTGATTTATCAGGCCGAAGACGGGCGGGTAAAAATTGATGTCAGGTTTGAAGACGAAACTGTCTGGCTGACGCAGCAGATGATGGCAGAGCTGTTTCAGACAAGCCAGCAAAACGTCAGCCTGCATATCAACAATATCTATGAAGAAGGGGAGTTGCAGCCGGAAGCAACTCACAAGGCATACTTGTCAGTTCGGCAGGAAGGTGCGCGGCAGGTCCAGCGGCAACTTGGGCACTACAACCTTGATATGATCATCTCCGTGGGCTACCGGGTGAAAAGCCATGTTGCCACGCGCTTTCGCATCTGGGCCACGCAGCAACTTCGGGAGTATATTGTCAAAGGGTTTGTGCTGGATGACGAACGACTGAAAAATCCGGATCTGCCTTTTGATTATTTTGAAGAATTGCTCCGCCGCATTCAGGATATCCGCACATCAGAGCGGCGTTTCTACCAGAAAATTACCGATATTTACGCCACCAGCGTGGATTATGACCCCACTACTGAAGAAAGCATCACGTTTTTCAAAACCGTGCAGAATAAACTGCACTGGGCTGTTACCGGCATGACGGCGGCGGAACTTATCCACAGCCGCGCGAACAGCGCCAAACCGCATATGGGCCTTACCTCGTGGCGCGGGACCAAGCCGCGCAAGCAGGATGTGGGAATTGCCAAGAATTACCTGAGCGAAGAAGAATTGCTCACACTGAACAACCTTGTTGAACAATACCTGCTTTTTGCAGAACGTCAGGCCAGACGCCGCACCCCCATGCATATGGCAGAATGGATAGCCAAGCTGGACGCCTTTCTCACCTTGAACGAAGGCAATATCCTCACGCACGCCGGAAAAGTATCACACGAGCTGGCCCTTGCCTATGCGGAGCAGGAATATGACAAATTCCACCAGCAGCGACAACTTGACGCAGAAAAGCAGGAACGCGACTTTGACCGAGCGGTAAAATCGTTGACCGAAGGAAAAACAGAAAACATCAGCCAACCTGTCCCGGAAAAGTCAAAGAAGACATCTTGAACACTCTATATGAAGTAGTTTCGATTTGATCTGACAGTTCCTCTTGAAAATCGAGAGGTTCTCCCTTTTGATGGAAATGCTGAACACCATCAAA